>JAGKXD010000002.1 GCA_021151525.1 Cellvibrionaceae bacterium | reverse complement strand
AAATAAACCATATAAGAAAAACACCCAAAAGCGACTGACTTTTGGGTGTTAGGTTGTAAGCAGATAACAGAACAGGAAGTTGTTTAAAAGAAATTTGGCAGGAAACGATGGGCAGCAACAATACCCCAAACTACCGCTAAGAGGATAAGACTGGTGAAAACCAAGGCAGAGCCGATGTCTTTTGCACGACCGGACAACTCATGACGCTCTGAACCAGTTCTGTCCACCACCGCCTCTACCGATGAGTTGGCAAGCTCTGCCATAAGCACCCAGAAGATGCTGGACAGCAGCAGTATTAATTCAATATGGGTAGTCGCCAACCAAAATGCGACCGGGGTCAAAATCACACCCAGAACCACTTCTTGCCTAAAAGCCGCTTCAAATTTCCAAGTAGCTGCGAAGCCCTTCATGGAATAGCCGAACGCATCAACGATACGGGCAATGCCGGTTTTACCAGGTTTACTCATTCCAATTCTCCAACTCTCTCGATTAGTGACATTGCTTTTAGGGCCAATGACTCCAGTCATTGCTTGATGCCCCGGCTTGTCACGGTTAATTCATATCTTCTTCATAGAAAAGTCATACGGCGGTGATATTTCTGATGCTGTAACAACTCAAACGCGCAAGGCCGTGAATGATGAATGCTTTTCAGTAAGACGTCTATCACCTAAGCATGTCGGAATTGTTACAGCTACAGATTTTCGCAGCCCGTGGATTTTTACAGACAGATATGACAAGCGCCTTTCAGCGCAAGCATATTTTTATACACACTCATGACAGGTAGCTCTATGAAAATACTTTATGGTGTTCAAGGAACAGGAAATGGTCACGTTACGCGCGCGCGCATTATGGCCAAAGCATTTGCCGCAAAAGGTGTACAAGTTGATTGGGTATTTTCTGGCCGCCCCCGTGAAGATTTTTTTGATATGCAAGCCTTTGGCGATTTTCAATGCTACCGCGGTTTAACTTTCGCCGTTAAAAGCGGCCGCATCCTCTATTTAAAAACGGCGCTGCAAGCTAACTTAATGCAGCTAAACGACGATATTAAAAAAGTAAATGTTGAAGGTTACGATCTCATCATTAATGATTTTGAGCCTGTTTCTGCTCACGCTGCAAAACGCGCAGGAAAAAAAGTGATTGGTATTTCGCATCAAAATGCGTTCTTACACAAAATCCCCAAGAAAAATAATAATGTCGTCACCGATTGGTTTATGCAAAATTTTGCACCGGTTACGCAAGCAATTGGTTTGCATTGGCATCACTTCAACCAACCAATTTTGCCACCATTGATTGAGCCATCACACTACCCTAACGAATCATTGCATAAACATTATTTGGTGTATTTGCCCTTCGCTGGCTTGGATGACATTGTTCCGCAGTTGCGCAAATTCCCTGACTATGAATTTTATGTGTATCAAAATGTTCCGCAGCCAATTGATAATGGACACATTCATATTCGCCCATTTTCACGCGAAGGCTTCCAGCAAGATTTGCATCGCTGTGAAGGTGTAATTTGCAGCGCTGGTTTTGAATTGCCAAGCGAAGCTATTCAGCTCGGCAAAAAAATTCTGGTGCAACCTGTCGCAGGGCAAATGGAACAAGCATCGAATGCATTGGCACTCACCCAGCTAGGCTATGGTTCATCAACTCATTTATTAAACGAAGCAGCAATTGGTCGCTGGTTGCCATTAATGAAACCAACACCAGTGATTTACCCAGATGTCGCAAATGCATTGGTTGATTGGTTGTTGCAAACTGGCGGCGAAAATTTCCAAGAATTACAGCAATCATTATGGCGCGACATGCCGCAGCCACAGGTTGCTTTTTCGCAAACGGCACATTCGCAATGAGTCATTAATTAATAGGGACATGAAACGATTTTGGATGAAATGCGCGAGCAGTGTTATTGGTGACTTGGGTTAATCGACAAGAACCTTCGCTCGCGCAGTTTTAATTGTTGAACGAATACTTTTACCGTCCATGCGTTTTTGTTTTGAACCGTAAGTAGGTTTAGTGGCGCGACGAACTTTCACAATTTTTATCGCCCCTAGCACTATTTCTTGCAATCGCTCCAAAGCATCAGCGCGATTCATTTCTTGAGTGCGATGGCGTTGCGCCTTAATGATCAGCACACCATCACTTGAAATACGTTTGTCATCCAACGCGAGTAATCTTGATTTACAAAACTCACTGAGGGAAGAGTTATGAATGTCAAAACGCAGATGTATCGCACTCGACACCTTATTGACATTTTGCCCGCCAGCACCCTGCGCACGCATGGCCGTGAGCTCAATCTCATGCAAGGGAATGTGAACGTGGGAATTAATAATCAGCATGATGTTGAATGGCCACGAACTGCGTTTTTTCGTCAACCAAAATCGGCTGCAAGCGGCTATCGAAGCGAGTCTGGTGCGAGCGCCAGCGCACAATAAGCGCACCGAGTACCAAACCCACAAATCCACTAAGCGCGGTTAAACCATCATTCAAATGTTGGTGATAGGCAATAAATGTGGTGGTAATCATTGCCAATACCGGCACCATATACATAAATAAAGAACCGCCAACAATAACGTCTTCCGGCACACCAATTTGTACCTGATCACCCAGGCGATACTGATTGGCATCGCGCCCATCCAATACAACCCACAAACGGGAAGCACTTGCCCCCCACTTCGCCAACAGACTATGGCCGCAACTTTTTTGCGCCTGACAGGAACCGCAAGCGGAACGCTGAATGGTTTCTACCCATAAACCTTGAGGTTCTATGGCAACAATTCGGCCTGTTTCAAGAAGCATGTAATTACCTGAAATACAGATGAAAGGAATGAAGGTATAAAAAAGGGGCGAGGGTCTGGTGGTGCTTGCCTGTTTGCACTGTTGTGCTTGAGTCTGCGTCAATCAAGGCGCGAGGAGTGCGGTTTGGTCATTCCAAATAAACGACGAGCAACGCCGAGTGACGCAGACTCAACCACAACCCGAAGGGCTTGCGCAGTGAAAACAGGCAAGCACCAACAGCCCCTAGAGCCCCTAGAGCCCCGTTATATTTTGCGCGATTTTCACAGCGGCCGCGACCGGTATTTCACCGACCACACTGACTCTGTAAACAACATCTTTCACGACCATTCGCGACATATAAGCCAAGGTAGCTCCGCGCTTGCCAGAACCTTCCGGAACTATGCCAGTCGTTGCCTCAATAAAAATACTAAAGGTGCTTAAACCATCGGTATACATCAGCATCGACTGACCATTCGCTAATTGGCGCTCACCTGCAAAAGCAAAACCTGGAGGTACCCAAGCCACTTGCCAAGCAGATGGCTGGCCTAGTTCAGTGGGATTGCAAGGCGTTACGTTCGCAACCGCTTTATGCTCATGCAACTGCTGGCTTTTCGATTTCATCTGACTGAGGTCAGGATTTAACTCAAGCGCGATAAATTGATAACGCTCTAAAGGGCGAGCATTTTCGTCGATTAACCACGACTTAAGCACCAACCCTGTTTCATCATCAATATTCAGCAAGTAGCCATATCTGAAAGGATCTTTGGGTAAAACTTGCAGCACTCGCGACCATCGCCCAGCAATGCGCTCACGCCCACGAATTTCAAACTGGTAGAGTTGATCCATCTTGATCAGGCTTTTACCAATTTTGGCGAAATCGCCCTGCAGCAATTCATCACCCAAAGCCTTGCAATCAACGGGCTGGCCATCTCTTACAATTAAACGCTCAGGGCCATTAAGGAACAAGAAACGATCGTGCTCAATACCATTTTCAATCCAATGCTCAATGCGAAAGCTTTGTAATTCGCTGGTCAGATTCTGATAAGTAAACGAACCACGATAGTTAATGTGCGCAGCTGTTTGCGACATTTTACTAAGCAAGGCTTGCACGCCGGGTAGATTGGTTTGGACAGAGGTAGGAGCTTGGCTAGGTAAGGTTTGAGCTTGGACTGATGTGGTTATCGCCAAAGCAAGGGACGACAACCACAAGGAAATGTTGGGCATAACTTATTCTTCATCAGTAATGATTACACGCGCATAAGGTAATACACCTTGGCCAGAGTTCATAGCCGCATTATCAGAATGCGCTTTAATCATTTGGTTCACATAACGCGATACTTCCTCATCGGACACCACAGTGTTGGGCTGACGAGGTTGGAAAGACACACGACGATTTTCTTGTGGACGAGTTTCATAGCCGCTTTGCACCGCAACATTACGGGTATTCAACATAGGGCCATTAAAACCTGACGGTAAAGATACCGAAGTATCAACCGGTGCAGTAATTGGTGCCACAACAGTATTACTCGCAATTTGGCTTGCTGGGTGAGCTGTGCCGCCATTGTATTGGTTTACGCCTAACACCATGCCGCCAGCTACAGACGCTACCAAGGCAACACGACCTAATTGATACAACCAGCCTTGAGGCTTGGCTTTTGAGCTGAATGTTGTTGCAGACTGTGCAACCAAGGCATCTTCTTCATCAATAGCAGCACTAATGCGCGCTGCGAAATCAGGCATGACTATGGGAGCTTGCTCACCGCGCAAGACGGCACTCGCAATTTGGTAGCGTGACCAAGTCGCTTTGACCTCAGCATCCTGCTCACTGGCTTTTAAAATTCGCTGTAACTCAAGCTCAGATGCCTGATTATCCATCAGTGCCGAGATTGATTCTGCGAGGACTTGCGGCCGGTTTTGCTCACTCATTTTGAGATTTACCTGTTAACTGAAAAATGGTTTTTAAACTAAAAACATCCAATTTCTATCTACTGGCTTTATGACCTAAGTTCACTATAAAGGTTCAGCTAAGATCCACAATTTTTGCATATTTACACGAAAATCTATTTTTGGCGATTTGGGGTTACCGATTTACTCACACATCACCCCACTTCTGTGAATTCACCTCAATCACAAGGCCACCAATACACTTATTCGATCAAAGGTTGGATCTTTTTATCTATGGCTTCACGAGCACGGAAAATCCGCGAGCGCACAGTACCAATCGGGCAGTCCATAGCTTCGGCGATTTCTTCGTAACTCAATCCATCAATTTCGCGTAGCGTTACCGCCATACGTAAATCGTCAGGTAAATCGCGGAAGGCTTGATCAATCACCGATTGCAGCTCATCGCGCAGCAGGTTCCGCTCAGGCGTATTCATTTCGTGCATGTTGTCGTTGCCGGCAAAAAATTCGGCATCATCAACATCAACATCGCTAGCGGGTGGACGGCGGTTGCGCGCGACTAAATAGTTTTTAGCGGTGTTAATCGCAATACGATACATCCACGTATAAAAAGCGCTCTCGCCTCGGAAATTGGGCAATGCACGATAGGCTTTAATGAAGGCATCTTGGGCGACATCCTGCACTTCGGCATGATCGCGAATGAAACGACTGATTACGGCAAAAATTTTATGTTGATATTTAAGTACCAACAAATCGAAAGCGCGCTTATCTCCCTTTTGCACTCGCTCTACAAGTTGTTGATCGACATCGACTTCGGGCGCTACTTGCGCTGTCATTCTAAAACCCCCAAGCGTCTCAGCGCCTAAAAACCGGCCAAGACTCAAAAATCAGTACGGTGTATGTGTGTACCGACAGTATATTAGTTACGAGCAATGCTTAGTTGTTATTGCTGCTTTGTACGCCATTGACTCGAGGCTAGCGCAAAAGTTCCACGCTCTCATCAAGTTCCACAAGGCTGCTGTTGATAGTTCCACAAGCTTTTCCCTAAGGAGTTTAGCTGACCATTCGCGTCTGGCTTGTATATACTGGCGACAGTTTACGACTTTGTTCTTCTTATTGCTGTAGAAATTACCCATGACCCAAACCTTCTCTCACGATGTTCTTGTCATTGGCTCTGGCGCCGCAGGTTTAACCCTCGCCCTCAGTTTGGCGCGCCACGCCAAGGTTGCCGTACTCAGTAAAAATGCTCTCAATCAAGGCTCAACCTGGTTTGCACAGGGCGGCATTGCAGCAGTATTAGACGATCAGGACTCCATTGACGCACATGTAGAAGATACCTTGGTTGCAGGCGCTGGCCTATGCCATGAGGATGCAGTGCGATTTACGGTTGAAAGCAGCAAAGCCGCAATTGAATGGTTGATTGAGCAGGGCGTCAGTTTTACCAAGGAAAATGGCACCGAGGATTACCACCTCACCAAAGAAGGTGGTCACAGCCACAGACGCATTATTCACAGTGCCGACGCCACTGGCCGAGCAGTTCACAGTACATTGATTGAGCAAGTACAACAGCAAAAAAATATAGATCTGTTTGAAGACCACATCGCTGTCAACCTGATCACCCAAGCAGATGCCAACTCGCGCAAGCTTCGTTGCACGGGTGCTTATGTGCTCAACAATATCACCGAACAAGTGCACGTATTCCAAGCCAAAGTAGTCGTTTTAGCTACGGGAGGGGCGAGCAAAGTTTATCTCTACACCACCAATTTAGATGGCGCGAGTGGCGATGGTATTGCCATGGCGTGGCGCGCAGGCTGTCGCATTGCGAACATGGAATTTAACCAATTCCACCCGACCTGTTTGTATCACGCATCGACAAAAAACTTTTTGATCAGTGAAGCCTTGCGCGGCGAAGGCGCTGTGTTGCGTTTGCCCAACGGCGAACGTTTCATGCATCGTTTTGATGAACGATTGGAACTAGCACCGCGCGATATAGTAGCGCGCGCGATTGACCATGAAATGAAGCGCTTGGGTTGCGATTGTTTGTATTTGGATATCAGTCACAAAACACCTGAATTTATTAAAGAACACTTCCCCACCATTTATGCGCGCTGCTTGGAGTTAGGCATCGACATAACTAAAGAACCCATTCCTGTGGTTCCCGCTGCGCACTTCACTTGTGGCGGTATAGTCGTTGATAAAAATGGTTTAACCGATTTACAGAATCTTTACGCCATTGGTGAAACCTCTTTCACCGGTTTGCACGGCGCGAATCGTTTGGCGAGTAATTCGCTGCTGGAATGCGTTGTCTACGCACAATCTGCCGGCCAACAAATTATTGATTCCCTCGCCACCATTAACGCGCCCGAGCAATCAAAACCTTGGGACTCAACCCGCGTAACCGATTCTGATGAAGACGTTGTGATCTCGCATAACTGGGATGAACTGCGCCGCTTTATGTGGGACTACGTGGGCATTGTGCGCACACACAAACGCTTACAGCGCGCATCGCACCGCATCAAATTATTGAAAAAAGAAATCGCGGAGTATTACAGTAATTATCGCGTTAGCAGCGATTTAATTGAGCTACGTAATTTAGCAACAGTCGCAGAATTAATTATTCGTTCAGCGCTAGATCGCAAAGAAAGTCGCGGCCTGCATTACTCGCTCGATTTCCCCAGCAAATCCAATATCGCTCGCGATACAATTTTAGTGCCGACGAATTTTGCCGCACAGGATGTGGTAGTCAGTAAAGATTAATTCCGTAGCCCGTATGAAGCGCAGCGCAATACGGAGATTGCAAATCCCGTAATACGTTTCACTTCTTACGGGCTACGGATTAAAGATTTTTTCTCAACCCAGTCCGCAACCAAACTCGCAACCTCCTCCAATCCTCTTCCTTCATAGAATCCGTTAACGCAACCACATGATATTTTTTGCCATCCACAGGATTTCGCAGATGCAAAATAATTACCCACGACCACAATAAAATCTCACCATAAGGAACAACAGTGAATTCGCCAGTTGTATCACGCAACCGCCAAACATGTTTTTCTACACTAAAAGTCACTGCCGGTAATTTTTGAGCACGCCAGCGAGTGCGCAACGCAATAAAAATTAATGCAGAAAATACCAGCCATAAAATTGGCCAATAAAAAGCGCTAAAGAAAAAAGGGAATATTGCGATTGAAGCGGCAACTAGCATGCAGCTGTAAAAAATAAATTCAATTCGCCACAGATTTTTGGAGGGAGAAATAATAACCGGTGCCAAATCGACACCGGTTGCGGTTGTACGTTGAGATGTAACAGCCGAATCAGCTGCGCTGTTCTGGCTGGAGGCCGGTGTTATTTCTGACAATGGTTACAATCCTTTTTAAGTCATTATCGTCTGGGTCTTCGCGGCGTAAAAACCAAGCAAACATATCCTGATCTTCACACTCTAATAATTTCCAATACCGCTCTTTATCCGCTTGATCAAGTGTGGGATAAACATTTTCCAAAAACGGCAGGAGCACTAAATCCAACTCAAGCATGCCGCGGCGGCTACCCCAAAATAAACGATTTCTTTCCACCTGCAACACCTTCACCAACAATTTAAGTGGCGCGATTATACCTTAAAAGACCTTTACCTTGGACATTATCGGCACTCGTTAAGATACACGATCGTAAACTCCAAACCTGCCAATTGCCGAGTTGTAGATTTATTTTTCGCAACGAAGATGCGATACACTTAGCGCATCTTTGTCTTTTGACCGCACTGAGCCCTCACCATGTCTGATTGGAACCAATTTTTAACCAGTAAAGGCGCTGTTTTGAACACGAATGGCAAACCAGATTTTGCACACCCAAACATCTCGCCCGATAGCACTTATGTCATGCCTTTAGCGCAAGGCCTGATTGAAATTAAAGGGCCAGATAGCGCCAAGTTCTTGCAAGGGCAAGTTACTTGCGATGTACGTGAACTCGCCGAAAAGACCAGCCGCTTGGGCGCGCAATGCAATATTAAAGGCCGCATGCTGCTGTGTTTTCGCGCGCTGCAAACCGATAGCGAACGAATCCTACTGCGCGTTCATGACGATTTGGTCGCGAATGGCTTAGCAAGCCTCGGGAAATATATTGTGTTTTCTAAAGCAAAATTGGCCGATAAAAGCCAAGCCTATCGCTGCGTAGGCATTGCGGGAGTACAAGCTGCACAAGTAATTAAAGCTACCTTTGCAATCGAGCTTACTAAGGATGATGACTGGCAAGAAACGGGCGGGCACCTGATTATTCGCCTCGCGGAAAACCGTTATGAATGCTGGCTCGCCGCCGATGCGGCAGAAGCTATTTGGGATCAGCTAAGTACCGTCGCCTTCCCTGCTGGCCAAAACCTGTGGAATTTACTGAGCATTCAAGCGGGGATTGGCGATATAACACCCGAAACCTTCGAGGCATTTACACCGCAAGCGATTAACTTCCAACTGGTGAATGGCATTAACTTCCGCAAAGGCTGCTATACAGGGCAGGAAATTGTGGCGCGCCTGCATTATCGCGGCACGCTTAAGCGTCACATGTACAGATTCAGCTTTGAAGGTGCCGAGCAATTACCCCTACCGGGAAGCGAACTCAAAAATGCAGACGGAAAAACCGTGGGGGAAGTTATTCTTGCAGCCTATACAAATGGTACAGCAGGTGAGCTGCTCGCAAGCGTGGTGGACGATGAGCGAGTTGCGATCTATCTTGCAAATAACCCGCAAAAACTCAGTCTTCTTGCACTACCTTATGCTATACCTACTCCAAATGAGGCGGATTAAACCGCCCCAACACAATCCCCATACAAGTAGGTAGCCCATGAGTCAAATTGCCGAGCGCGTCCGTCAGGACATTATCACCGCCATCAAAACTGACCAACTAGTATTACCCACCTTACCCGAAGTAGCGCTTAAAGTACGCGAAGTGGCCGATGATCCAAACTCCGATATTGAAAAATTATCCTCCGTGATCGGCGGTGATGCCGCACTGAGCGCACGTATTATTCGCGTTGCCAATAGCCCACTACTGCGCGCATCGCGTGCAATTGAGGATTTGAAAACGGCGTTAATGCGCTTGGGAATTTCCTATACCTGCAATATCGCCACCGGCTTAGCAATGGAACAAATGTTTCAGGCAACCTCTGATTTAATTGATATGCGCATGCGCGAAGTCTGGAGCCGCTCCAGTGAGGTTGCGGGTATCAGCCATGTGCTGTGCCGTCACTACACCAAATTGCGCCCCGATCAAGCAACTTTAGCCGGACTGGTTCATAAGATAGGAGTTTTGCCGATTTTGACCTATGCCGAAGACCACCCGCTCCTCCTCAATGATAGTTTGACCTTAGACAGAGTCATAGATGAGTTACATGCACCTATTGGCGATTTGATTTTACGCACTTGGGGTTTTCCGCAAGAACTTGCACACATTCCTTCGCAACACATAGATTTCAAACGTCAAATTCCCAAAGCGGATTATGCCGATGTTGTCACCGTTGCCATGCTGCAAAGCTATGCGGGCTCAAACTCACCCATGGCGCAAATCGATTGTACGCAAGTGACCGCATTCGAGCGTTTGGGCTTAGATCCCGATATCCAAATTGCGGAGTCAGAAGATTTGTCGGCAGACATGGAAGCCGCAATGTCATTGCTGCTGTAAAACTTAAACGAGCTCGGGCAAACGCCAATCAATCGGCGTCTTGCCCTGTTGCTGTAAGTATTCGTTCACCTTGGAAAAATGCCCGCACCCCATAAATCCACGATGCGCTGACAAAGGCGACGGATGCGGCGCACGCAAAATTAAATGTTTGCGACCATCAATAAATTGCCCTTTTTTCTGCGCATAACTTCCCCACAATAAAAACACCACGCCTTCGCGTTGCTCATTCACCAACTGAATTGCACGATCGGTAAATTGTTCCCAGCCTTGCCCTTGATGTGAACCTGCACGGGCCTGCTCAACTGTGAGCGTTGCGTTGAGCAAAAACACACCTTGCTCAGCCCAGCTCTGTAAGAATCCGTGTCGTGGAATTGGAAAATGCAAATCGCGTTGAATTTCTTTATACATATTGAGCAGCGATGGCGGCGTGGCTACACCGGGTAAAACCGAGAAGCATAAACCGTGGGCTTGGTTCGGGCCGTGGTAAGGATCTTGCCCAAGAATCACAACCTTTACTTGATCAAGATGCGTTGAGTTAAACGCATTAAAAATATTTTTAGATTCAGGATAAATAATTTTTCCCGCTTGCTTTTGCTCAAGCAAAAATTGTTTGAGCTTCTGCATATAGGGCAGCTCAAATTCTGGCGCTAAATGATTGAGCCAGCTGGAGTGTAAATCGATGGGTTTACGGGAACTATTCATAGCGCAATGATCATCAAAAAAATTTGACGCACTCTATCATTCGCAAAGGCTAAACAGGAAGAGTGAAGCAGGGAATCTCGCTGACATTAACGCAATAGCAATTTATTTAGTTAAATGCCCAGCTCATGCCAGCATTTACAGTGCGGCCTGCGCCCGGCACCCCCACGAAATTTGCGGGACGGTTGGCAGGCAACAAGTAATGCTTATCAAACAGGTTATCCACGTGCAAATACAAGCGAACCTGAGAATTCATTAGGTAAGACAGGTGGGCACTGTAAAGCGTGCGCCCGCCAAAATCAGTGTATTCAGTTGTCGTAATATTTGCGGGTACATCCTGTTCGTTGGGATCGCGCTTTGCACTTTGATAATTCGCCAACAGGCTGCATGTCCACTGATTTTTTTCGTAACTTAAGCTGCCGCTAAGCACGTGATGAGATTCAGACTGCACAAACCCTACTGGGTTAATTAAATCTGTGATAGCTACACGTGACTGTAAATGCTCAGACCAATTGTTTTGCCATTCTATTTCAATACCAGCAAGGCTCTGGTGGCTATTTCCCCAACTGCGCTTCAGTTGAGGGGTAACAGTTTCTACAATTGCGCGATCGACCTCCGTATTAAACAGCGTACTCGAAACATAACCAGCTCTCATTAAACGCAACCAAACCAGCTCTGTCGTTTTAGCCGTCTCCGGCCTTAGATCGGGATTTTTTTCGTATGCGCTGCTGTTAATAACCGAGGTTTCAATACGACTTGGCGCCCGGAAGGCTTCCGAGTACATAAGCTTGAGCGTGTCCTTCTCGCCAAGCTGTTGCACCAAGCCAGCACGAGGACTGAGGTGCGAACCAAAATCTGAATAAGCATCGCGGCGCAAACCTAGGGTTAGCGCCAAATGTTCGGCAAGATTTGTTTGGTATTGGCCAAACAATCCGTTAATGATTCGGCCATCTTCGGGCGCTTGCGGAACATCCACCAAGGAACGGTTTTCGGGGGGGCCAAAATGAGCATCGGTATCTTCTAAGGTAGGATTGCGCCATTCCCAGCCCATCAACCAATGTGATTGATTGAGTTCCCCTTGCAGAACCCACTGCGTCCCCAACTCCTGTTCACGCACACCGCCCTCAATAATTAAATAGGGAATTAAGGATGCCGCTGCATGTAGGTGAAAGGCTTTATGGCTATTAAATACTTGACCATCAAGCTTAATACCATCGGCGAATGCGTGGTGCCAGCCCAGATTAAAACTGTTGGATGAGGTTTCATAAAGATTACTGTTGTTGTCTACATAACCTGAGACATAAAACTGCTCCATGTCACGCTGGGCAACGCGTGCGTCCAACGAGAACTCGCCCAGATTCGCCTGTAGATAAACATCATTCGCCGTAAAGGGATCACGCGTGTTCTCGTACACGGGTGTTGCGGGATTTTGAAAAGGCTCAAATACACTTAAGGGTTCGCCGTTACTTTCTGTTCTACCTGCGTAGAGCAATAAATTGCCCGCCGACGATTGCAAACGCCACTGACCACTTAAATGTCTACGACCAAAACTGCCCGCGTCCACCACCAACTCGCGCTGGTTAGAGGTAATAATGTTTATCACCCCCATAACAGCATTGCTTCCATATATCGACGAGCCTGGGCCGCGAATAAACTCTACTCGCTCAACATTCTCTAAACTGATTAGGCTATCACCTTGGTTTGCACCGCCAGACCAATCATTGTTAAGTCTCTGACCATCAATGAGCACGAGAATTTCGCTACCCACATTTCCCAAATGCCTGCCACGACTTGAAATGCTCTGGTTAAGGCTTGATGCGTCTGAGCGATTACTTTGATAACCGGGGATTAAATTCAAAAGCTGCGGTAAATTCTGTAACCCCAAACGACGAATTTCTGCGCGGGTGTATACAGTCATCGACGATGGAACTGTTTGAAGGGATTCTTCCGTTAAGGTTGAGCTGGTGATTTTGGCCTGCAAGAGTTCTTCCAAAGACATGGACAGCAAATCCATATTTTCTGCATAGGCTCCAGCCACCGTCATAGATATTATGCCAGTGGATAACCACAACGCTGTTTGGAAGCGCAGGAGTGTCATTGGGCCGCCTTTATATTCTCATTCCTTAAGCTTTATCCTAGCAGACAACACTTAAACTGCTAGCCAATGAAGCACGGCGACCAAATCCGGTGCACCAAAAACAAAAAAGCCTGCGCAATGCAGGCTTTTTTGTTTTTAACGGAATAAAGCTTGAAATTAAAGCTTATCGCCGTGTTCCGCCAGGTATTTAGCAACACCCGCTGGAGACGCGTCCATACCTGCATCACCTTCTTTCCAACCCGCTGGACAAACTTCACCGTGTTGTTGGTGGAAAATCAATGCATCAACGGTACGAATGGTGTCATCAATGTTACGACCAATTGGCAGGTCGTTAACGATTTGTGAACGTACAACGCCTTCTTCATCAATTACGAAAGTACCGCGGAAAGCAACGCCATCTGCAGATTCTACATCGTAAGCTTTTGCGATTGCGTGAGTGATGTCAGCAACCAAGGTGTATTTAACGGGGCCAATACCGCCATCGTTTACTGGAGTGTTACGCCATGCGTTGTGAGTGAATTGTGAATCAATAGAAACACCAATTACTTCTACGTTACGCTTTTTGAACTCTTCTACGCGGTGATCGAATGCCAACAACTCAGATGGGCAAACGAAGGTGAAGTCCAATGGGTAGAAAAACACTACCGCTTTTTTGCCTTTGGTTGCCGCTGAGAAAGAGTAACCATCAACGATTTCGCCATTCGCCAATACTGCTGATGCGGTGAAATCTGGTGCTTTTTTACCTACTAATACGCCCATGTCATATCTCCTGTGAGTTCATGTGGAAGTGAATCGTTATGATTTACCTTGAGCAGATAAACTACACATCAAAAGTAAAAACATGTGAAATTTTGATCGCCCAAGATTCATCAATAGTGCCCAGCTATCATACACAGCCAATTCTGGGTGTCCCATTGATTTTTTATATAGCGCGTCTATACCTATGGCTATAAGCTTTAGCAAATAGTTAATTTGCCCGCCATACCTACAGGTTATTGAATGAAACCTCGTGTGCTTTTTGTGCAATTGATTGCCTTTTTCTGCCTCGCACAAACTGCTGACGCGCACTCCCCCACACCTACGATTTTTACATACAGAGTGCCGGAAGCTTATGTCAGCTCCACACCGAGTTACGAAGCATCACTACTGAAGCTCGCACTGGATAAAACGCTCAAAGAGTATGGCCCCTACGACCTTCAAGCAGCACCTAAAATCAATGTTAGCCGCAGCGTGCAAAGCATAAAAGCCAATACCTTCCCCAATTATTTTGCCAGCCTTGGCTACAACGAAAACTACGGCAGCCCAGATGACATTAGCTATGTTCGTTTTCCCATTGATCTTGGCTTGTTGAGTTACCGAACCTGCTTTGCCCCTCAATCAAACCTTGAGCAACTTGCCAAAATAAACACATTAGAAGAGTTAAAAAAGCTATCCATAGGGCAAGGTCGCGGATGGGTTGATGGCTCAATTCTTAAGTACAACGGCTTCAACGTAGTCGAAATAGAACCCTACCCAAACCTTTTCAAAATGGTAGCAGCACACAGGCTCGATTTATTTTGTCGTGGCGCAAATGAAGTTAAAGAGGAGTTCGAGCGCTGGGGACAAACGGAGGGCCTAGGCTATGATCGCCATCTGTTGATTTACTACCCCATGCCAATTTTTTTCTACACGAACAGTAAAAATAAAGAGGCCATTGCCCGCGTTACCAAGGGATTGAAACGAGCTTACAAGGATGGCTCGCTGCAAGCACTTTGGCGCGAACATCATGCGGCGAGTGTAGATTTTGCCGAGCTAGAGAAACGCACCTTGTTTCGTTTAGAAAATCCGTTCACGAAATCTATTGACTTTGACTACACCAAATATTTTTACCAATTGAGCAAAACAAAATCCGCCAACAGAAGCAACTAAGGCTAACGGCTTGACTTAGAGGATTAGTGATCTAGCGTTAGCGTTAATACCCACCCAATTGCATTTGTCGCCCTCATGTTTGGATATTATCTATGAACCCGCATGGAGCAATTTTGGTCGTTGAAGACACACCGGAATCGCTCTTGCTGATTTCAGAAGTCTTAATGTCCCGAAACTACGAAGTTTGCACAGCCACTAGCGGTGAAGAAGCCTTAGTCCTAGCACAGGCTCAATCGCCCGCACTGATTTTGCTCGACATGTGCATGCCGGGCATGGATGGTATTGAGTGCTGTCGAAAATTAAAAGCCAACGACATAACTGCCAATATTCCCGTTATTTTTTTAAGCTCCACCACCGATTCAGATGACAAAACAGAAGGCTTTTCTGCCGGTGCGGTTGATTTTGTAAGCAAACCTTTTGACTTCAACGAGCTGCTTGCGCGGGTGCGCACACACCTAGAACTATCCCAGCTCAACCATCATTTATCCGCACTCGTCGATGAAAAAATTGTTGCCTTGCAACTCAGCCAAATGCGCTTTCGCGCGCTCATGGAACATGCCCCCGAAGCCATATTAGTATTCGATGTGGATGCGAATCACTTTGTGGATGCCAATTTAAAAGCATTGCAGCTAACAGGGCGATCGCTTGCCGAACTCTGTAAGCTAGGGCCCGAAAACCTCTACGCTGTAGATGAGACCAGCACCCGTTTAATAGCGGAAAATGTACGCATGAAATCTGATGCCGCAAAAGCTGGCGCAGAACCTGTTTTTGAGCGAATTATTGTTCGGCCCGATGGAACCCGTACCCATTGCGAAGTACATTTGAGCTTAATGCCAAGAGATGTTGGCTACCTCATCCGCGCCAGTTTTATCGACATTTCACAACGCATTGCAGCGAACAAAAAAATTCAACATCTCGCCTATTTTGATCAACTTACTGGCCTGCTTAATTCGCAAGGGTTTGAACCAAAGCTAAAAGATTTAATTGAACAGCGCGCTCACTCAGACCAAGAGCCGTTTGCGTTAATTTTGTTAGATTTAGATGATTTTAAATATGTAAATGATGTATATGGCCAAGAAATTGGCGATAAGCTGTTGTGCCATGTTGCCACCTGCCTAAATCAACTTAAGCCCACAGAAGGCTTCGTTGCTCGTCGCGGTGGAGATGAGTTTATGGTGCTAATTCCGCACTTACACGAAACCCCAATCGACGTTTTAGCCACCGATATGCTCACCAAAATCGCAGCTCCCAGCCACCTCAACGGAGTGCGTATCAATACGACTGCCAGCATGGGAATTTGCATATACCCTGGCAATGGCGATAACCATCTTGACCTGCTTCGCAATTGCGATATGGCAATGTATCAGGGAAAAACTCAAGGCAAAGCCTGCTTTCAATTATTCGATTCAATACTGCGCCGAGAGTTTATGGAACGGGTCGAATTAGTAGATGCGCTTACGGTTGCCATTGATGAGAATCAATTTGAAGTCTATTACCAACCCCAAATTGATTTGCAATCACAAAGCGTGGTTGGACTTGAAGCCCTTGTTCGCTGGCACCACCCCAAACAGGGCATGATTTCACCCGCACGCTTTATTCCGCTCGCAGAGGAAACAGGTCTCATTTTGCCTATTGGTCGCTGGGTTTTGCGCGAAGCCTGTAGACAATTACGTGAATGGTTAGACCAAGGGCTGAATCCTATTCCGGTGAGCGTAAACCTCAGTACACGCCAATTTCAGGATCACACCCTGCTCGATTTTATCGACGAGGTACTGACCGAAACTCATTTACCGCCGGAACTGTTGGATCTTGAGATAACAGAGTCTTGCGCAATGCTTTCGCCCCAACAATCCATTCAAATCATGAATGATATTCGTCAGCGCGGCGTTCACCTTTCAATTGATGATTTTGGCACAGGCTATTCATCGCTTTCCTACCTTATTCAGTTACCGGTCAATGTGATGAAAATTGACCAATCCTTTGTTCGCAATATCAATAATGACCCCAAGGCAGGCACCCTCTGCGATTCAATTAACTTTATGGCGCACCGGATGGGCATGAAAGTGATTGCCGAAGGTGTAGAAACAGATGCTCAGCTCAAGTTCTTGCTGAGCATCGCGGTAGACATGGTACAAGGCTACCTGTTCAGCAAGCCCCTGCCCGCAAACCGAGTCGTGCCATTCATTCACGCCAACCCAGGACGAGAAATATGGGGCGTAGCTGAGTTCATCTAACCCATGAAAGGGCTGCCACTGGGGGTGGATTCGATTGCCCAGTCCCCCCCAAAATTGATACCATAGGCGCCTTTTAAGCTGGCCAGATTTGCTTGGATTTGCGCCATTTTCTCCCGCCTTACTTACTATTTCCACATACAGAGAACATCTATGTCAGTTGATTTTCGCTCAGCTTCGCTCAACCTTTTGGCCAATCACGACGAATTCGTTGCCCGCCACATAGGCCCTAACGCCCAGCAAACCGCCGCCATGCTCGCCACCCTAGGCGTGGGTTCGGTTAAAGAACTGATCGACAAAACCGTTCCTGACAATATCCGCGTGAAAGGCGAGCTGAATCTGGGCGACGCCGTGAGCGAAGCGAACGCTTTGGCACAATTAAAAGCCATCGCCAACAAAAACAAAGTCTTTAAAAGCTACATAGGCATGGGCTACCACGACACGCTCGTGCCTTTGGTTGTATTGCGCAACGTGCTGGAAAATCCGGGTTGGTACACCGCATACACACCCTATCAGCCGGAAATTGCGCAAGGTCGCTTGGAAGCTTTGCTTAACTACCAACAAATGATTATCGACCTCACCGGCATGGAAATGGCTAACGCCTCCGTGTTGGATGAAGGCACAGCCGCTGCTGAAGCCATGGCCATGTGCAAACGCCAAAACAAAAAGAGCAAATCCGATGTATTTTTTGTGGATGTTGATACTCATCCGCAAACTATCGCCGTGGTAAAAACACGCGCAGAACATTTTGGATTTGAAGTGCATGTTGCCGCTGCCGATGAAGTTGGAAATGGCGATTACTTCGGCGCACTGCTGCAATATCCCGGCTCAAGTGGAGTAGTGCGTGATTTAACGGCACTCATCGAAACTGCTCACAGCAACAATGCCCTAGTAACAGTTGCAACTGACCCAATGGCATTACTGTTATTGAAATCACCCGGTGCCATGGGTGCCGATGTAGTGGTCGGCACCAGCCAACGCTTCGGCGTGCCTATGGGGTTCGGCGGCCCACACGCTGGCTTCTTCGCCTTCCGCGATGCTTATAAACGCTCCGCCCCCGGCCGCATTATCGGTGTATCCATTGACGCACGCGGCAAGCAAGCATTGCGTATGGCCATGCAAACTCGCGAGCAACATATTCGCCGCGAAAAAGCCAACTCCAATATTTGTACATCGCAAGTTTTACTCGCAGTCATGAGTGTGTTCTACGCGATTTATCACGGGCCAGATGGATTAAAACGCATCGCCAATCGCATTCACCGTTTAACCGCTGTTGCGGCAACTGCGCTGCAACAAAAAGGTTTTTCACTCGCGAGCAATAATTTCTTCGACACCATCACCGTAAAAGTTGGCGACAAACAAAACGAAATTAATCAAGCTGCACTTGCGGCAGAAATTAATGTGCGTTTGGTTGGTACAGATTCAATCGGCATCAGCTTTAACGAAACCACCAGTTTGCAAGACATTGCAAATGTGTTGGCTGCATTCGGCATTGTAGATGCAGAACTCGAAAGCATTGACGATGTTCTTTCCGTTACCAACAAAGCAATCCCCACAGAATTGTTGCGTAACGACGCCGTATTAACGCACCCCGTTTTCAACAGCTATCACAGCGAAACTGAAATGCTTCGCTATTTAAAACGTTTGGAATCAAAAGATATCGCACTCAACAATGCCATGATTCCACTCGGTTCATGTACCATGAAATTAAATGCAACCGCCGAAATGATTCCTGTGACTTGGCCAGAATTTGGCAAGCTGCACCCCTTTGCGCCCATCGACCAAGCGCAAGGCTACAGCCAATTGTTTGAAGAACTTCAGGAAATGTTAAAAGCGTGCACAGGTTACGATGCCATTAGTTTGCAACCTAACGCCGGCTCACAAGGCGAATATGCCGGCCTCGTTGCCATCAAAAAATATTTTGAAAGCAAGGGTGAGCAACGCGATATTTGTTTGATTCCATCATCCGCACACGGCACCAACCCCGCCTCTGCGCAAATGGTGAGTTACAAAGTTGTTGTGGTCGCGTGCGACAACAACGGCAACGTAGACCTCAACGATCTCGCCGAAAAAATTAAAACTTACGGCGAACAAATCGCGTGCATCATGTGTACCTATCCTTCAACACACGGCGTTTTTGAAGAAGGTATTACCCAATTGTGCGACATGGTTCATGCGGTGGGCGCGCAAGTGTATATCGACGGCGCCAACATGAATGCACTCGTCGGCGTAGCAGCACCCGGTAAATTCGGCGGCGATGTTTCGCATTTAAACCTGCACAAAACTTTCTGTATTCCACACGGCGGCGGTGGCCCCGGTATGGGTCCAATCGGTGTAGGCAAACATTTGGCTCCATTCCTCGCTGGCCACAATGTGCAAGCAGTTCCCGGTACAGATCCAAGCAACGGAACCATTTCTGCAGCACCTTGGGGCTCAGCAAGTATTCTGCCTATTAGCTGGATGTACATCAAAATGATGGGCGCCGTTGGCATGCGTCAAGCCACTGAATACGCGATGTTGAATGCAAACTACGTTGCGAAAAAACTTGAAGACGCATACCCGATTTTATACAAAGGCACTAACGGGTTTGTCGCACACGAATGCTTGTTAGATTTGCGCCCCTTAAAAGAAGCAAGCGGCATTAGCGAAGAAGATATTGCAAAACGCCTAATGGATTTCGGCTTCCACGCACCCACAATGTCATTCCCAGTTGCGGGCACTTTGATGATTGAGCCAACCGAATCGGAATCAAAAGTTGAGTTGGATAAATTCATCGAAGCCATGCAAATTATCCGCAAAGAAATCGCGCAAGTTATCGCGGGCGAAATTTCTGCCGAAGCCAGCGCATTGCACAACGCACCCCATACGCAAGACGATGTACTCGATGAAAATTGGACACGCGCTTACTCCCGTGAAGTTGCAACTCGCCCTGCTGCTTGGTTGAAACATCACAAAGTGTGGCCAAGTGTAAATCGTATTGATAACGTCTACGGGGATCGCAATTTAGTGTGCTCATGCCCAAGCATTGACAATTATATGGAATAATTTTTAAAAAACTGAGCAGTTAAAACTCAAAGAAGGGATTAAATGGATAAAAAATTATTTCAACGAATATTCTGGGTGATTGCGTGTTTAGCAATTTTACTCGCAACACCCAGTTTATGGTTTATAAAAAGCAAGGACATACACTTTGTATTCTCTGCAGCACCTACAGAACATGCTGCCAACCAATTACGCTGGAACAATGATTTAAATTTGGAGCAATCGTATAACGCTTGTGGACCTTACTCTACTATGGCTTATGCATTTGTGAAGTCTGGTGTTATTTACGATCCTGAAACAATCAACCGTGAAATTGGTGGTCGTCATGGCGATGGGCTTACCTTTCCTTGGGGCATTACTGACTATTTAAATCTGCACAATGCTGAGGCGCATCTTTATTTTTTGGGGCTGCTTAGCAAACAACAAAAAATTTCGTGGATAAAATCAAAAATTGATCAGGGCCATCCGGTGATTGTATTAATTGGCACTGCTGAGTGGGCACACTACTTAACCATTCTTGGCTACAAGAATGGCCTCATGCATAAATATGATTCTTATCTATCCGGTGATCAAAATGGAGAAGTTATTGGCAATTCAGATGCCGACGCTGATTGGATTGTTGATGGTATAGAAGGCGTAAGATTTCACGGTCTGCCTACTCCCTTAGCGATTTCTTATTAATTAACACATCGCTCGCAGATTAGCTCCTATACTTGAGCAACAACTATAAGTCTCATGTTGTTCACGCCTATTCAAGGAGAACTCAATCCATGCCCAACAAGGCAATTAGAAATTTGCTTCTCGGTACTGCTATCAGCTGCGGTAGCTATTCCATAAACGCTACAGCAAATGAAGCCGGGCAATTGTTGGAACTTCCCCTTGAAGACTTAATGCAGATTAAAGTTGTCTCCACCACACGCACCGCATTAAACCTTTGGAAAGCACCAGCCACAGTTAATCTCTACAACGCGCAAGATATTCGTGAAATGGGTTTTAAAACCCTCTACAACCTACTCAATACAGTTGCGGGAGTGCAAACCTATAACGCATCCGTTGGCCGCCAACGCGCTTGGTTCCGCGGTGCGCAGAGCGAATTCAACAGCAAAATTGCCTTATTTATTGATGGAGTTCCCTACCGCAATTTGCGCGGCGGCTTTCCCATGGACATGGCTCTGCCAATTGATATGGTCAAAAGTGTCGAGATAGTTCGCGGCCCCGGCTCCACTCTCTACGGCACTAACGCCCTTTCGGGCTCCATCCATATACTCACCTACAGCCCTGCCGAATTAGGTAGTCAAACTCAACTAAAAGCCGAGGTGGGCAACAACGACAGTTATGGTGGAGTAATTCAGTATTCACATGTGAGCGAAGCTGCAGGATTTTCCCTTGAAGCCCGAGACTGGAAAAGCGATGGCTACAGCAGCGAACGAGATCGCGCAGGCCAACCCTTATTGGGATTATCAACACCACAGGAACTTCAATCGGTGCGTGCTAAAGGCTCTTTCCTTAATGACAGATTGATACTCGCTGCATCCACTAGCCAATTTGATTTTCACACGCCCTACAAAGGCGTATTTCGCCCTAAAGATATTGCAGACTACGACACCCAACTAAGTGCTCAATACCGAGATACATTTAGCGATAATATCGATCTCGATTTTTTAGCCTATTACAAACGCGTCAAATCAAACGAAGAAGAAACCAACACGCATTTTTATGGAAGCGGCAAAGTGCGCTCATTTAGTCACGAATTTTTTCAGGAAGAAACTGAACTCATAGGCACACAACCTTACCTAACCTGGAATATCAACCCACAAAATCAATTGTTGTTGGGGGCGGATATCCAACACGAACGTGTACTCTCAAACCTTGCCATTCCTTTAACAACTAATTACGCCGAAGACGGCACTCATGGCGATCCGGTTGAAGATATTGTCGATTGGAGTGGTCGCAAAACTTCTACCCAACGCCTTGCGCTCTACGCACAACATACGTTGAACTTTAACGATGGGCTCACAAGCCTCACAACCGGATGGCGACACGATAAGGTAGAACGCTTAAAAGCTGAAAACAGTATTCGCATAGGTTTGACACAAGACGTCAACGCCAATTGGTTTGGCAAACTTTTATATGGCACTGCATTCCGTGAGCCCAGTTTTGTTGAATATTTGCGTATAGATGACGGCAGCATAGCACCCGAATCTGAAACAATGAAAACAGCAGAACTTCAATTGGGTTATCGTACTGACAAGCAGCTCAGCACGCTAACATTTTTCTCTAATCGTTATGACAATTACATTGAACGTGATAATACGGGTGCTATTGGAACTGAAAATTTCCGCAACACTGGCCGCCGCCAAATGAAAGGTTTTGAATTCGAAAGTCGCATTAGTTTGAGCAATCAATTGAAGATTTTCTTTAATGCGGATTATCTCGACACGCATGACGATGAACTGGATATCTCGCTACCCTTTCTTGCACACCATCATTTTTCGGCCGGCATCAATTATTGGTTGCCGGTATTGCAAGGAAAATTCAACTCCAATCTTTATGTACGCAATAGCGGTGCGCGCGAAGATTTTGATTCATCTATTGTGGTCGCACCTGGCGGCTATACGCGCCCAAGCAGTTATAGCGACGGCTATAACGTGCTAAATGCCGATATGGAATACCACGCGCAATACGCAAATGGTCAAGAATTTACACTAGCACTTGATATCAAAAACCTGCTAAACCAACGCTATTACGATCGCAACTTGCCCATATCAGGCTTCCGCGGTGTTTATCACGACAAGAGTTACAGCGTTTGGGATTCGCAAGCGCCGAGCAGAACAGTTATGCTGGAATTGGAATATCGCTGGAAATAATTTTGATTAACAATAGTCGGTATTTTAATTCCTCCGTTTGTTGATCACGCACTACCTAACCGCACGACTAGACAAAGCCGCCGAATTTAAATCGTAACGAAATTCTCTTGGCGTACAACCTTTAACCTGCAAAAACCTTCGATTGAAATTCGATAAATTATTAAACCCGCAGCGTTCACCAATAATAGCTACCGACAAATCTGTGTTGAGTAGCATTGAGCAAGCTTTCCCTATTCGCAATTTATTCACCAGCTCCGTTAAGGTTTGCTCGGTGCGTTGTTTGAAGAAGTTGTGAAAATGATTCGTGCTCATGTGAATTAATTCGGCCAAGTTTTCAGCTTTTAGATTTTCGGTGTAGTGATCGTGAATATAGGCAATCACCTTATCGATTTTTTCTGTAGAACTATCAGGGAAAATATTGGGCGCGTAATCGTTATTGCAGATCACTTTGGTTTGCGTATCTGCCAACATCAGCCGAAGCATTTCCAGCAAACCTATTAAGCGCTGCAAAGGCGATACATTCGCCATATCTTCAAATAACTTATGCGCATGCTCAGCAGTCGCCTGCGAGAACTCTACACCATACTTACTTTTTTCCAGCAACTCAGGCAGCGCACTTAATTCCGGCTGCTGCGCAAAACTTTCAATCCATTTCGTCGGCAGTTGTGCAACATAAGTTAAGTGTTGCCCAGGCTCAACCAACTCTTTTGAACACCAGGTGTGAGGAAGCTTGGGGCCGAGTAACACAAAGTCTAAATGGTCATAATCAGCAATGTGCTCGCCAATATAGCGCTGCCCACGGCTATTGAGCGTGAGGCAAATTTCATATTCCGGGTGATAGTGCCAATTGAAAGGAATTTCGTCGAGCGCGTAGAGCCAATAACGCCAGGAGGAGTTTTCGGCAGGCAAGACTTTCTCGTACATGGGTTTCATTTCAGCACCTTTGCACCTGTTTGGCTAAGCATAAGCCTAACGCCCTTTCGCAATAAAAAACATACACAACCATAGAATTGTATTAGTTTCCCGTAGAAAAATGCCGCTTAGTGAATATTTTCGTTGTTAGAGTGAGCCCGTCAACCAAGATCGCCAGTGACTTGTTTTTGAGAGAAAACCAACAGAACGGCGTTTAACTAATCCGATCCAAGCCGTTCATCAGTCAACACACACTAAAAATATGATGGAGATGTTCATGCGCGACCCTCGAAACTGCGGTGCAACTTTTAATCGCTCACTCTTAGCTTTGGCAATTATGGCCGCTGGATTACCCTCAACAGCTCTCGCTCAAGCCGAAGCAGCAGACGAGAATGTACAAGAAGTTTTAGTACTCGGCGTTAAGGGCGCGCAAAAATCGGCGATTGATGTAAAACGCAATGCCGCCACAATTGTTGACGGTATTTCTGCGGAGGACATCGGCAAGCTTCCCGATAGCACCATCACCGATTCACTGCAACGCATTACCGGCGTGCAAGTGCAACGCAACGGTGGTGAAGGCGGCGCATTAAGTATTCGCGGTATGTCGCAAGTCGCTTTGCTACTCAATGGCGAGCAATATCTTGCTGCGGGCAATATTACCTCTGCTCAGCCAGACTTAACTGATGTACCTGCACAGTTGCTTCACGGCAGCCAAGTGTATAAATCTTTGGATGTACGCAATGCTCAATCGGGCATTACCGGTACCATTAATATTCAAACCTATCGCCCACTGGATTTTAAAGATGGCTTTAGTGCAGCGGGTGGTTTTGAGGAATCGCATGGCGAACTCACCAAACAAAACGACCCCACGTTTAATGCCTTAGTGAATTGGCGCAATGATGACACTGGTGTGTTGTTATCAGCTGTAACCGGTAGAAAAAATTTGGCGAAAAACTTTACCGGTAGCGCCGTAGTGAGTGACGATGGCGGCTTAGGCATAGCACCCGCCATTGTGACCGATGAACATGGTGATACTCGTCTTGCAGAAGGCCATGGTTTTGAAGCATTCAGTCAAGGTGTTGAACGCAATCGCGATGGCTTAAACGCGGCATTCCAACACGATTTTGGTAACGGATTTAATCTTGTTGCAGAAGGCTTTTACACCAAAGCAAAAAGTTATGATCGTCGCGTGGGAATAAATTTTTCAAACCGTTGGTCACAAGATGACAACTCAGAAAATGAAACACCAACACACATTAAAACCAGTTTTTCTGGGAAAGATGGTAGCCATTGGATTGTGCCCGATCAATACGATATTCGCGCACTCTGGGTTAAATCTTATTCAGTAAATAATGTTGATGCGCAAACCTCAAAAAACTACAACCTTGAATTAAATTACGATAATGGTGGCCCTTTCACTGGAAGCTTGCGCGCCGTTCATGGTTCAGCTAACGCACTTAAATACGAGGCCAATGCCGAAGGCGATTTAAGCAATTTCCAAGGCGATAACTACGTTCAACAAAACACCTTTTACCCAATCGATATCGCAAAAAACTTTACGGCCGACACACGCCACACAGAAGTGGGTTCAGCAGGTGGATATTATGTAAATGCCAACCCACAAGGTTATGGCGAAGATCAACATTTAACGCTAGCGCGCAATAATTTCCATATGAATTGGGGTGGTTTCAACACGCCCATTAACGGTGGCCTCGGCGAAGGGAAAACTCTCACCGATTATATGGCAAATAAATATAGCCAAACACTCGCTGGTTACTCCATGGATAGCAACTCTGATTTGCAATCCACCTTGAATGCCGTAAGCATGAAAGGAAAATATGCTTTTGAAGACGATATGTTTTTTAAAGATGTAGAAATAGGTTTGCGCCACAGCAAACGCGATGTTGGCGTGCAAGCATTTGCAATGTTCTCTGCACTTTATAAAGGCTCTAAAAATAAAGACGGCGAAATTAATAAAGACGGCTGCCTGGTGCAATGGAAATCCATCGATGTGCCTTTAAATGGTGGCGATGATGGTACCCAATGTTCTGCGGGCGAATTCGATGCAAATGATCCATCCGTATTTATTCCTTACACCGCTAACAAGCCGCAAAAACTGGATGCCAATGGAGCAAAAGTTACCTTCGTAACCAACTTGGGTTCGCATGTTTCAGGCATTCCCGGCTTCTGGGCAGTTGATCCGCACACCTTTGATAACCCAGTTGCATTCCAAACCAAAGCCTTTGGAAATTTAGAGCGCATTACTAAACCTTCCAGCAGTTACGATATTGATTTAACGGAAACCAGCTCTTACATTTCAAGCAATTTTGAACGCGGAATTGTTTCAGGAAATCTTGGTGCGCGCATTATTCAATCAACATTGGGAACTAATGTTTACACTACCGACGGACAAACACGCGCCTACGGTGATACTTTAGTTCCTACGGGTAGAGCACGCACTGAAAAAACTAATACTGAAATCTTGCCATCCTTAAACCTTGGTGTTGCCGTTAACGACGATTTGAAACTGAGATTCGCCGTTGCAAAAACCAAACAAGAATTGGATTTAGATAAATACGGTTCTAGCTTAGCAATTGACACCATTATTGATGTTGATAATCCAACCGTGCGCATTCCTCTGAGCTGGTCGTCAGATGGCAACCCCAATTTAAAACCCTGGTTGGCAACCAACTTTGATTTCTCTGCAGAATATTATGTAGGCCAAGCAAGCATGCTGAGCATGGGCCTCTACTACATAAAAATTGATAGTTTTGTCGATCAAAAATCTTACGACAAAGACATAGTTGCCAACGGAAAGACTTACCACAACCTACCCGGCCACGGCCCGGTTGAAGGTAGCGATGGAAAAGTACAAGGTATTGAGCTTGCGGCTAAACTTGCCTTTAGTGATTTCACCGATGGTTTCTTAAGTAGCTTCGGTCTCGATTCCAACTACACCTACTCGCCAAGCGAAAGAAAAAGCGAAACCAATTTTGACGTTGCAGGAAAATATTATCCATTCGCCGACAACTCAAAAAATACTTACAACCTAGCGCTTTGGTATGAGCAGGATAAGTTGCAAGCGCGCATTGCGCTCAATCACAGAGATGAACGTTACATTCAAGACAGCGGTGAGTATGGTTACTCTCTCTATGAACTGGGTGGCACTTACGTGGACGCTAATATTAGCTATGATTTTGGCAATGATATTACGGTCTATTTAGAAGGCAGCAACATCACAAGTACTGATTCTCGTTTTGTGTATCGCCTAACACAGGCTGTACAACAAGATGCTTTCTACTACGACAACGAAGCGCGTTACACGCTCGGTGTTCGCGCGAAGTTTTAAACCTAAGCCAAGCAAATCTATCGGGTAGTTAATGAATTCAACTCATTAACTACCTGTGATTAAAATTCTATTATCACCCATTACTCACAGAACAATAATGGTCAAACCCATGCCAATACTTAAGCATCTAGCACTCTTTGGATTAATTATCCTGCTAGCGAGTTGTGATTCAACAACACATTCAGTCGCAAAAAAAGAACCCACTGAAAATCAGCTGACTTTTAGTATTTTACAAAACCAACTTGGGTTCAGCCTTTACAGCGCAAAATCTGCCATTGTGCGTGTAGAGCAAAAAAGTGCCTCACCAAAAGAGATTACAGGCAAGTTCGAAATACTACAGCATGGAAAAGTTATTCTCGCCGGCGAGCTAACACCGCTAGAACAATTTTCCGAATGGAATAATTTAGGTGGCACACAACCCAGCTCTCACGAATACAGCTATTTAAAAGCTAATTACTCCAACTTAACGCAAGCGGGGCATTATCAATTAGCTGTTGATATTGGTGGCACAAAACAAATAACGAACGAATTTGAAGTTGCAGCGAACTTTGAATTTTCAAAAATTACAAAATCCATTATTAGCTACTTTACTCAAAATCGCTTCACTGACGAAAAAGACAAATCCATTCGCGTGTTTAACAGCAATCGCCGCGTCAATGTTTGGGGTGGGTGGATGGACGCAGGTGGCGATACGGGAAAATATCTCTCGCACTTGTCCTATGCAAACTTTATGAATCCACAACAGGGAGCACTTGTCACTTGGGCGCTGGCAAAATCTTATCGCCACATGCCAGAACAATATCGCGCACAACAATTGGAGCAAGATATTATTGCGGAAACGCTATGGGGTGCAGATTATTTACATCGAATCCTCGACAAAAAAGGTTATTTTTACCTCACCATATTTGATGGGTGGGGCTCTGGCGCCGAGCGAATGGTTACCGGTTATACAGGGTTAGAAGGTAAATACACCAAAGATTATCAAGCCGCATTTAGGGAAGGCGGCGGCATTGCCATTGCTGCGCTGGCCAGCGCTGCGACATTAGCACGCGAAAAAAATGTTCACGGTGAATTTAATGCGCAGCAATATTTAGCCGATGCAAAACGCGCCTTCGCCTTTTTACAAAAACATAATCGCCAATACTGCGATAACGGCCGCGAAAATATTATCGACGATTACACCGCGCTCATTGCTGCCAACGAACTTTATCGCACAACTCAGGATGTCACCTATTTGGATGCAGCACGTATTCGTGCACAACACCTCAATAAGCGTATGACAACAGAAGGTTGGTTTATTAGCGATGGCGATTTAGGTTTAAACGAACCGCTCGGACAGCGACCATTCTTCCACGGTGTTGAAGCTGGCTTACCACTCATAGCTTTAGTTGATTACGTTCAATTAGAAAAAGAAGTGGCACGGCAAGATGCAGCAAAACAAACCTTGCGCTCAGCATTAAATTATCAATTAAAATTAACACAAGCCGTGAGCAATCCTTTTGGTTATGCACGCCAAAGTTTTAAAGTATATAAAGATGGAAAATACGGCGAAATGACTTCAGGATTTTTTATGCCACATGCCAATGAAACTCTCTATTGGTGGCAAGGCGAAAATGCTCGCTTGGCATCACTCACTGCGGCAAGCATTTGGGTTTCGCGTTTACTAGACCCACAAACAAACCAAGCGTTTTCAGTCGCAAAACCTGTTGGTGAATTTGCGCAACAACAGATGGATTGGATTCTCGGGCGCAACCCTTACAACATGTGTCACCTTTTTGGATTCGGTGTACAAAATCCTCCTTTTGCTGAAAGCGCCGGCGCGCGAGTAAAAGGTGGAATTTCCAATGGAATAACAGGAGCCACCAATAGCGATGAAGGCAGAGGCATTACCTGGGCAGAAGGCCCGGATGAAAATGATTGGCGTTGGGTAGAACAATGGATTCCTCACAGCACATGGTTTTTATTGGCCATAACCGCTATGAACGAAACGACTTCAATAACGACTACAACTGCTTCAACAATGCAGGAACATAAATAAAATGAATAATTCGCGCAGCTTAGCAGCAGTGATTTTAGTCATGCTGACGTTTTTTGTAATTTCATTTATCACCAATATTATGGGGCCTATTTTTCCTGCGCTCGTACATGACTATCACATTAGTTTATCGATTGCAGGACTATTTCCCTTTGCATTTTTTATTGCCTATGGCGTCATGTCTATTCCAGCAGGAATTATCACTGAACGCTTTGGAGCCAAAAAAACCATGCTAATGGGCTTTGGGCTCTCTACAGCGGGCGCACTCCTCTTAGCATTGGTACCAACATTTTCTTCCGCTATGATTTCGCTGTTTTTAATCGGCTCCGCAATGGCGATGTTGCAAGTTGTTATTAATCCTTTATTGCGCATTGCAGGCGGCGAAGAAAATTTCGCCTTTAATTCTGTTGCCGCACAATTAGTCTTTGGTGGTGCCGCCACTATTAGCCCGCTGGTTTATAGTTATCTCGCAGACGTACTTACAACTCATTCATCAGTCACAGCAAACCAATTATTTGCATGGGTGCCCGAAGGTTTAAGTTGGCTTTCTATGTACGGAATCTTTGCACTACTTTCTGCTGCAATGATTTTTATTATTGCCAGCATAAAGTTGCCTAAGCTGGCGCTCAACGAAGATGAGAAAGTTGGAGCCTTAGATACTCACATAGAATTACTTAAATCCAAAACAGTACAGCTTTTCTTTATCGCACTCGTGGCTTACGTTGCAACAGAACAAGGTGTTGCAAATTCCATGTCGCTTTTTTTGCAAACTTATCATGGTTTAAATCCTGAAGTTGAAGGTGCAAATGCAGTGAGCCAATTCTGGTTGATGATGGTATTTGGTTGCATGTTTGGTATGGCATTACTTCGCTTAATGGATAGCCGCATTGTACTTAAATTATTTTCTGTTGCAGCTATCGTCTGTTACACCACGGCACTTTTTAGCTCAACATCAATTGCATTGCTGGCCTTCCCTGCTGTTGGCTTCTGTATCTCAGTTATGTTTTCAATTATTTTTTCACTTGCGTTAAATTCAGTTCCAAAACATCACGGCAGCTTCGCAGGCATTTTGTGTAGCGGCATTATTGGCGGCGCATTGGCATCGCCCATTATTGGATTAGTTGCAGATTTGAGCGGTGAACTACGCATAGGCATGTTCTGTGTATTTATAAGTCTTGGGTATATTTTCAGTATTGGTTTCTGGGCAAAACCCCTAGTAACCAATAAGACATGGAAATCCGATTCCAGTAAACAAACTTCATTTTAATTTTTATCAGCTTTCCGATAATAAGATATAGCTCTGGATTTTTTATGCCTACGTTTAGCTCAAACAACATATCCGAAAACAAAAACCTAATGAACAGCATTATTGGTGTTGATCTCGGTGGAACAAAATTACATGTCGCACGCACACAAGGCGCGCAAATCGCAAGCCAATCACGTCAACTCTACGACGCTAACGCTTCAGCAGAGGCTGTACTTCAAACTATTATTGAAGGTATCGAAAGACATCTTTCTCCCGAGGTTAAAGGTATTGGGATCGGCGTACCCAGTGTTGTTGATCCACACCGAGGAATTGTTTATGAAGCAGCGAATATTCCTGCATGGCGTGAAATGCACTTGAAAGACAGACTCGAATCGCATTTCAATTTGCCCGTAAAAATTAATAATGATGTTAATTGCTTTAGCTTGGGTGAATATCATTACGGCAACTGGCAGAACACGCAGGATATGGTGTGCATAAGCTTGGGAACAGGAATGGGTGTTGGTTTAATTCTCGCGGGAAAACTCTATACCGGACAAACCTGTGGTGCTGGCGAATTAGGCGAACTGCCCTATGGCGATAGCAAGTTGGAAAATTATTGTTCCGGTCAATTTTTTTCACGCTATTACAACAGCAACGGAACAGACGTTTTTAATCGTGCAACCCAAGGCGATGCAGCAGCGCTAGAAATATACAATACTTTTGGCGAACATTTAGCGCACGCATTGAGCACCGTATTGCTGGCTTATAATCCACAAATTGTGGTGATAGGTGGATCAGTAAGTTATGCCTACGATTTTTTTATTGATAGTTTGCACAAATCAATGCAAACATTTCCATTTCAGTCGGTATGGCAAGCAACGCGTTTAGTAAAAAGCCAAAATCCTAATAGCCCTGTCCTTGGCGCTGCTGCACTTTTTCAGTAATAACCCACAGCCCTTGTAAAAAATTATCCTCACCGCAAAAAAATGCTTCTTTTTAAAGAAGCATTTTTCCTTGTTAACGATCAAAACGTTCGTTAAGTTTTCTATTTTCCATTTCAATATGCTTATAAAAATCCACATCTAATAATTTGGATGCTGCAGCATCATCAACTATAACCACAGCATCTTGATGCATTTGCAACGCGGATGCAGGGCATGAAGCGGTAAGTGGCCCTTCCACCATAGCCTTCACAGCATCGGCTTTAGATTCGCCTGTTGCTAACAAAACTACTTTCTTTGATTCCAGAATTGTTCCAATCCCCATAGTCAATGACAAATGTGGTTGATATTCATCAGCCGAAAAGAAACGTGCGTTGTCATCAATAGTGGCGCGAGTTAAGGTTTTTACACGAGTTCGCGACATTAAAGATGAAGACGGCTCATTAAAACCTATATGCCCATTGCGACCAATACCTAAGAGTTGAATATCAATACCGCCCTTTTTCTTAATGGCAGACTCATATCGCTCGCAAGCCGCAAAAGGATCTTCTGCATCGCCTTGAGGAACTTGGGTATTTTGTTTATCAATATCTATGTGATTAAACAACTGATGATTCATAAAATAGCGATAGCTTTGTGGATGCTCAGCGGCAATTCCCAAATATTCATCCAAATTAAAAGTGCTTACCGCTTTAAATGAAACGCGGTTTTGTTCATAAGCAGAAATTAACTGCTTATAAAGTGCAACGGGCGTTGAACCTGTTGCCAAGCCCAATACTGCGGCTGGCTTTTTGCTAATAAATCTTACAAAGATGTCTGCACCATAAGCAGCAACTTCATCTGAATTTTTTAAAATGACTATTTTCACAAAACACCCCCCTTTAAGTTCAGGCAAAGATTAAAATGCAAATTATCAGAAGCACGATATTTTAACAGAGTTCTAGATTAACCAGCCGAATAAATTGGCAACATTTTAAGTGGAGTAAGTAGAATATTTTTTGTGTAGACTTTTATAACGAAATTAAAATTTACAACCAGCATCAACACAACACTTTTAAATGCATATTAAATATCAATGACCACTCTGAATTTTGTTATGGTCACCGCCACCAAAACAATAGCAACAAGTCATTAGATTAAACACGACATCACCAATTAATGGATTAACATCTCTATTAAAATGATAAGCAAAGCGAAGAATCACTACAGCGAAAACAAGTTAAATTACGCAGAAGCTCCCATTCACTTTCCATAATGCAGCCTGCAATTACAGGTGTATAAGGCACTTTAATGAGTTGCATAGAGTGAACTTATGGACTAAAAAGCCTATCGACCATCACATACTTATGCGCTGCCCAAAAAGCAACCAATGCTAGCTCTGCAATAATCCTATGGTAATATGTATAAAGATGGGAATTTGATCTATTCTTGTCCAAACACTAGCAGCAACGCTTAGTATTTATTGACCGATAATAAAGAACCATTACACCCTGTTGATTCCTCAATCGGATGTATTTTTGACGCTTAACATAATTGGGAGAACCTCAATGCTAGAAAACTTACTTAAAGTAGACCTTGAAGACCAGTACAAAGGTTTCAACATTTGCTTCTGGACCATGTTGATCATCGCCACTCTCGTGTCCTTGTTCGGCAACTCAACAATCGCTATCGCCTTGGGAACTTTGGGACTGGTGAGCGGCGCGATTGGTCAATTGAAATTAATCCTTATCAACCAACAACGTTTTCTTGCAAACCAAGAGCAATTCCTCGCGAACCAGGAAACCTTTTTGGCAAACCAAAAAATGTTTATTGAGCAACTTGAAGCATTGAAAGCAAAAGCCTAATCCGGCTTACGCCATTAAACACTCTCTCTGGTTACGACCTGCATTAGGGTCGTAACTAGGAAAATGAAAATTTAATATTTCTTTAAACCCACAGCGCTCATAGAACTTTGAGCATCAAATTTAGCACCCTTTTTTAAGATACTCGTTTCAACTCCACCACCTTTAAAGCCACTGCTTTTATTTTTAAGAATTAAAAAGCGTTTCGCCCCACTTAACACAGGAATTAATCCATGCTGCAGCGCAAACACATTTTCGGTTACGCCCTAAGCCTTTCACTAAGCCTTGGCATTTCTACCTTCGCTCACGGCGAAAACGTAAAGCTTATTGCAAGTGGCTATACGGATAAAGGTGGCGAAGGTGTTTACGGCTTAAGTTTTGATTCAACCACCAATCAGTTTGGAGAGCTAAGATTATTAGCAAAAAACAACAATCCCTCCTTCGGACTGAAGAACAACAACCTTTGGTATTTTGTTGATGAAGCCAATGCAGGCCAATTACTGACGTACAGTAAAAATAACAATGGCGAGTTAAATTTTTTACAAAAAGATTCTGTTAAGGGTGCATCGCCTTGCTACATATCCAAACGCAAAGACGGAAAATATATTGCTGTTGCCAATTACAGTTCAGGCAACTTGGCGGTTTTTGAATTAGATAAAAAAGGTTTGCCCCACGGCCAACCACAATTAAAACAACACCAAGGCACAGGCCCCAACACCGAGCGTCAGGAAGCAGCACATGCACACTGGGCTGGCTGGTCACAATTAACCGATGCCAAAAAAACTACAGGAATCTATGTTGTGGATTTGGGCGTGGATAAAATATTTTGGTATCCACAAAATGCAAAAGGCGTATTAGAAGAAGGCCAAGTTGCCTACAATGCCGCACCCGGTGACGGACCTCGTCATTTAGCGATTCACCCAAACAAACCGTGGGTGTACGTCGTTAATGAACTCAGCAATACATTATCTTTTACGCAACAAGATACCAAAGGTCATTTAACTGAAGTACAAAAAGTATCTACATTGCCTGCTGATTTCAAAGGCAAAAACACCTCAGCACATATTATTATCAGTGCCGATGGAAAACATATTTACACTTCAAATCGCGGAGACATGAACAGCATTTCAGTATTCGATGTTGCAGAGGATGGAAAGCTAACACTTGCGCAATCCATCAACAGCCAAGGCAAAATACCTCGCTTCTTTTTATTGCTAGAAGATGCGAAGAAAATGCTGGTTGCAAATCAGGAATCAGACAATGTTGTAGTGATGAATCTATTGGCAAACGGGCAATTGGAATATTCTGGTGTGCAAACCAAAGTACCGAGACCAACCTTCTTGGGACTTGAATAAATAACAGGTGTTAACTAAACGGGCCCTAGCGCCCGTTTTTTATTGGCACGAGTTAAATCGTGCAAACAATGTGAAAGTATCCTACCCCTAAAAATTTCTAGCGATTTTAGTGTCCTAGTTTCTCACAATAATGTTTGAGATCTATCCATGACATCTACTCGCCTAATTACCTTGATCAGTGTTCTCGCCCTAGCGGGTTGCGCGCACCAGCCACCGCAACCACCTAAAACCCAAGAGTCTTTTTCTACACTAATTAAACCCGATGGCACCAAGCAATTCAGTTACACCTTGATCACAGAAATGCCCGAAGGAAAATTTTCTGGCAATAAGCATGGTGGACCTAATGGGCACGGAGGTCACGGTGGCCATGGCGATGGGCCACGGGGTGACCACAAAGACAAAGGACACGATGACAAAGACGGTGCAATACAGGATAGGTTTGAACGTATTTTCGATGATGCTCTTAATCAAAAACTAAACAGCACGGGATTCTGCCGAACTGATTATCATCGATTGGATACACAAAGTCGGCGCGGTGCAATGCTCGTTAAAGGTGAATGCAATGAAACCGCTAGTGATGCTGATCGCGAGAAATTTCCCAACCCTGCGCCTAAAAAAGTACAGGTAGATGTGTTGGAATAATTTTCTGTTGCGCCCACCTCCAATTTTTTGGTGCTTACTCCGGCAAAGAGAGATCAAGGTGGTATGCACGCTCAAATTGATAATGTTCGCTGAATAAAAAAAATCAATTTCACTTAATAAAAAAGGGCTGCGTTTTTAACATTCGCAGCCCTTTGCTATTACGGATAATTTAACGCTTAAAATTACTTCTCTAATTCCGCACGCAATTTATCTTCTTGCTCACGCAACGCTGGCGTAAATTCTTCACCAAAATCTTCTGCTTCAAAAATTGGGCGAATGTCAATATCGGAATCTTCTAACATAGGATTCGGACAGCGCTTAACCCATTCAACCGCCTCTTCCATTGATTTAACTTGCCACAACCAGTAACCCGCAACAATCTCTTTGGTTTCCGTGAAAGGGCCGTCAGTAACAATTCGATCTTTACCAGAAAAATGTACACGCTTGGCTGCAGAGGAAGGCTTTAATCCCTCCCCTGCGAGCATAATTCCCGCTTTAACTAATTCCTCATTGTAGTTGCCCATTGCGGTGAGTAATTCAGTGGTGGGCATAATAGCCGCTTCAGAACTTTTGGTGGCTTTCACCATGACCATAACTTTCATTGGAAATTCTCCTTAGTGAGGTTTTGCGAAATATTAACGAAATAATGTTGAACTTCAATAAATAGTCGAGTGGCAATATGAAAAATCGACAACGAGAGTAAAAATAGATTCGGATATTAACATGATCAAATAGGCGCCCAATAAAAAACCCTTTAGCCACAAAGACTAAAGGGTTTCAGCGTAACTCTTTTTGTTAAAACTTTATTTGGCTGCGCCCACAATGGTACCAATCAAACTTGGGTAAACCTGTGCCGCCGTGCTGCGGTTAAATAAACCCATTGAGTGGTTTGCGCCTGCAGTTCCGCCATTATCCCAATACACCGGCACCATGCCGTGGGTGTACGCAGAATGCGTAATGTATTGATCCCAATAGGTGCGATAGGTTTCCGCGCCAGAAATATCCGTACGCGAAATAGCGCCGAACTCACCCATAATCACCGCAACACCTTGATCAATAAATTTGGTTTTCATACGTTGGAATTGCGAATCCACATAAGATTCGTTCGCCCAAGTTTCAGTTGCTGATGGAATTGTTGCGTTAGCGCCCCACTGCCAAATGGTGTTGGAGGTTTCGTTAAGTGTGAAATTGTAGGGATCATAGAAATGCACTTCCATCATCAAACGTTTTGATGCGGAATCCGTTGGAATGGTCGCAAAATTTACGGTGTGATCAATGTTGGTGTTGAAGCCCTGCACAATCAAATGACGCACAGCATTGTTGCCGCCAGTTGCGCGCACTGCATTTACAAAGGTTTGGTTAAAACTGTTTTGCACCGTGTAGTACTCAACAGTTGGGGTGCCGTAATCACCATCCACCATAACTTCGTTGGTGCCTGCGAAGAGCAAATAGTCATCGTAGTTTTTAAAGTTGTTGGCGATTTGTGTCCAAAACTTGGTGATGCGGCTGTTCACGGCCGTTTGGTTGGCGTATTTAGGTTGCATCCAACCGCCATCCCAATGGATGTTGATGATCACGTAAAGACCAGCATTTTTCGCGTAATCCACCACTTGTTGTACGTGCGCCATCCAAGTCGCGCTAATGTTGTAATTCGCATCTGAATATTGCGTCCAAGACACAGGAATGCGTACGGTTTTAAAACCAGCCGCTTTCACGGCATTCATTAACGCCTGCGTAGGAACAGGGTTGCCCCACGCCGTTTCACCACCAATAGCTTCCAAACTATTACCTAAATTCCATCCCGCACCCATTAACTGAGAAAGCTGTACGCTAGTAAGGTTGCGCATTGCAGTTGAAACCGATGATGAAGATGAGCTTGTAGCAGAACTGACAGAGGAAGAAGTTTTGACCGAGCTAGCACTTGTGCCTGCTACAGAAGAGGACTTTACAGAGCTTGAGGTTGCCGTCCCAGACGAGGGGTTTGAACTCGATGTAGATGCAACACTAGAGGACGAGCTCTTCACTGAACTCGCAACACTGCTGGTTGCCGCACCACAAACACTACCAGTGACGATTGGAGCCTCTGCAAGCGTACCATTGGTATCCCCTTGCACACCAAAGCTAACAGATTGCCCTGGTTGAATGGTGCTATTCCAAGACAAAGCAGTAGCGCTGTATGGGTTGCTGCCGGTCAAAGTAGCATTCCAAGAACTGGTAATCTTATTCGCCGAATACTGCCAAGCTACTGTCCAGCCATTCATTACGGTTGTGCCATTATTGGTAATAGTAATGGAGCCTTGAAAACCACCTGTCCATTGATTCACAACGGTATATTTACATGTAGCAGCCTGCGATTGAACGGATGCACAGCACACTATTAAAAACGAAATAAGTACAGAAAATAAGGACCTCATAGCCCCTCCTAACGGTAAGTTAATTATTGAAATTTTCACGCCCGGCACAGCGTTTTGAAAAACGCCGGGCTATTTTTCTTAGGTTGCACGTTTGGATCGGACCGAAAATGAGTGCAAGCGATAAATGCCGCCGCTACCCGATCTCTTTATCTTTTACTTTTATTATTTTTGTTTGCTCGGGCGAGATTCTGCCTGGCACTTAAGCGCACCAAGAAGCCGAAACATAAGGGGATATTCCGGCTTTAACTTGGTCGCTAAACACATACTAAAAGTAGTTTTGACCAAAAGACCAGAAAAATAAGATAAATATAAACAGCTGAGTGCTTAAGGAACAGCCAGGGTTACGCAAATGATTTCATCCGTTTCTTTTTGAAACATAAAAAATTTTTTGCGTATAAAAACAAAAAAACAGATTCAAAAGAGTGAATACAGCGTCAACGTATGACCTGATGACGCTTGATAGCCTGTTGCAGTTGGCTGAGGGTAACGCTGCGCGCTAAATCCTGACTTTTGCGGATATGCTTGACCATAGCGCGGCGCGCTTGGGTTTTGTTGTGCTCGCGAATTAGTTGGCAAATGGCGTAATGCTCATCGCAAGTTTCAATTACCGCTTGGCGATCTGGAAAGCCAAGGCGGCGCAGTATGCGGATGTTGTTGTTGATATCGCGTAAGTAGTTAGCGAGTATCGGGTTACTACTTCCCAGCGCTATTCCTATATGGAAAGCCTCCTCGCGCGCTTTTATTTCCTCCATGTCCAATTCCATCTCCAACCGCTCGGGGTTCCACACTTCCTGCAGGCCGTCGATGTCTTCGTCGCTCATATGATCACAGGCTAATTCGACCGCGGTCGCTTCCAAGGCAATGCGCACATCGTAGTACTGGCTAATGGATTCGATATCCACCGAGCGCACAAAGCAGCCCTGTTTGGGCATGATGGTAATCTGGCCTTCAGCTTCCAAACGCTGCAAGGCAGCGCGTACCGGCGTGCGGCTTACCTGAAAATCATCGGCAATTTCAGACTCGGTAATACGAGTACCGGGGTAAATCTCAAAGTCGATAATTTTTTGCTTAAGTTGGTCGTAAACCAGCTGTGCCGCAGATTTTGGTATAGCCAAAAGTAGATCTCCGTTCGTTAGGGCGTAACCTGAACACCCACTAGACATTGCAAACACAATGCGAAAACCGCATCCCTTTCTATAAAAATCATGTCCATCTCTAACATGGTAGGCGAGCACTTGCGGCTTGTAAACCAACCCCTCCATTACACCGGTTTGAGTTCAAAAATCGCCCATTAGCAGTGCAAGCAATAAGTGCAAAGTTGTGGATTGGTGCCATTTTCCAAGGCTTACACGGAATTGATCAAGCTAAACACCAGACGTATCCAAGCCTGAAAACCTAAATAATTCAGTAGCTTAAACCCACAAAAATTGATTACTTTATGAACTGGCACGACCTATGCAAAACACATCGTTGTATACAACGTTGAATATTAAACATACACATCCAGTACACGCAAAACCGGAGCGCCCCAACCAAAGACCAATCGCGGCTAATTGCTAGCCATAAACACAAATGATTAAGCGAGGGAATACTCATGAAGACCGATAGTCTCCGATTGAAAAGTCGCACACTTATAAGCTACACCTTCAAAAGCTTGCTAGTCGTCATCCCCCTAGCCTCCCTATTACTAATGACCTCTACTGCCAAGGCCGAATCCGGCGTCAGCTTTGTGGGTGAATTGGATACCTATTTAAGCTCCAGCCAACCCGCTGGTAGCGATAGCCTTGAACGCACCACAGGATTGCAATCAAACGGTTTAACCACATCCTATGTGGGAGTTCACGGCAGCCATGAGCTAGATAACGGTTTAACCGCGATCGGCTCACTTGAAGCCTTTTTACAGCCAGAAGCAGGCAAGATCGGCCGTTTTGAAGGCGATATTATGTTTGCCCGTGCCGCCAATTTTGGCCTCAAAGGCGACTTCGGCCAATTTACGGTTGGTCGCAACGCCAGTCTCTATTTCCTGTCTTCCATCATCTTCAATCCCTTTGGTGACTCCTTCACCTTCTCACCCATGGTGCTTATGGGTTATGGCGGTGGCGGCATTTATGGCGATAGCGGCTGGAGTGATTCACTGGTCTACACAACCCCTACTGCGGGCGGCTTTACCACCAGTTTCCAATACGCGTTTGGCAACAAAGCGGGCGATACCAGCACCAACAAAATCGCTGCCAATACCTTCTTCAAATCTGGCGATTTCGGCTTAACCGCTGCGGTTCAAAAAATCTCCGGCACGCAGGCAGGCGCAACGGGTTTAGGCGCAGATGACAGCCAGACCGACGCCATTATCGGCGTCAGCTATGCCTTGGGCAGTACAACGCTTTACGCCCAATACCAAATGATGCGCGACGATCTTGCCGCTGGCGATATAGACCGCGACACGCTTGTACTCAGTGCCACCTTCGCTGTGGGTAAAGGCTCGATTTACCTCGGCCTTGGCCTCACCCAAACCGATACGGGCGCAAGCGATTACGACCGCAAAATCTACACAATCATGTACGACCTCCCGCTCAGCAAAAAGCTTGAAGTCTACGCCGGCTACACCAGCGATGACCTCGATGGCGCAGAACAAAATGGCCAAACCATAGGCTTGGGCGGGCGTTTCCGCTTTTAAATAGCCGAACGCTTTCGCTTTTAAACAGCTGGAGAAAGGCATGAGTACACAAGTAGTAGCCGCCAAACCTGAAGCCATAGCACTAGACCTGAGCAAAGCCGCGTTGGTGATTATCGATATGCAGCGCGACTTCCTCGAACCCGGCGGCTTTGGTGCAACCCTCGGCAACGATGTCAGCCTGCTGCGCAGTTGCATCGCCCCCTGCCAGCGGTTGCTGAGCGCCGCGCGCGATATGGGAATGCTGATTATCCACACCCGCGAAGGCCACTTGCCCGATTTATCGGACGCGCCCATCGCCAAGATTGAGCGCGGCAAACCTTCATTGCGGATTGGCAGCCTCGGCCCCATGGGGCGCATTTTGATTCGAGGTGAACCGGGACATGGAATTATCCCGGAGTTGGCTCCCAAGGAAGGCGAATTGGTGATCGACAAGCCTGGAAAGGGAGCCTTTTATCGCACGGAATTGCAACAGGAGCTGCAGGCCAGAGGTATAGAAAACCTCTTGGTCTGCGGCGTAACCACTGAGGTGTGTGTGCATACCACCGTGCGCGAGGCCAATGATCGCGGTTACCGCTGTCTGGTCATGAGCGATGCATGTGGGTCTTATTTCCCCGAATTCCACGAAATGGGTTTGCGCGTTATCACCGCTCAGGGAGGGATTTTTGGCTGGGTCGCTACAACCGATGCTGTTATCACCTCCATCAAAAGTGCACTGGAAACAGCATAGATTTTTGCAAGATCGATCAATGAGATAACTACATCATTAGCCATACATCAGGAGCTACCGCTATGCAAACGACCAAACCCACCGTCTGGGTGCCTGGAGATTGGAACGCATTTTTCGGTTTCGGCACCAATATTCTCGTTAACCTACTTGTACTCACTGGCCTGCTGCGCTTTGTTCTGAAGATGCCCGATGAAATAGTCTTCGGCCGCATTCTGCCCGCCACGGGTTTGATGCTGTGTATCAGCACCCTGTATTACGCGTGGCTCGCTTACAAACTAGCGAAAGAAACAGGGCGAACGGACGTGTGCGCCCTGCCTTCAGGCATTAGTGTTCCCCACATGTTTGTGGTGGTGTTTGTGATTATGCTGCCCATTGCAACCGTTACGGGCAACCCGATTAAAGGCTGGGAAGCCGGCCTGACGTGGGTATTTGTACAAAGCTTTGTGTTGATGATTGGCGGCTACATTGCGCCCTACATCCGCAAAATCACACCGCGCGCGGCTTTGTTAGGAACGCTTGCGGGTGTTTCCATCGCCTTTATTTCCCTGCGCCCTGCGCTCGAAATGTTTATGACACCGGTGATTGGTGTGGTCTGCTTTGCAATTATTTTGCTGAGTTGGTTTGGTGGCGTGCGCTACTTCAAGGGTATCCCTGCTGGTCTTGTCGCCATAGCCGTGGGTACCTTGATCGCTTGGGGCTCAACTGGTTTAGGTCTTAATTACGGCGGCCTGACGTTGGAAAAGCTCACACAATCCATCGCCAGTTTTGGCTTTTCCGTCCCCTTCCCTGCCGTCGGTCATGTGTTTTCCGGCTTTGAGTTTATCGGCGTGATTCTGGTCACCGCGATTCCTTTCGGGATTTACGATTTGGTAGAAGCCATGGATAACGTAGAGAGCGCCGCGGTTGCGGGCGACAGCTTCCCAACCACTCGCGTGCTCACCGCCGATGGAGGCATCAGCTTGATTGGCTGCTGCATGGGCAACCCTTTTATCAACGCGGTTTACATAGGTCACCCCGGCTGGAAAGCCATGGGCGGGCGCATAGGTTATTCAGCTGCAACAGGAGTCGCGGTGTTGGTGCTCTGTTGGCTAGGCGTGATTGCGGTCTTCTCATCGTTTATCCCGATTGTCGCCATATCGCCCATCCTGCTCTACATCGGCATGTTGATTGGCTCCCAAGCCTTTCAGGAGAGCCCCAAAATCCACGCACCGGCGATTATTGTGGCGCTTATGCCGCACCTTGCGGCTTGGGGGAAATTACAAATCGATAACGTGCTGGGTGCGGCCGGAACCAATGCCGCTGCTGTCGGTTTGGACAAGCTCGCCCAAACCGGTGTTCTCTATCACGGCTTATCGGTACTGGGTGGCGGCGCGATTTTAGGTGGCTTGATGCTGGGGGCGATCACTGTCTTCATCATCGACCGCGATTTCATTAAAGCCGGTGCCTTCTCTCTTGCCAGTGCTGCCCTCACCTTCTTCGGATTTATGCACGGTGAGGCAATCGGTATCGGCCAAACGCCAACAGTCGCCTTCGCTTATCTCATGGTTGCCTGTGTGCTATTCACTTGCGCCAAGTTTAGTTTGGTAGACAACCGCGCACCGGAACCACTTGAGCATAGCCATGCGTAAATCAATTCACGAGTAGGAAATCCTCTCTGGGGCAGCTGCGGTTTCGGCAGCCCCTTTTTTAACAAATTTTTGGATGTGGAGCGACTATGACCGTGACTTACCTTTCCAGCACGCCCTATGCCTGGCCGTTTGATGGTGATTTGCGTCCTGAAAATACCGCGTTAATTATTATTGATATGCAGACGGATTTTTGCGGCGCTGGCGGCTATGTGGATAGCATGGGCTACGATATCAGTCTCACACGCAAGCCTATTGAGCCGATTAAAAAATTGTTAGCCGCGTTGCGTGAAAATAAATTCCATATCATTCATACACGCGAAGGCCATCGCCCAGATCTCGCAGATTTGCCTGCAAATAAAAGCTGGCGCTCACGACAAATTGGTGCAGGTATTGGCGATACCGGCCCCTGTGGAAAAATTTTAATTCGTGGCGAACCCGGTTGGGAAATTATTCCTGAGCTTGCTCCTATCGACGGCGAACCGATTATCGATAAGCCAGGCAAAGGTTCTTTTTGCGCCACAGATTTAGAACTGATTTTGCACACCAAAGGCATTCGTAATTTAATTCTCACGGGTATCACTACAGACGTCTGCGTGCACACAACAATGCGCGAAGCCAATGATCGCGGATTTGAATGCGTGCTGCTCGCCGATTGTTGCGCCGCTACAGATCCTGCCAATCACAACGCCGCTTTGGCGATGATTCACATGCAGGGCGGTGTATTTGGCGCAGTGGCAAACTCCACGGATTTGTTAGCAGTGCTCAAATAGGAGAATCATGTGGAAAAAAAAATGTTATGGAAAAACCTTGTTGGAATGGATTTTGATAATCCTGAATTACACTGGCAAGATTTTCGCGAAGGCGTTGATATTTTACCGCTCTATGGCGATACCAGCCAAGGCTGTTCCAGCGCGTTATTGCGCTATCAACCCGGTGCAAAAATTCCAGAACATTTACATGTAGGTACAGAGTTTTTATTGGTACTACGCGGTAGTCAGACTGATGACCGAGGGCACTACACGGCAGGTAGTTTGCTCATCAACCCAGTCGATAGCACTCACAAGATCTTCAGCGAGGAAGGCTGTGTGGTACTAGCAATTTGGGAAAATCCCGTTAAATTTATTTAAAAACTTTTTCTAAATTTTCGAAATTGGGGTCAGAGTAAAATTAAAATAAGAATGGTTAAGCGCTGAGGCAATCCTATTCTTTATTTTACTCTGACCCCAATTCTATTAATGCATTTGCGTGTAATTAACCGGAATCCACTGATAGGCATTGTCAGTTTTCTTCAAGTGCCCCAAACCTGGAAATTGCAAATGCGATGCACCAACTAAGGCGCCTTGCTGCGCAGCCTCGGTGAAAACTTTATCGCGTGCTTTAGCAGCTTCCTGCTGGTTGGTATCAAACGCAATAGTCACTTCCGGGTGATCAAATTGAACGGCCGCAACGTGAATTAAATCGCCAATTAATAATAATTTTTGGCCTTCACTTTCAACAACATAAACGGTATGTCCCTCAGTATGACCGTAGGATGCATAAGTCTTAACACCAGGAACTACTTCAGCATTGGCTTTAAAGGGCACAAACTTTTTAGCGGCAACATAAGGGTTCATTGAACTCATTGCACCTTGGTACATCCCCTTTTTATCCTCAGATGCTTTTTCCAAATTGGCTTTACTCAACCAAAACGCCGCTTCGCGCTGATCGGCGTGAATAGTCGCATTAGGGAAATTTAATTTTCCATCCGTTGCGAGACCACCAACGTGATCGCCGTGCATATGGGTGATAAAAATATCGTCTATTTGTGCAGGCTCGTAACCCGCTGCTTTCAAGTTAGATACAAATTTCCCCAAGGCCGGGCCAAACAAACTGCCAGCGCCGGTGTCGATCAATACCAACTTGGTACCTGTATTAATCAAAAATGCATTCACCGATGTTTCAAGCGGAGCTTTGAGAAACGATTTGGATAGAGCAGCGGTAGTCTTGTCCTCTGGCTCCACTAATAATTTCTCCACTGGCAAATCAACAGTACCATCGCTCACCGCAGTCACTTCAAAGGCACCCACCATTAAACGAAAATAGCCCGGTGCGGGGGTTTTAACCATGGGTGCGGCCGCCATGGCGGTTGCGCTCCCTAGCATCATGGACGACGCTAATGAAAAAATAAGCGCCACATTTTTAAATTTACGGATAGACATAATGTTTCCTTCGGCTAAGTAGCCATTGGTGATGAAAAAAATGAGTGCGTAAGACTTACGGGAAAAATTGTATTTCGTTGCAAGAAACAACACAATAAACAAAACTGCAAACCATCTTTGCAAATTACGCAACAACGAAAAGGCCTTATCCATGCTTGATGCCATACGAATTTTCCTTGCCATCACCGAAACCGGAAACCTCTCGCAAGTGGCGAGGCAAGAAGATACCGCTGTATCTTCAATATCCCGCAAGCTGGATTCACTAGAAGCCGATTTAGGTTTTAAATTATTTAACCGCAGCTCACGCCGTATGATGCTTACCGATGCAGGCGAACAATTTTTGCCCCGTGCGAAAAATATTTTGCTTGAGTTGGATGAAGCCAAGCACGATATGTCGGCCTTAAGTTCTGACCCCAAAGGTTTGCTCAGCATAACCGCGCCCTCATCGTTCGGGCGACTCTATGTTGCACCTGCAGTTACTCGCTTTATGCAGCGCTATCCACAAATAGAAATTGATTTACATATTGGCGATGAAATAATTGACTTGTCGGCGCGCCGAATTGATATTGCTGTGCGAATTGGCGTGCTCCCCGACAGCAATTTAGTCGCAACACAACTCGCTCCCTGCAAACGTCTCGTGTGTGCGAGCCCAGCCTATTTACATAAATTTGGGCGCCCGAAAACGCCAGAAGATTTATTGGAACACAATTGTCTTAACGCAACCAATTCACAATCGGTTTATGGTTTGTGGAGTTTTGCTGGTGTGAACAAAGGCCTACCCTTACCGGTAAAAGGCACATTAAAAAGTAATGATACCTACTCGCTCTTACGCGCCGCTGTAGAGGGAATTGGGATTATTCATTTAGCGAGCTGGTTGGTAAAAGATATGATTGTGTCCGGTGAACTTGTTGTGCTTTTTCCCGACAACCCACCCGCCACAAAAATTGAACCTGCAATTCACGCTGTGCGTATGCCTGGGCGTTCACACGCTGCAAAAGCTCAATTATTTATTGAGCATTTGCGCAGTGAATTTGGAGCGCCTGCCTATTGGGATCAGGCGATTGAGGACAAACAAAAAATACTGCAACAACAATAAAATTCAGCACTACTTTTGCTGAGCGAGAAATGCAATTAAATCTGCACGCTCTGCTGCATTAGCCAAACCTTTAAATTTCATTTTATCGTTGGGCACCACGGCTTTGGGGTTGGTGATGTAGGCATCCAACTTATCTTCCGTCCAAGTTAAGTTCGCTGCTTTCATCGCATCCGAATAATCAAAGCCCGCATTGGCAGCAGATTGCCTGCCAACGACACCCAATAAGCCAGGACCTTTTTTATTTTTCAGCGGTTTAGCAATGCTGTGACACTCAGCGCAATTAGCATCAAACGAATCTGCACCAGCGTTAACGTCGGCAGCGTAGGCATTTATCACACCCAGGCTAATACAACCGATCACAACAGCTAAAAATACTTTTTTTGAAGTCAACAATGGTTGATTTTGCATAGCACTACATCCCATTAAATTGAAGCCCAGATCATAAACATCAAGGTATTGTTGTCCGATGCATCACGCCCAAAACCATCGTAATTTTTGCTGGCGCCGTTGTACTTACTGTAAAGAGTGTATTGCAAACCAAAACGAACATTCGCAAAAGGTGATGAGCCTTCTTTTCCAAAAGGAGTGTAGTCTGCTTGCATTACGAAACCACTGGAATCTGAATGCCCCGTACGGCTTCCATCCACAGGGTTTTCGGCAAATAATGTTTGATCTGTTTTTGATCCAAAGTTATTAAAATGCCCTAAGGTTACACCATAAGTATTTTTAAAATAGTATGAACCATTTACATTGAGCGCATTGGTTTGATTATTTTTTCGTTCCGCACCATCGCTGGCAAGCGTTGCATTAAGCGCTTGGGTTTCGTGAATCAAACTCGCGTTTACGGAAAATATATGGCGACGAGTTCCCATAAATTGATAAGTAGCATCAACACCTACGTCATTGTATTTATCGGCTGGGCCCGGCTGGCGCCCCGGATGAATATCAGCCTGTAAACCAAACAAACCCACACTCATGTTTTGTCGATTAAATGAATTACTATAAGCCACTCGCCAATAAGGCGCTGCTCCCGAAATTTCACTTACGTCATCTACAGTTTCAATAACATGTGTGCGTTTTAACAAACTGTTGGATTGCGTGCGATAAGCTCCCGCCTCGGCGTAAATTTTATCGTCCCACGAAACATAAGCTGTTAAACCCAAGACTTGTTGTTCTAAACCTCCCGCAATTAATGGCGAGCCATTAGGGCCTGGCGCAAGGTCAGCAGCCATGTAAGGGAAGCCCCACGCGGGAACTGTATTCCAAGGATCTTGGTTGGTAGGATTATTATTTAAAGACACACCAATGACCGACTCCTGATCGGCAATGGTTACCGTGCGCGCATAACGAATATCGACGTTATCAATTGCCGTTGCGCGATCAATGCCTGAATAAGTTACTTGAACTAAACCACCTAAATGATCGGTCACGCCACCAGCAAGAAAAATGGATGCTTCTTGTAACGCACTATTATTGTTGGTGCCATTGTGCGGGCCCGCATCTTCAGGCAAATCTTTAGACGTTTGATCAAACACACCTACTAACATTGCAGAAATAGGAACAGGACTGGCGTCACCAGCTTTATCAGTGTAACCACCAATTTTAAATTTTTGACCATAGGGTGTTAATTGCGGACCAAATGCACCTACGTGGCAGGCGGCACATTCTTGGCCAGTTTGTCGTGCAAAACTGGGTAAGGCATGCGCACTGAATGAAATACATGCGCCAATCATCACCACAAATGAGGTGATATATTTACGTAATGTGAATTTTTTATAGCAATTAACTCGTGCAAAATCACTCATCGTAAGAGCTCCTATCTAAGTATCTACAATGACTACAGATCAATTATTTTTTGTTTAACCAAGCAGGTAACATTGCACGCAACACATGATCTTTTCGCACAAAGTGATGCCACAAAGCGGCCGCTATATGGCCGATAACCACAACGATAAATACCCACGCAAAAACTTCATGCAACTCGCCTAAATTTTCTGCAAGCGCTCGGTTTTTATGGAGTAATGCAGGCAATTGAATTCCACCAAAAAACAACACAGGTTTTCCGGCAGCGTTGGTGTATAGCCACCCCACTAAAGGAACAAAAAATAAAAGTGAATAAATAAAGATGTGCCCTGCACCTGCCAAGCGTCTTAAAATCTTGGGCAAATCAGCTGTGACGTGCGTGAAAAAATAGAAATATCGAACCACAAGGCGAATCACAAAGAGTACCAATACCAGCACCCCGAGTGACCTGTGCAGGTTGAGCAACTGCAACCGCAAATCGTCGTCTTCAGTAAATTCGCGTAAGCAAACTGCAATAAGTACAGCAGCTATTGCAAAAAAAGTTAGCCAATGTATTAGCTGGGTAAGCACATGATAGCGAGGAGAATGATTCATAAGACACCAATCATGAAAGAGTTGGATTAAGTCTTACACGGAAAAATTAAGGCAATCTTAAGGGATAGGAGTTTACAGACGGGGAAGTGAATGGCACTACAAGAGACTTAGCCAGAAAAACTATTTAAATCATTAGATTATGCATTTTTTCTTATTTGAGATGCCCTCCACATTTAAAATGTGAAGGGCATTCTTTGCGGGAAAATTATTTTTTCAACAGAACTACTGCACCGCCAGATGGCGCCAAGGTCAGCGTTAAACTGTCCGCACTTGTGTGTGTTGAATCTGCTTTAGTTAAAGTGGAAATTGTTTTTCCATCTTGCCAGGTTTGAACCTTGTAATTGCCTTTATCCAAAAAGTTGAGCGGAATTGTTAAGGTTCGCCCCGCTTCGTTGGTCATTGCACCAATGTACCAATCCTTACCTTTGCGACGTGCGCTGACAATGTACTGACCAATATCACCCTGCAAAATTCGCGTCTCATCCCAGGTTGTTGGAACGTCTTTGATAAATTCCAAACCATCTTCCCAATCGCTTTTTGGTTTCGGCCAAGCACCTTCTGTTTTTGAATAGGTGATGGGAGAATCCGCCAACATTTGCAGTGGGCTGTCGTAAACAACATACATGGCAACCGCTTGGCCGCGTGTTGTTTTTACGTAGGGCAAAGTATTGCGACGCAGTTTTGGAAATTCTTCTGGCGTTGCATGACGGAAGCCGCCGGGTGTGTAATCAATGGGGCCGAGAATCATACGAGTGAATGGCAGAGTCACATTATGTGTTGCCGTTACGCGGCCACTCCACTTGTTGTACTCAGCGCCCATTACACCCTCTTGGGTGATAAAGTTGGGGTAAGTTCTCACCAAGCCGTTAGGCGGATAGGCACCGTGTAAATCCACCATGATGTGATATTTAGCTGCGGTTGAAAGCAGCTTGTGAAAGTAATCCACCATCTCTTGATCTGAGCGATCCATAAAATCAACTTTGATGCCCTTAATGCCCCATTTCTCATAAGTGGCCAAGGCGTCTTCCATTTGCCAATCCAGTTGTTTCCACTGCAACCACACCCAAATACCGATCTTTTTACTTTTCGCATAACGGAGTAGTGCTGGCATATCCATAGCAGCAACAGGTTTCAGCACATCTGAACCGGGTTTACTGGTAGTTGTTGAACCTTGGTGCCAACCTTCGTCAATGAGAATGTAATCCAAGCCAAGGGTAGCGGCGAAATCGATATAAGCTTTGTAGGTATCGGTATTCATGCCGGGCTTGGCAGCGGTGGCGCCTTTTCCAAACACTACTTGATTGTCATTCCACCAATCCCACGCCGTTTTACCGGGTTTAATCCAGCTTGTATCTTTGAGTTGAGTTGGTTCACCCAAGGCAGCAATTAAAGATGATTCTGTCAGCTTGCCCGGCGTGTCACCCAACATGATGACGCGCCAAGGCGTTTTGAATCCGTCTGTAGTCATGTTGGCTCTTACTGAAGCCTTCTCCAAACCATCAGGGCGGCTATCAAAACGAGGAGTTAAACGAATATCTACACCATTTTCACCATCACCACGACCGGTAAACCATGAGCCGGGATAATCGCGCACATCAGATTCGGCTAGCGCAAATGTGGTTTGCCCTACGCCGGTTTTACATACCAGCGGATTATCGTAGAGGTTGTGTTCGCGAATTGAAGAAGCTTTTACAGGGTCAAACTCGCCTTCATGGCTGTTGGCAAATTTGCCGAGGTTGAGACCAAAACAGCTGTAATCATCCGCAAAGCCAAAACGAGTCAATTCATTTTGAATAGTGAATTGCGTTAAACCAGATTGATTAGGCAATTGGTAGCGAATCGCCACACCTTCGTCATAGGCACGAACGATTAGATTCAAATTAAGTTTACGCTCGTCTTTCGCGGTGAATTTCAAAGTGTAAGTGTTGTAGTGATCGGCAACGCTTTTGGTTCTACCCACGACCAAATTAAAGCTGGTATTTACGCTGGATTCTTCTTTACCCACAAATTGCATTTCATTTTTGCCGATGGGTAAGTCATTGATAATCAAGCCCAATGAAGATTCGCTGATGAACTGCTTGCCGTCCAAACTCACGGTGTAACTCAGGCCGTTACCGTTGTTGCTTAAGTCCACTTGAACACGTGAATTGGGTGATTTCAAACTGTATGTATCTGCTTGCGCCGCCGCAGCGAGCACCATGCAGCTGACCGAGGCTAGTAGGTATTTCTTCATTATTTTCTCCTGTGTTTGGTGTGCATTATGAGAGTAGTAGTAATTCGCACAAATGAATGACAAACAAGCGGCTTACCGCTAAATCCTATTTTTAGCCAATCAACAAAATATTACGATATATATTACATATTTAAACACTTTGGCCAAAAACTCACTCCATAAAAAAATCCCCGCCAACTTGCGTTGACGGGGATTTTTCCACACAAACATTAACTTATTTAGGGCAAGCAGCGTCCTTACCTGCACCTTTCACCAAGCGAACTTTAGCAAAAGTTACATCCAAAGTACCTTTGGTTAACAGTGAAAATGGTTGCAAAACTTGCGTCCAGAACTCGCTTGGTGGCTGCGCTACACCGAAGTTAGCACCTGAATTTGGGTAGCAACTTAAAGGCACAGTCACAGTTTCCCAGCCTTTGCCTGTAGCTGCCTTCAGGTGTTCCGTCAGGTCGATATCCGATGCACAGTAAGAACCGCAACCCAAACGCAAGAAGGTTGTCGCGCTTGGCGCTGCATCCACTTTGATATCAAACACCAAGGCTGAGTCACTCTTCACGTAATTGATAAAGTCTTGACGATTACCCACTGACAAAGCAACTTGACCGCTACCTGAACCATTCCACTGCACACGACGCGCATCTTCTTGCACTTCGCGATCAACCGCTTGAATCATTAAGGATGATGCTTTTACAGTGTTGCTGTTCATTGGCACTAGATCATTTTGGAAGCCAATAATTTCCAATTGCCAGGGATCAATGGGGCGACGATTAAAGATTTCCATCACGTCCATCGCTTCAGCAGCTTTAGGGCCTTCTTCAGAAAGATCATCGCCTAACGTATTTTTATCCGCATAACTCAAACCATAACCGTAAGCAAAAAGTGGATCGTAATTTTTATCGCCACGGTTAAGCGGAGTTTGATCAGGCAATTTTGGCCAAGAGAAACTCAAACGACCTTTCATGTCGAAATTAACGGAGCCGTCTGCCTTTTTGAAGATTACATCTGCAACACCTGCACCTTCAGTACCTGGTTGCCAAATTGCAACGAACGCATCTGACGCATTGATTTCACGATTCACCCACAGTGGGCGGCCAGAAATAAATAGCGATACAACTGGTATGCCCTGAGCGCGCAATTTTTTCAACAAATCCCAATCAGCTGTTGAGCGTGGTTTGTAAGCCATGCTGCCAACATCACCTTGCATTTCTGCGTAAGGATCTTCACCGAACACAACGATTGCAACATCGGGCTTATCTTTAAAAGAACCATCAACACTCAAGGTTGCGTTACCACCAGCAGCGGTCACTGCTTGATTAATACCGGCAAAAATAGAGGTTGCACCGGGGAAATCAGAATTCACATTACCTGTACCTTGCCAAGTTACAGACCAACCACCGGCTTGTTTGCCGATATTGTCTGCGCCATCGCCCGCAACCAATACTTTTTGTTTAGGCGCAATTGGCAAAAGATTATTTTTGTTTTTCAACAACACCAAAGATTCACGCACAGCTTGACGTGCAACGGCGCGATGCTCTGGCGCACCCAACAATTCCTTTTTGCCGGCGAGAGGACGTGTAGAAGGCGCACCTTTTTCGAATAAACCTGCGCGAATTTTCACGCGCAAAATACGACTCACGGCATCATTTAAACGCTCTTGAGTAATTTCGCCAGATTTTGCTTGAGCTAATAAATTGTTGTAGAGATCTTTCCAGTTTGGTTCGGGAACCATGTAAATATCCAAACCAGCCATTAATGACGCAGCACAATTCACCGCAGTACAACCGGGAATAAAACTGTGACCGCTCCAATCGCCAACAACCAAGCCATCAAAACCCATTTGGCCTTTTAAAACATCGGTCAACAAATGTTTGTGGCCGTGCATGCGCGTACCGTCAAAACTGGTGAAGGACGCCATCACCACTTGCACGCCGGATGTAATTGCACTGAAATAACCCGCGCCGTGAATATCGCGCAAGAATGCTTCATCGCCCTGAGTTGGCCCACGATCAACACCGTTTAACGTACCGCCATCACCAATAAAATGTTTTGAGGTTGCGATAACATGGTTGTTATCGAGAAGTTCTTTTGAACCACCCTCGCCTTGCAAACCTTCAACCATTTTTCCAGCAAAAGAGCCAACAATTTGTGGATCTTCTGACCAAGATTCGTAAGTGCGGCCCCAGCGATCATCACGTGCGACCGCAACCGTTGGCGAGAAATCCCAATCCAAACCTGTCACCGCAATTTCACGCGCAGTTGCCCAACCAATTTGTTTCAATAATTCAGGATCGTTAGTCGCCCCCAAGGCAATATTGTGTGGGAACAGTGTTGCACCTACACGTTACCCAAACCATGCACGGCATCTGTACCCCACATAATTGGAATACCAATACGCCCATTGGATTTATCAACCGATGCATTATAAAAACCATCCGCCATTTTTACCCAGTCTTGCATGGTGGCGTGTTTATTACTGCCTGGAGTGCTGCCACCGCCATTGAGTACAGAGCCAACGTGATATTGTTTTACATCTTCTGGCGTGAGGAATTTAATTTCGGGCTGAATAAGCTGGCCAATTTTTTCTTCCAGCGTCATACGGCTGAGTAAATCAGCAATTCGCGCTTCAACAGCGGGATCTTTTTTAATCGCGCTGGTGAGTGCAGGCCATTCAACTTTTGCCGGTACACTCGCCGCAGGAGTTGAGCTTGCAACAGGTGCTGGCGCTTCGGTTTTTTTGGAATCACAAGCGGATATTAACGACAATAATACCGCTCCCGAAACCAGCGAACGCATCAGTGATTTATTGTTCATAGGTAGTGCCTTTTATGTACAGAAATGGAGATATATTTTTTAAATAATTACCTCACAAAATGTAGCATTTTTGTACAAAAACACGAACGAACTTTACGTTTATAAACGCTAAAGTTGTGTTAAAAATGACGGGAAAAATAAGGCAAGAAAAGCCCTTAAAAAAGCATGATTTTAAGGGCTTTTTAACGGGTTTTTAGCGGATTATTGAGCGCTTAAATGCTTCAGCAAGCGCGCCTTAAGTGCAGGTGGTAAATTTTTGATAATCAAGCTGTCGCTTGCCGCATCATAATGAATATTTTGACCTAAACAATCCGCATCAAAACTCATACTCAGGGAGTCATTTCGACCGCTAATTCGCGCATAGCTGCGCACTTGGCTGGTATCGGGAATAAATTCAGCCTTGATGTGATCTTGCGTTGAATCTACATAGCGGGAAAAGTGATCTGGCTCGTAGGTTTTTAATTCTTCCGAAAGCGTATTTGAAAGATCTTTGATCACCACACTCTTGCCCGCCTTGTTTTGCTCAAGGCAATAATCCACCACTTTATTGCGAGTTAGTTTGGCTGTGTTTTCATCCAAAGATTCGGTGAAGTTATCAACAATTTTCAAAAACTCGACCGTATCACTCTTAACATCGTGCTTATCACTGAAACCAATAAAATCTGTAAAGGCATCTGACAAATCTTTTTCACCGCGCTCACGCAAAATCGCCACATAAGTTGCTGACTCACCGCCATCCCAATCTTGCATAGAGATTTTTGCAGCCAAACCAAATTGCGATGAATTCAAAAAGCAGCTATCGCCCACAACAAGTTCACCATCCAAATAAATAGCGTTGGTGTGCTCAACGATAAAAACGTACAACAACTCACCCGCTTCAATTTTTTCGACGATGAAAAATACATAAGCATCTAGAATAGTTTCTGTTTTCTCCAAGGCACTGGCAAAATGTTGCACCGCCTTGTGGGTAAAGCTTTCAAAACTCAAGCGTTCTTCACGAAACTCCCTCAACCAAGATGAAAAAGGAAATTCCACTGTCTCGGCCGAAAACCGCCCGTAAAACTTTCCACCCTTGCGAATAAAATTGACTTTTAATTCGTAACCCAACTCTTCCAATTTGCCATTGGTATCAAAAATACTGGGGCGCAATTGCAATTGGGCTGATTGAGTGGGCTGCAAACGTTGGATGCGATGGGCAATGATGTGGGTGAAAGCCATAAGAAAAATTCTGAATGTAGTAAGATGATGGAATTTTGAAACCCAAAGTTTAACACGCAGGTATAAGTATGGATATTCAACACCCATCTCATGAAATTAAACGCTTGAGGCCCACCCCGCGCTGGTCAGACGCTACAGTTTTCAATGGTATTGCGCATTTTGTAGAAGTTGCCGCCAACACTGAACAAGATATGATCAGCCAAACCGCGCAAATTTTGGTGCAAACTGAAACAACACTGGCCGAAATTGGCAGCGATAAATCGCAATTGCTCTCTGCAACTATCTATTTAACCGACGCCAAAAATGCAGCGACATTTAACACACAATGGGAAGCGTGGTTACCTGCCGGTTGCGCCCCCTCACGCGCCTGCTTAGTCGTACAACTTCTTGACCCAAAAATGCTGGTAGAAATTGCATTTGTGGCTGCGGCAAAAATCGCTAAGGAGTAAATTGCTCATCAATTTTTTATTGATGCATAAAAACAAAAAAGCCCCGGTGAGGGGGCTAAGAATCACAACGAGCGAATTTTTTGTACTGCAATTTTATTCACGAATTTACATTGTAAATTGTGCCCATGCAGTATCTACAGCACCAACACTTTGACCAATGGTGTAGAAATATTTCACAGTCGCACCAACAGGAATACCCGTTGCGGTAAAGTTGTTGGTGTTATCTGCATTGTGTGTCATGCGAATATTTTGTTGCGCGCCACCATTTACGGTGTAATGCACATCTACCCAAGGTGCGTTGTTTGCGTAAAATTTAACGCTAGTAGTTGTCACTTTGGTGTAGCCATAAGTCGCAGCCGCTGAGCTTGAAGAACTACTTGCTACTGAACTTTTGCTTGAACTTGATGTACTTGCAACACTGCTTGCCACTGAGCTTTTGCTTGAGCTTGATGAACTAGCCGCTGCAGGCATAGTGAATTGTACCCACGCAGTATCTACCGCGCCCACTGCTTGGCCAACAGTGTAGCTATAACTTACGACTGCACCGGCAGGAACGCCTGTTAATGCATAAGTGTTTGAGTTATCGGCATTGTGAGTCATGCGAACATTTTGTTGCGCGCCACCATTTACAGTGAAATGAATATCAGCCCATGAAGCATTGTTCACATAAAAATTCACGCTCGTTGAAGAAACAATGGTGTAGCCATTGGTTGCAGCAACTGATGAAGACGAAGCACTTGATGCAACACTTGCACTACTTTTTGATGAAGAAGTTGCCACTGATGATGCAACACTAGCGCTACTCTTCGACGATGAGGTTGCAACACTGCTTGAGCTTGATTTTACGCTTGATGCAACAGAGGAAGACGATGAAGCAACAGCCTGACAAGCAACACTGTTTCCACATTCCCAAACAATATCATCAATTGCCATATCAAATGCTGCAGTAGGTAAAGCACCATCAATACTTACAATGCTAAACAGAGAAGACACAGATTGCAGCGCAACTAAACTACCGCGCAAATCCGCAATAGGAACAGTCGCTTGTGCCCAGTCACCCGTACGCACTAAACCATAAGTTGTTGTGTTCGCTGGGAAGTTAACGTAATTCGAATTGGTGTAGGTATCTTGAATGCCCACTTTGAACGCAACGTTTGCAGGAATTTTGATACGGAATTTCAAATTTCCGTTTACAAAATTACTCATATCGTGCGCTTGACGTGAAGCCAAACCTGCACCAAACCATTGACCGGGTGCGGTGTATTTCATTGCCAATACATTTGCGCCCTCGTAAGGAGGCAGAGTCCCCGCAGAGGTTGATGCGGTATTCCAAATCCAGAAATCCGTATCAATACCTAACTGTTGCTTGTTGGTTGTTGCAGTGTTGTCGGTGAATACGCCGAAAGTACCCGTTTCTTTTTGTACTTGGCTACCAACCTTAACTTCGCCTTTACCATCCAATTGATAAACACGAATGTAGTCAATATACATTGTGCCGGGTAAGGGAGCCGTTACTTGGCCTGGGTTTGCGGCATCAGTAAAGTTTCCGCCAACCGCGAGGTTGAACAGGAAGTAGAACGGAGCCTGAAACTCGGAGGATTCCGCAGTAATTGGAATTGGGCTTGCGTACATATCGTGTTCAACGTTGTTATCAATCACGGTGAAACGAATTTGGGTATCGGTCCAATACATGCGGTATTTTACAAAGCGATTGGTTAAGGGCGTACTGGCTACGTAAGCATTTTTAGTTTGCCAAGCAGTACTCGCTGCACAGGTTGGGTTGCCAGTGCTGCACGCGGCAGTTGCATAAAAAATCGCGTTAGATGCGGTATAGCTGTTGATATCGGAACCAGCCAATCCAGCATTCGCCATACCAGCGGCGCTGTGGCCCATTTCCATAATGTCCAACTCGCCTTTTGATGGCCATGACGCAAGGCTAGTGCCCAGCATCCAACCTGCAGGCCACAAACCTGTACCGACCTGTGGAGTGCTCATACGGAATTCGATCATGCCGTATTTCACTTGCAGTTTGTTTGAGGAATCGATTTTACCCGAGGTAAAAGAATGAGTGCCTTTGGTCTCACGGCGCGCTTGAATCGCTAAAGCCTTGGTACCTGGTTCAAAAGGAACATCAACAATACTGACATTGTTTGGGCTGTAGTATTCCAGCTCCTGATTTCCCCAACCACACAGACCAATTTCGCAGCCATCGCCATCAACCACATTCCACAGGCTTGTGCTAAGGCTGTTGAAGTTTTCTTCATAGAGAAGGTTGCCGATGGTGGGGTTTAGAACATCCGCCGAAGCTTGTGCGCCTGCGAGTGCAAAAATTGCGGCAGTTAACGCGAGTTTGGTTTTACGAATAACATTGTTTTTATTATGCAGCTGCATAAACGATTACCCTCAAATTTAACGTTATTATTTTAGGGTCAGAACGATTACTCCATTAATGCTATGACTCAATGGTTTGCTGGTTGAGCTACAAACTTAAGTTGCGCCCTTACCAAGTATTGCGACTTTATAATTTCATGCAGACGATTTAAGTGTCGTCCCATGTTGAAGTTCAGCGGCAAAGTGAACCGTCCCACCGCAAAATGCTGCAAGGTGGGATTGAAAAACACATTAGTGGGATGGATGGTTGATCTAAATTAAACCAAATCTATATCATTTAGTTTGCGTGCTGTAGGGATATGAATTTACGATAGATTGATCGCCGCTATTGATGCTCAATAAACACCGCAGGGAAAAATGACCGAAGCCAGTTACCGTTTAACACATCAAGATGACCGCAGCAGCCTTATCCTAAGCGGCGATTGGCATTTGGGAAAAACGCCCGATGGCGAAACTCTGACCAAGAATATTCCTGCCACCACCAAACATCTTGACCTGATTACCAAAGAACTGGGGCGCTGGGATTCAAGCTTGGCTGTAAGCCTCTTGGAAGTTGCGCGCTGGAGTAAGCTCCAGCACGTCACCTTTAATACCCAGAATGCCCCTCAAGGCTTACAACAGCTCATTCGCTTGGCGACTGACGTGCCCGCATATGAAGGTACAAGTAAGGGTAAAGCCAACTCCCTGCGTGAAACGCTTTATAGCAAACTAAGCATTATTGGCCACGAGCTTGGACTGACTCTCACCTTTATTGGTGACGTTACTCTGGCACTATTGCAGTGGGCCCGAGGCAAAGCAAAAACGCGCCGCGAAGACGTCTTTTATTTCATCCACCAAGCGGGCCCCAAGGCGCTGGCCATAGTGACCCTGATCAGCATATTGGTCGGCATGATCCTCGCGTACCTCGGCTCCGTACAGCTGCGTCAACTGGGCGCGCAGGTCTATGTCGCCAATCTGGTATCCCTAGGTATGGTACGTGAAATGGGCGCGCTTATGACCGCAGTAATCATGGCTGGCCGCACCGGTGCCGCCTATGCAGCCCAACTCGGAACCATGCAAGTCAATGACGAAATTGATGCATTAAAGGTGATGGGGATTCGTAATGTTCAGTTTTTAGTGTTGCCGCGCTTGCTTGCGCTTATTTTTGTAATGCCACTCCTGTGTATCTACGCCGATATTATCGGCATGGCTGGCGGCGCGCTTATTGCTGCCAATATGGATGTGAGCTTTGCTCAATACATTTTACAAACCCAAGACGCGGTGGATTGGGTCGATATATCCACCGGCATAGTAAAAAGTGTGTTCTTTGGTGTGCTGATTGCAATTGCAGGTTGCCAAGCGGGTTTGCAGTGCGGTCGCAACTCCAACGCTGTCGGCATGGCCGCAACCAATGCTGTGGTGCGCGCGATTGTTTATCTGGTTGTTGCAGATGCTGCGTTCAATATCCTTTACGACAAGTTAGGAATTTGAAAATGGATATACAAATCTCTCGTCAAACCAATCCAAAAGACACAGCCTTTATCCAAGCCAAGGATTTGAGCATTGGCTATGGTGAGCGAGTGGTTCAGCAAAACCTGAATTTTACTGTCAATAAAAATGATATTTTTTTCATCATCGGCGGCAGCGGTTGCGGCAAAACCACACTACTCAAAAACATGATTGGTTTGATTCCCCCCTCAATGGGCGAAGTGCTTTATCAGGGAAAAAATTATTATCAATCAGATGAAAAATCCCAACTCGATTTATTAAAAAGCTGGGGCATTACGTTCCAATCAGGTGCGTTATTTTCCAGTATGACCTTGGCCGAAAATGTCGCCCTACCCTTGCAGCTTTACACCGATTTGAGTGAGAAACAAATTGCCGAAACGGTTTCTTACAAACTCGCATTAGTAGGCTTGGCGGGTTTTGAAACATTTTATCCATCTGAAATTAGCGGTGGCATGCATAAGCGCGCAGGCTTAGCCAGAGCGATTGCACTTGACCCGCAATTGCTGTTCTTTGATGAACCCTCCGCTGGCTTAGACCCCATCAGCTCATTGCGCCTTGATCAATTAATTTTACAAGTATGCCAAGCATTAGATTCAACTGTGATAATTGTTTCCCATGAACTGCCCAGTATTTTATCGATTGGAACCAATTGCATATTTTTAGACGCACAAACAAAAACCATGCTCGATAGCGGCGACCCTAAAATTTTACTGCACAGCAGTAAAGAGGAGAAGGTCCGCCAATTTTTAAGTCGCGCTGAAAACGCAACCCAAGCAGAACAACACCATGAGTAACTCTAAAAACACATCCTTTGCCATAGGCGCCTTTATTGTGGGTGCTTTGGTTTTAATATTTACCGCATTACTCTTTTTTTCTGGCGGCAAGTTTTTCTCAGAAAAAGAAAAAGTCATTATGTATTTTGAAGGTTCCGTACAAGGCTTGCAGGTAGGCGCACCCGTAAAGCTAAAAGGCGTTGAACTCGGCCAAATAACCGATATTCAAATCAACTTTCAAAGCGACAACAAAACCATTGTTAATGCGGTAACGGCTGATTTGGTGATAAAGCGCATTAACAGTAAAGGTGCTGGTATAACCAATGAGTTTTTTGATGAGGCCATTAAAAATGGCTTAAGAGCGCAACTAAACTTTCAAAGTTTCTTAACCGGCTTGCTCTACGTTGAATTAGATTTTTACCCAGACACACCAGTAAAAATTTACGGCCTCCAAAAAAATTACCGTGAGATTCCCACGGTTGCAACACAATTCGAAGCCCTGTCAAAAAACGTTGCAGAAATGGATGTAAAAGGAATGGCTCGGCATATAGACGAGATCGCCGTTGAGCTCAGCAAAATAATTAAAAGCGGTGATATACAAACCACAATCAAAAACATTAACAAAGCTGCCGTTTCTATTGAGAACACATCCAACAATGTGAACAAACATATGAATCAGCTGAGTCAAAACATAGAAAAAACACGTACCGAAATAGATAAGCTCGTTGTTGAACTTAATGCAAAAACACCCGAATTGGCCACAACACTAGATAAAAGTCTAAAAGATTTAAGTAATAGCTTGGAGCAAATTAATAAAACCGCCTCCACTATTGATAATAGTCTTTCTGAAGATTCACCACTGATAAATCAACTCAATAGCACATTGATTGAAGTGAGTCGCTCAGCCCAAGCATTTCGCAATTTGACGGATACATTGGAGCAACAACCCGAGGCGGTTTTGCGCGGAAAAAACTCTACATCAAAGGATAAATAAATATGCGCAAAATATTATTTGCATTCATCATGTGTTGCCTAATTGTCGGCTGCCAGCACTCGCCGCAAAAAAATTATTATTATTTGAGCGCAACCCAAGCAGACGAGAAAGGCATCTCCCCTACTAATATTTCACAGGTCATTGGCATAGGCCCAATAGACTTGGCGGATTATCTCAATCGCTTACAAATTATTGATAACCAAACCGACAACACGCTAAAAATGGTTGATAACGCTTACTGGGCTGAGCCACTTGATAAAGCTATACCCCGAGTTTTAGCATTAAACTTAACGCAACTAAATCATTCACGTAGCTTCGTAAGCTTTCCTTGGCGCAGCGATAGCAAACCGCGCTATAGCCTGCGCCTACATATTTACGAACTGACTCGCAAAGGTGATAAAGCCAGCTTAAATGCTGACTGGGAGTTGGTCGATAACGACACCAAAACCATTAGCTTACGCCGTAATTTTTTACAGGCTGTTAAAGTAGATTCAAGCACCAAAGCCCTAGCACACGCCTACAGTGAACTGCTGGCAGAATTAGCTAAGGAAATGGATCAAGCATTAAACAAAATACAGTAGTTTTTATTATGAAAATGCCATGGCGATAACACATGCCAAAATTAATGCGATGCTAATGCCAGCCAAAATAGACGCACCATTTCCAAGGCGAGAAACCCCCATAACTTTTGCGCTGCGAGCTAACAACAAAAGAGCAATCACATGCAAGGGTAAAATCACTGCATTAACCACTTGGCTTGTATAGATAAGGGGAATTAACGGAATACTCGGGAGCGATACTATGCTAGCGGCTGCAACAGTTAAAACAATAAACGCCGCATAAAAAAACTGAAAGTGTTTTGAATCCAAATCCAAAGACGCAGGCGCACCAATCCCTTCAGCGATGGAGTAAGCTGTAGCCAAAGGCACTATGGCAGCCGCAAGCAGCGAAGCCCCCAACAACCCAACACCAAAAAGCACAGTTGCGAATGAACCCGCTAAAGGTTGTAAGGCTGCAGCGGCATCGCTTGCATCATTAATTTTTATTCCAGATTTATTCAAAGTTGCTGCACAAGCAACTGCAATGGCAACACCTATAACACCGGTCAATAGGGAACCAATAATGACGTCAACCCTTTCCCATCGCAAATTAGCAACAGTTATTTTTTTATCGACAGCGTAGGATTGAATAAACGCCAACCCCCAAGGGGCGAGTGTTGTGCCCAAGGTAGCGGCAAGTGCAATCCATCCTAAGTGACTGGTTGGTAAATGCGGTATCACAGAATAATGCCAAACATCTGACCAATCTGGCGCCGCTAAAATACCGTCAATAATATAGAGCGCGAGTGTGGAAGAGATAACCAATAAAACGCGCTCAACGCGATGAAAAGACCCCAACACAACGACCAGTGAAATTAAAATAGCCGCTACGGGTGTACTCACCCAAGAAGGGATCCCCACCAAACCCGCTGCGGCAGAAATGCCTGCATACTCTGCGCAAATAGTTCCAAAGTTAGCAAAGAGCAAACCAATAACGGCCAAATAACCCCAAACTCGGCCCCAATGTTCGCGAATAATGGCAACGAAGCCTTTGCCCGTTGCGGCACCAATGCGAACTGCAATTAAATGAAATTGAATTAACACCAGCGTGGAGGCAGGAATAATCCACAGCAACTTATAGCCATGATCAGCACCCAAGACTGAGTAAGTTGTGATGCCAGCTGGATCATCATCGGATAAACCCGCCAATAAACCAGGACCTAATACCGCGAGAAAGGCCGCAAATGCACTTAGCCCAGTTGCACGAAAACGCGCGAACTGTGCCGCAATACCGCGCTTTGAATGCGATACAGAATGAGGCGTATGTTTATGGATTCGCAAAAAATTTCGCACGAAATTTCCCCCAAACAACAAAGATTTCCCTTCACGGTGAAGGTAAATTAAATAGACTAATCACCTTAACACTGAATATGCCCGCAAACTATTGATCGATATTAAGAGTTGTATATCTCTCGCTAGCACGCCAACAAATCTAAAAAAAAACGCCCTGACATTTTCAGGGCGTTTTTAATACTGCAAGATTTTTCATACTTAGCCGTCTGCCTTCGCTTAGGCTTCGCGAATCTCGTAAGCGTGGGTTATCTCTACCCCACCCGCCTCCAACATAATGGATGCAGAGCAGTACTTCGTTGCCGACAACTCGACAGCGCGCTTTACCTGCGCTTCTTTTAATTCTTTTCCGGTCACAATGAACTGCATATGGATTTTGGTAAACGGAGAAGGCACACCTTCAGCGCGTTCGGCTTGCAGCTCGCAGCGGCAATCAGTCACAGCTTGGCGCGCTTTGGTGAGAATGCTCATTACATCAAAAGAAGAGCAACCACCCAATCCCATCAGCAGCATTTCCATTGGGCGAACGCCAGTATTACGACCACCGTGATCTGGTGGACCATCCATTAACACTGCATGACCGCTGCCTGATTCCGCCAAAAATTGCGCACCATCGACCCATTTCACCACTGCTTGCATAGAAACCTCATCACAATAATTTAGGTAGCAAGGTTACCACATGCAGGTAAAAAAAATGAAAATGTCACCTAAATCAACAGCATTCATCAAATTGCAATTTTCTTGTAGACAATAAGCAGCTTCAGGCTTATAACGACGTCACAAAGATATGGCACGAAACTGGTAGATTCCTACTTCTCAGGCCATAATAAGAAAATTTATTGCACTACGCTTACTAAACAGGAGCACCAACTTGGTCGCCGTATCCCTAACACCACATATAAAGAACGTGGACGAATTTTTAGTTCATTGTCACCGTCGTCGTTATCCGGCCAAAAGCACCATCATTTATGCTGGCGATAAAAGCGATTCCCTGTATTACATCGTAAAAGGTTCTGTGACTGTTCTTATCGAAGATGATGACGGCCACGAAATGATTGTTGCCTACCTCAATGATGGCGACTTCTTCGGTGAAATGGGTTTGTTTGATGATAAGGATTCACGCAGCGCATGGGTAAGAGCCAAAACCGAATGCGAAGTTGCCGAAATCAGCTATGCGAAGTTCCAGGAAATTTCTGAGGCGCACCCCGAGTTTTTATTCGCACTCGGCATGCAAATGGCACGTCGTCTGCGCGCAACCACCCGCAAAGTGGGTGATCTTGCCTTCCTCGATGTAACCGGTCGCGTTGCACGCACCCTGCTCGAACTCTGCAAAGAGCCAGATGCAATGACCCATCCCGATGGTATGCAAATTAAAATCACTCGTCAGGAAATTGGCCGCATTGTGGGCTGCTCACGCGAGATGGTTGGCCGCGTACTCAAAACCTTGGAGGATCAAGGTTTGGTGCTGGTGAAAGGTAAAACCATGGTGGTTTACGGAACGCGATAATTATTAGGTTCCAACCACCCATAAAAAAACCGCCTCTTGGCGGTTTTTTTATGGGTGCGAATTGTACTTATTTAAAAAACTCTTTAAGCGCAGTACCGGGGTCTTCTGCACGCATAAATGCCTCGCCCACCAAAAACGCGTTTACGTTTTTTGCACGCATGGCTTGTACATCTGCAGGAGCCAAAATACCGCTTTCAGTCACAACAATTCGCTCGTTGCCAATTTTATCGAGCAATTTGTAAGTCGTATCCAAGGTCACATCAAACGTGTGCAAATTGCGGTTGTTGATGCCGATTAATTTATTCGGCAATTCCAATGCAATATCCAACTCTTTTTCATCGTGCACTTCTACCAACACATCTAAACCGATTTCTTGCGCAAGTGAATTTAATTCTTTCAGTTTAGCTGTTTCCAATGCAGCAACAATCAAGAGCACGCAATCTGCACCCAAAGCACGCGCTTCGTAAATATGATATTCATCGACTAAAAAATCTTTACGAATAACAGGAATATTTACCGCTGCACGCGCCTGTTGCAAATAAACATCTGCACCTTGGAAAAAATCTATGTCTGTTAATACCGACAAACAAGCAGCACCGCCAAGCTCATAAGAACGCGCCAATTCAGCAGGCACAAAATGCTCGCGAATCACACCTTTACTGGGTGAGGCTTTTTTAATTTCGGCGATAACACCAGATTGGCCTTGCGCAATTTTTTGCTCGATTGCGTTCACAAAACCACGCGCAGGAGCTTGCTCTGCAGCACGAACTTTTAAATCTGCTAAAGAGGTATGCTCTTTACGTGCAGCAATTTCTTCCCATTTGCGCGCGATAATTTTGCGCAATACGGTTGGTGTATCAGACATAGTTTTTCTCGATAAATAAATTCTTAACTTACAAATATTGGGTAAAGGCAGCCAGTTCGCGAATTTTTTCGCCTGCCAAACTGCTACCAATTGCATCGCGCGCCATTTCAACACCGTCTGCAAATGAATCCACAACACCGCTCACGTAAATCGCTGCACCGGCATTCAAGGTAATAATATCTGCTGCTTTTTCTGCGTATTGTCCACGACGGTTGCCGAGCGCGTCCTTAATCAGCAAGAGTGAATCCTCTGCACTTGCAACACTCAAACCAATCAAACTTTTACTTTGGATACCGAAGTCTTCTGGCTTGATTGTATATTCACGAATCTCACCATTTTTTAGTTCAGCAATTTGGGTTTCAGTGGCAAGGCTGATTTCATCCAAGCCATCTTTAGCGTGAACCACCATTACATGCTCACTACCTAAACGCCCTAGAACTTCTGCCATTGGTTTACACAATGCACCGTTAAATACACCAATTACTTGGCGCTTAACATTGGCAGGGTTAGTCATGGGGCCGAGCATATTGAAAATGGTGCGCATACCTAATTCTTTACGCGGGCCAATTGCATGCTTCATTGCGCTATGATGGGACGGCGCAAACATAAAGCCAACACCAATTTCTTTTACACAACGCGCAACTTGTTCAGAGGTAATATCTAATTTAATACCGGCAGCTTCCAACACATCTGCACTGCCCGTTACGCTAGATACAGAACGGTTACCATGTTTGGCAACACGACCGCCCGCCGCTGCAACTACAAATGCACTTGCCGTGGAAACGTTAAATAAATTTGCGCCATCCCCACCTGTGCCACAAGTATCCACTAAATAATCTGCTTGAATATCGACTGGCGTTGCGAGCTCGCGCATTACCATTGCCGCGCCGGTAATTTCATCCAAGGTTTCGCCCTTCATGCGCAGTGCAACCAAAAACCCACCAATCTGCGCAGGCGTTGCGCCGCCCGTCATAATAATGCGCATAACTGAAATCATTTCTTCAGTACTGAGATCAACTCGCGCCACCAAAGTATTTAATGCTTGTTTGATATCCATTGCCTGCCACCCCATAAGTTGATGTCATCGCCAATAAACAGCCAATGCATCATTTTTTAATTAAATTTATGCCTTATTTAACCCAACGATGAACTACACATTAATTGAATAATTGAGCTTTATTTCATCACCATGCATTCCACGGAAACCCCAGTTACAGGCAGGGCTTTCGTAAATACAAATTTCAACATCCAAATTATCAATTCCAACGTCTGCTTTTATTCTATCGAACAACAAACGAATTAATTTTTTACGCGCTTCAACGGAGCGCCCTTCAATCATTGTAATTTCAATAATGATGTAGGCATCACTTCTGCCCGCAGGCATAAAAAAATCATCTTTCTCCAAACCAATAAAACGATGTGCACGTTTATCTGCTGGAAATTGCAGAGCATCCATAACACAAGAATGAACAACATCTGACAAGTGCTTTTTAATCGGGTCGAGCGATTTTTTTAAACCGTAAATCTTTATTTGCGACATTTCATTTCCCCTTGCTATGAACCCGGTTGCAAACCTTCATAACCTTCCACAATAGTGATATCAACTTTGCCTGCATTTTCACGCAAGGCTTTAATTGCTTGATATTCAGGGCTATGCCAACAATCAACCGCAGCTTTGTAGCTGGGGAACTCAACAATCGTATTACGTGAGCGAGCTCTACCTTCAACAGCTTCACATTGTCCGGCTCTCGCCAAATAACGCGCACCGTAATTTTTAAAAACATCCATAACTGCGGTTACATAAGCCTTAAAAGCTTCCGCGTTATCAACTTCAACATGTACCATCCAATAAGCTTTTGCCATGATGATTTTCCTTTCTATTGTTCAGCTGTTTACTCACCGTTTAGAGTTATTTGCCTTCTAAAAAGTTACGCAACATATCGTGACCGTGTTCAGTCAAAATCGATTCAGGGTGAAATTGCACACCTTCTACGGCGAGCGTTTTGTGTTTAACGCCCATAATTTCACCCATGCTGCCATCTTCATTTTGTGTCCAAGCGGTAATTTCCAAGCAATCGGGAATGGATTCTTTTTCAATAACCAATGAATGATAGCGAGTTGCTTGAAAGGGATTTTTCAAACCGCTAAAGACACCTGTGTTGTTGTGGTAAACCTGCGAGGTTTTACCATGCATCACATAAGGTGCGCGAATGACTTTTCCGCCCAACGCCTGACCAATACTTTGATGACCAAGACACACACCAAGTAAAGGAATTTTTCCTGCAAAAGTTTTAATCGTATCAACCGATACGCCTGCTTCCGTCGGCGTACATGGGCCGGGAGAAATTACAATTTTTTCTGGTGCGAGCGCCGCAATTTCTTCAATAGTAATTTCATCGTTACGCACCACTTTTACATCTGCACCCAACTCGCCCAAATACTGTACGAGGTTGTAGGTAAACGAATCGTAGTTATCAATCATTAAAATCATTTTGCTTCTCCCGCTTCATTAGAACGGCCTACCATGTCAACCGCTTTAAAAATGGCACGCGCTTTATTCATGGTTTCTTTCCATTCAAGTGCTGGAACGGAATCTGCCACTACACCAGCACCCGCTTGCACATAAAGCTTGCTTTCTTTGATCACTGCAGTGCGAATTGCAATTGCAGTATCCATGTTGCCATTCCAGGAGATATACCCCACAGCACCGCCATAGATGCCGCGTTTTTCAGTTTCAAATTCGTCGATAATTTCCATAGCGCGAATTTTCGGCGCGCCGCTTAAAGTACCTGCAGGAAGCGCTGCGCGCAGAACATCCATTGCATCTAAACCGGCTTTTAATTTTCCAGTCACGTTGGAAGTGATGTGCATGACATGTGAATAGCGTTCCACCACCATTTTATCGGTGAGTTTTACAGTTCCAATTTCTGCAACACGGCCTACATCGTTGCGCCCCAAATCAATCAGCATTAAATGCTCCGCGATTTCTTTGGGATCATTTACCAATTCAATTTCCAAGGCTTTATCTTCTTCTGGCGTGTAACCGCGGCGGCGTGTACCTGCAATTGGACGAACGGTGACTTCGCCATCTTCCAAACGCGCAAGAATTTCCGGACTTGAGCCCACTACGTGATGATCACCCAAGTTCATAAAATACATATAGGGTGATGGATTCAAGTTGCGCAATGCGCGATACAAATTAATCGGCTCTTGAGTGAAATCAATCGACAAGCGCTGGGAGATAACCACTTGCATGGTATCGCCAGATAACACGTATTCTTTGATTTTATCGACTACGCCGAGGAAATTTTTCTCACCGAAATGTGATTGGAATTCAGCTTCGCTGTGAATATTCATGCCCAAGCTCAAGCTTGGCGTTTTTGGAATTTCGCCGCGCAGTTTTGCTTCGAGCTCATCCAAACGTACGTTGGCTTTTGCGTAAGCACCATCTACTTCTGGATTTGCGTGAATGACAAAAATTAATTTTCCGGCAAGATTATCAAATACCAAAACCTCATCGGAAACGCTGAGCAAAATATCTGGCGTACCAATAATGTCTTTCGGCATAGAGGCTTTTAAATGCGGCTCTACGTAGCGCACACAATCGTAAGCGAAGTAACCTACCAATCCACCGGTAAAACGCGGTAAGCCGGGCAACTCGGGGGCACGGTAGCGCTGCTTGAATTCATCGACAAAACTCAATGCATCTGCACGTGTGTGGCGCTCAATAATTTCACCGTCGCGCTCAACCTGAATTTCATCGCCAAAAGCTTTGAGGATAGTTCGTGCAGGCAAACCGATCATGGAGTAACGACCCCATTTTTCGCCGCCCTGCACGGATTCAAATAAATAAGAGTAAGGCCCGCTGGCCAATTTAAGATAAGAAGAAAGCGGCGTATCCAAATCTGCTAATACTTCGCGCATAACAGGGATACGGTTATAGCCCTGCTGGGCCAACTCGGCAAAATGTTCGGGAGTCATGTCATTACCTTTTTGCTTGCCGCGCTTGTTAAATGTTAAGCGGTGAAGGCAAGTCTTTATCTTTATTTAAATCAGGTTTGCACTAATAAGCGTTCACAAGGGAACTGATGCAAACATGGAGAAGGGCCTCACATGCAAACACAACGAACGGCTTGCACACAGGCGAAATGAACTAACGACGCCATCGGGCGACGAGGTAGGCAGCGCACTCTGTAGTGGTAAAGGTTGCGTTTGTCACGAGGGTAATTCCCAGCAGTTGCTTCTCGTTTTAAGGATTATTGCGTTCTAGCTAAGGGCAAGTGTACTGAATTAATCCAGAAATGCCTACCCTCAATTCACGGTTAATTCGTCACCTCAATCAAAATGAGGCAGCAGCCAACTCTGCATGCATAGCCTTGATCGCTTCCGCATAATCGGGCGCACCAAAAATTGCAGAACCGGCCACAAAGGTATCAGCACCAGCTTCTGCAATTTCGCGAATATTGCTTAAACCAACACCACCATCAACTTCTAGACGGGTAGAAAATCCTCCTGCATCGATCAGTGAACGTGCCTCACGCAACTTATCCAAAGTATGGGGGATAAATTTCTGACCGCCAAAGCCAGGATTAACGGACATCAACAACAATATATCGATTTTATAAAGGGAATGCTTAACCAGTTCCAGCGAGCTGGCGGGGTTGAGCACCAATCCGGGCTTACAGCCCTTCTCCCTAATCAACTCGATTGAACGGTCGATATGACGTGACGCTTCCGGATGAAAGCTAATATAGGTCGCACCAGCTTCCGCAAACTGCACAATCAAATCATCGACTGGCTCCACCATCAAATGCACATCTATAGGTGCGGTAATACCGTATTTGCGCAAAGCCTTACACACCATGGGACCAACAGTAAGGTTGGGTACGTAGTGGTTATCCATCACATCGAAATGAATAAAATCGCCGCCTGCGGCTAGCACTGCATCAGCCTCGGCACCCAAACGTGCAAAGTCAGCCGCCAAAATGGAAGGGGCAATTTTGAAATCTCGCTTAAAGTTCTGCATAGCCTTAAAGTTTTCCATAAATGATCCGATTACCAGTAAGAGCTCCGTACTGGGAGCACTTCCGCTACGACATACCCGCATTCTAAAGAGATGCGTTTAGATAAGGCAACGAAAGAAATATGTTCATTCTCAATAGATTATTTCAATACCTGCCAAAACTGTGTGTAGCTAGCGCACTAGTCTTTGCAAACGCTGAATGTTTAGCTCAAGACCCCACCGCGAATGCTGGCACAGCATCGAGCGCTGCCTCATCTGTTGCAGCTGAAAAGCCAATCTACACGAGCAACCTTGAACGTGATAACGCCTTACTCGCTAAAGCCTTTACTGCAATTGCCAAAGCTGATGAATTGCAGCCACTGGAAACGCCCGACGAAAAAATCATTTCACTCTATAAATCTGGCGAAACGCGCAAACCTAAGGGGGCGCTCCTGATTATGCATGCTCCTGAAACACCGCAACTCTGGCCAACCAATCTTGAGAATCTTCGCCGAAATCTGCCACTTTACGGCTGGGCGACCATGGCATTACCACTACCGAGTAAATACCAAGAAGCTGCGCCGGAGCGGGAGGTTGCACCTACCAGCAGTCTTGCCGCCGAGTCCGCAAGCTCGGCAGCAGCCAGCTCAGCCCCTGTTGAAGTAGCTGCCACTGCAAGCTCAGCCTCCTCAGAGCCCCCAAAGCCATTGATTCCACGCGGCAAGCTTATTAGTGAGCGAGTTGACGCAGCAGTCGCTCAACTCAATAAAATAGGGCAATTCAATCTTGTAGTGATGGTTGATAACAGCAGCGCGCCCGATGCCCTTGCTGGTCTCTACAAAAAGATCAATAAGAGCAGTACTACTAGCGATACGGTTGACGGCCCCCTGCAAGCACTCATACTGGTGAACTTGCAACATCAAGAACCCTTGACAAAGGAACAGCTCGTCGCCATTTTTTCAGTGAAGGATTTGCCGATAATGGATGTATTTTTTGACCCAGATAATGCCGCACAAGTAGAGTTAAGACGCACGCATCGCGCTGAAGCTATGCGCCAGAACCTAACAGACTACCAACAATTTATTGTGCCCAGCCAACCGCCAGTAGCCGTCAATGATACGCAAAACTTTTGGCTAGCCAAAATACATGGTTTTTTAGCGAGAAAAGCCGAGGGCAATGAATTGACCGGCGGCGACAAGTCGATGAATTCAGCCAACATGTCAACGCTCAAATAGAAATCAAAAATAACAAACAAAAACGCCCGGCAATGCCGGGCGTTTTTCCTATGGGCTTTGACACAAATATCTTAGCCTCTCCTCACCAGTCCTTGATGCTCTCAGAACCTTGATAAGCTTCAGTCCTTGCGCATTCCACTCCTATGGCAGCATCCGCGCCGCCGCGACAAATTAGTCGCATCCATTGACCCTACTTGGTCAACCCCACTTCCCTGAATACCTCCTTGTTGACGCCATTTTCAGGCAAATGGGGTCTAGCGACTAGTCGCTAATCGCGCTAGTTTTTGTAGGAAATTAACCACAGCTAGGTGCCGATATCCGCCGCTAGTAATGCGGATAAAAGCCTTACAGGAATAACTACCGCGTAGATTTCAATGCAGCCAAATGCTCATGAAGCTCATTAACAACGGGCGGATAACTGCCGCGGGTCGCCAAATAATGCTCATTAAACAATTGGAAATAATCGAGCAGGATTTCACTATTCGCCTGCTCACCCGCTAATTGCAAACAAAGTGCTGCAGCTTCTGCCGTGGAGAGATAATCATCTTGATGAGATTTGCGCACCGCATAACCACGTAGCGCACCTTCAGGCAGGGATACGCATGGTAAATGCTCCAGCCAACGACTCAAATGAAACATTCGCCCGCTTTGCTTCCAGGTTGCATCCAATAAAATAAACGTTTTAATTTTTTCGTTTGCAGGAATTTCAGTAAACACAGCGCGCGGCTTTGTTTTTGCCCCTGGAGTATCAGCAGGAAAAACAATAAAGCATTGGCGCTTTTCATCGCTCAATAAATCTAGTAATGCTTGCTCAGGCTCCGTTCGACTCCAACAAAATGCGTGCGTGCTTGCTGGCAACAAATCCGCAATTAAACGCCCAGTATTTGTGGGCTTAAACACTTCAATGCGATGCAACAGCAAGACAAATTCAACATTGGACTTTAAATGTGGTTGCCAATTGCAAATGCACGCATAAGCCGCAAGCTGACAAGATTCGCAGCGCACCACTGATTTACCGCGCGCCAAAAATTCTTTCGTTGAATCAGCAAGGCAACGCTCACGCAGTAACTGGAATTGATTTTTACCGATGGGATTTTGCATAAAATTTTCGCAAATAAAAAACCCGCTCTAATGTAATTTTAGAGCGGGCTTCCGGTGATATTTTAAATCAAAATTAAAAATATCTAACTTACATATGGTACCCGAGGCCGGACTCGAACCGGCACAGCTTACGCCACTACGACCTCAACATAGCGTGTCTACCAATTCCACCACTCGGGCTTTACTCTTACTTGCTTTGCTCCGGTGTAGTTACTGGAACATCGCTAGCTGCTGACGCTGGAGCAGCTTGATTTTGTGTAGCAGGCACATCAGTCACCGGTGCAGGAACAGCGGGAGCTTGTTGCGCTGCAGCAGGAACTGCAGGAAGCCCCTGAACAGCAACTTTAGAATGATTTTTTGCCATTACAGCAAGCACAATACTCAATACAAAAAAGACAGTTGCAAAAATTGCAGTTGCGCGTGTAAAGAAACTGCCACCACCATCACTACCGAACACAGTTTGCGACGCACCAGAGCCGAAAGAAGCACCGGCTGCTGCACCCTTACCTTGCTGCAACAAGATCAACACAATAATTGCCAGTGCAGATATTGAGTGAACAATTAATACTAACTTTTCCATTGCTGGATCTCTTTATGAATATTGCTTTAATTTAAAAGCTTCGTTTGAATGTCACTAATGCTGCTGATTATTCTTGGCAGAAAATACTAATCAGCAGCTTCACAAATCTTCAGAAACTCATCGGCGTCTAATGAAGCTCCGCCGAGCAAGGCACCATCAATATCCGGTATTGCGAACAACTGCTCTGCATTACTGGCTTTAACACTACCGCCGTACAAAATTCTAACTTGCTCAGCAACATCACCCAAACGCGTGCGAATAAAACGGTGCACTTCCTCAGCTTGTTGTGGTGTTGCCGTTTTACCTGTCCCTACCGCCCAAACGGGTTCGTAGGCAACTACAGCGTTTGTAAATACATCTAGACCAACTTGGTCGAATACTGCTTGCAGCTGCGCGCCTATCACCTCAAGGTGTTGGCCATTTTCGCGCTGGGCAGATGATTCACCAATACAGAGAATGGGAATCAAATTTGCGCGCTGTGCCGCGATAAATTTTTGCGCAACCTGCGCATCAGTTTCACCCTGCAATCGGCGGCGCTCATTGTGACCAATAATCACAAATTTGCAATGCAATTCTGCCAACATTTGCGCTGATACTTCACCGGTATAAGCGCCTGAGTCGTACTGACTCAAGTTTTGCGCACCCAACAAAATGGGCGAGCTGGAAATCTTTTCAAATGTCTGTAGCAAGTATGGATTGGGCGGACAAACAACGACTTCAGCGTTATGTTCACCTTGCCAGCCTAGGATTATTTTGGCTAACAACTCAGCATTTGACTGCTGGTTTCCATTCATTTTCCAGTTGCCAACGACAAGCTGGCGACGCTTTGCGTGACTGGTTTTGTTCAACAGCAATACCTCCCCCAAAGCGGGCGCCCATGGTAGCTAAGATGAATTGAACATACAACCTAATCTTAGCTTAGACCCTGATTTTTATCAGTTTTATGGGCTTTTCGAGACAAAAATTAAACTGCGTCGATTAATTTTTAGCCCCAAACTTTCGCCTTGGGCGATTTTTAAACAAGACTGTAGTTAACATTGATTAGTTCAGTGCTGACTCAACCGTTTTCGCCAGCTCTTGCGCCAAGTCTTTAACTTGCTTTTTATCTTCACCCTCGACCATGACGCGCACCACGGGCTCAGTACCGGATGGACGCAAAAGCACACGCCCGGTTCCTGCTAATTTTTCCTCAGTAGCTTTTACTGCCGCTTGAACCGTTTCATCTGTACTCAGATCAACTCGCTTTGCCATGTGCACATTAATCATAACCTGTGGCATTTTGATCATGCCTTTTTTAATTTTATTCAACGATTCACCAAACGTCGTAATCGCCAATAAAACTTGAAGCGCTGAAATAATGCCATCGCCAGTGGTGGTTACGTTGCTACAAACGATATGACCCGAGTTTTCACCACCCAAACGCCAGCCGTTTTGACGCATCATCTCAATCACATAGCGATCACCTACTTTGGCGCGAGCGAAGGGAACACCGAGCTTTTTAAGGCCGAGCTCGAAACCGAAGTTACTCATCAAGGTGCCGACCACACCATCGCAACCGCCCGCGTATTCCTGTTGGTATTTGGCGATGATATAAAGCAATTCGTCACCATCAACAATTTCGCCTTTGTGATCAACGAAAACTACGCGGTCACCATCGCCATCAAAAGCGATACCCAAGTCAGCACCCACTTCGATTACTTTTTCCTGCAGCGCTTCCGGCTTGGTAGAACCACAACTGCGGTTGATGTTGGTGCCATTTGGCTCAACGAACATAGGGATAATTTTCGCGCCCAGCTCGCTGAATACATCGGGCGCTATGTTGTAGGTTGCGCCGTGGGCGCAGTCGAGCACGATTTGCAGACCTTTGAGGTTAAAACCCCAGGGCATGGTGCCTTTACAGAATTCAATATAACGACCAGATGCATCACCTATACGGCGAGCCTTACCTAGCTTCTCCGCGGTCACCATAGGCTTTTCCAACTCTTCTTCGATTAAGAGCTCTAGTTCATCTGGAAGTTTGGTGCCGTTGCCGCCGAAAAATTTAATCCCGTTATCTACATAACTATTGTGCGAAGCGCTAATCACAATGCCCGCTTGCGCTTGAAAGGTACGAGTCAGATAGGCAACGCCCGGGGTTGGCATTGGGCCTAGCAAACCTACATCCACACCAGCATTAATCAAGCCGGCTTGCAGGGCTGATTCAAACATGTAGCCTGAAATGCGGGTATCTTTACCGATCAAAATCATATTTGAACCGTCGAAACGATCCATAAGCACGCGGCCTGCCGCCCAACCAAGTTTAAGCATAAAGTCCGGGGTGATGGGCGCTTCGCCCACTAAACCACGAATACCATCTGTACCAAAATATTTGCGGGCCATGAATCCTTACTCCACTAACTATGAATTTTTATTGCGCTGTTTATAAGAGCGCTGCGAACACTTAAAACATCTTTGGTAGCGGCTACATCATGCACACGAATGATGGCAGCACCGCGTTCAGCGGCGGCCAACGCCAGCGCCAAACTACCGGGCAAGCGTTCATCGACACCGCGATTAAGCAATTGCCCCAAAAGAGATTTGCGCGATAACCCCACCAAAATCGGAGCACCTAAAGCTGCCAGTTCCGGCAGGCGCGCTAAGAGGGCGAGATTATGCGCGAGAGTCTTGCCAAAGCCAAATCCCGGATCAATCAAAATGCGTTCTTTTGTGATACCTGCCGCGCTGCATGCGTTTATACGTTGTTGCAAAAATTCGGATACTTCGACAATTACATCTTCATAACGCGGCGCATCTTGCATGTTGTGTGGCTGCCCCTGCATGTGCATCAAGCAAATAGGCAGGCCCGTTTTGGCGGCTGCACCTAAGGCTCCGTCACGCATCAATGCACGCACATCGTTAATAATGCCTGCACCTTTTTGTGCGGACTCTTCAATAACACTAGCAGTACTGGTATCTACCGATACAAGTGCACCCAGCTTTTGGACAAGAGCTTCTACAACGGGGATAACACGATCAAGCTCTTCCTGCTCCGAAACAATAGCTGCGCCGGGGCGAGTGGACTCGCCACCAACATCCAGAATATCTGCCCCTTCTGCCAACATTTGTTCTGCACGTTTAAGTACTAAATCGAGCGAAATTCGCCCCTCTTGCAAATAGCTGCCACCATCTGAAAAAGAATCGGGAGTGATATTGAGGATGCCCATGATTTTTGGTGTAGACAAATCTAGGCAATGTTTAGCGCACTGCAAAATCATAAAACGCCTATTTAAAACCAGTAAAAAAAGAACCCCGAGCAAGCTCGGGGTTTTGATATACAACTCAATAAATCGATTTAGTGCGTATTCGCTGGACCACCAATCGGGCCTGCTTGCTCGCCGGAATCACCAGAATCTTTGCGAATATGCTTATTGAAGTCATCATCGTCATTCCATTCGCGCGGTGGGCGAACTTTACGACGCGCCATCAAATCAGCAACTTGCTCTGCATCGATAGTCTCGTACTCCATCAAGGCATCTTTCATGGTTTCCAAAATATCGCGATTGTCTTCTAAAATTTTATGCGCGCGCGCATAACATTCATCGACAATACGACGAACCTCTTCGTCAATTTGGCGGGAGGTTTCGCCGGAATACTGCTGGCTAGACATACCGGGATAAGCACCCTCTTCTTCGCCGTAATGCATAGGACCCAATTTAGCGGACAAGCCCCATTTGGTCACCATGTTGCGTGCCATGCTCGTTGCTCGCTCGATATCGTTAGATGCACCGGTCGTAACACCATCAATGCCCAAGGTCATTTCTTCGGCAATACGGCCACCAAACAGAGTGCACAGGCGCGATTCAAGTGAGCGCTTGCTCCAGCTGTATTTGTCTTCTTCCGGCAAATATTGAGTTACACCCAAAGCACCACCGCGAGGAATGATGGTGACCTTATGAACTGGATCATGCTCAGGTACAAGGCAGCCAATAATCGCGTGGCCAGCTTCGTGGTAAGCCGTGTTTTCTTTCTCTTTCTCGCTCATCACCATGGACTTGCGCTCGGCACCCATCATGATTTTATCGCGAGCTTTTTCGAAATCTTCCATAGTCACCAAGCGCTTGTTGCCGCGCGCAGCAGTCAAAGCAGCTTCGTTAACCAGGTTCGCTAATTCCGCACCCGAGAACCCAGGGGTACCGCGAGCAATAACTGATGCACTTACTCGATCATCCAGCGGCACTTTGCGCATATGAACTTTAAGGATTTGTTCACGACCGCGAATATCAGGCAAACCAACATAAACTTGACGGTCAAAACGGCCTGGACGCAGTAAGGCTTTATCCAACACATCTGCACGGTTAGTCGCAGCGATAATGATTACACCGTCGTTACCTTCAAAACCGTCCATCTCTACCAACAATTGGTTGAGAGTTTGTTCACGCTCATCGTGACCACCACCATGACCACCACCACGGTGACGACCTACAGCATCAATCTCGTCAATAAAAATAATGCACGGCGCTTGTTTCTTGGCTTGGTCAAACATATCGCGCACGCGGCTCGCACCCACACCAACAAACATCTCCACGAAATCTGAACCGGAAATTGAAAAGAAAGGCACTTTGGCTTCGCCAGCGATAGCTTTGGCCAACAGGGTTTTACCTGTACCTGGTGGCCCGACCATTAACACGCCGCGCGGAATCATGCCGCCCAAACGTTGGAATTTGGATGGGTCACGCAGGAACTGTACAAGCTCTTGCACCTCTTCTTTGGCTTCATCCACTCCTGCCACATCGGCAAAAGTAGTTTTAATCTGGTCTTCACCTAGCAAGCGCGCCTTGCTTTTACCAAAGCTCATTGGGCCGCCTTTACCGCCTCCACCACCTTGCATTTGGCGCATAAAAAACCAGAACACACCAAGGATGATTAACACAGGTGCACAGGCGAGAAACAATTGGTACAAGAAGCTTGGTTGCTCAACTTCGCGACCACGGAAATTCACGTTGTGCGCGTAGAGATCGTCAACAAGCTTTGGATCAGGCCCCGGCCTAACCGTCTTGAAGGTTGTACGATCTGTGAACGTCCCTTCAATACTCAGTTGATCAATAACGACATCCTGAACACGTTCATCTTTAACGGCCTTGATGAAATCAGAGTAGCTGATTACATCGCTGCTTGGCGTTCTGCTGAAGTTTTGGAACACACTGATTACGACTACAAGAATAACGAGCCAAATCAGAAGGTTCTTGGTGATATCGTTCAAGGAGAGATCCTCATATAAGCATTAAAACAGCGTTAAACATCAAAAAAATGGGACTTGGTAATACTTCAGTATACTTGGGGAGTAAATCTTGAATTGCAAGGGTAAGGCAGAAAGACTGTGTGTTTGCCTTTAACTCTAGCAGCTAATCGGCAAAGTTGAATAAACTCTGCCGTTAAAATCTATAGCGGCAAAAGCTGCCATCGCATTAGCCCTTGCGGGCCCGAGTGGGCTACAATAGCGCCCTTCGTCTAAATCCCCTAAGGTAAGTTTTTATGCCCATCAGCGCAGACCGCAAAAAATCATTTCGTACCATTGGCCACAAACTCAACCCGATTGTCACCATCGCTGGCAATGGCTTGAGCGAAGGCGTGCTGCTGGAGCTAAATCGTGCATTGGATGACCATGAACTGATCAAAGTGAAGCTTGGTCTTGCCGATCGCGATGAGCGCAAAGCGCTGGTAGCCGAAATCGTTGCATTGCCTAATGTTGAACTAATCCAGGAAATCGGCAAAGTAGTTATTCTCTATCGCGCCAATAAAAAAGCGAATCCTAAGCTGTCGAATTTACACAGATAAACACTTATCTCGTGCGATAAAAAAAGCCGCCCAAATGGCGAGCCGTTCAAGTAAAGTGTTGAAAGCGATATAATGCCCTCCTAACTTGGAGGGCATTATTTTTGGCAACACCAAAAAAGCACCGACGCATTCCTGATGGCGTCAACGGTATACAGATCAACTTTTGCAAAAACCCGCTTTGCACTAATTTTGGTATCCCTGCCCCAGAGTCTCGTGGTGCTGTGCCTGGCGGTATAGGTAGCTATACCCTGATTGGATTTTCTGGACGAGGGCGAGTTCTGTCCTGCCAACTCTGTAAGCGCACATCTGTTTTACGTAGTAATCTCGCTATATCCCAAGAGCTGATAAGGTTTAATCCATCGGATTATCGCCATCAAAATGCTTCGTGCCCAGATGAATCCTGCGACTCTTTTGGTATGGGACCTACTCAATTTCCTCAGTTGTATTATAAACATGGTGTAACTCGCAGGGGCGAGCCGCGATTTCGCTGCAAGCGTTGTGGCAGCACCTTTTCTTGCGGCGCGCAAATCCGGGAGCAGAGGAAACCAGAGCTCGATGGCGAAGTTCTTAAGTTGCTTGTTAATAAAGTGCCCATGCGGCGCATCTGCGAAGTTCTAGATATAAACCCTGCCACACTATATGGAAAATTAGGTTTCCTTAGCGAGATCATGACTTCCTTCAGTCTGATCCAAGAGAAGAAATTTGAGGATGGTCTAGTTGATCTTAAAAGAACATATGTCAGCATCGATAGGCAGGATTATTTTTTAAACTGGGGGACCCAATTCGATCGGCGAAATATTCGGTTGGGCGCAACAGTAGCTGCAGATAATGAAACAGGATATATATTTGCAGCACAGCTAAATTTTGATTCAACGGTAAATGCGGAAGACATCGAGGCCGATGCCATAGCGCGCGGTGATTACGATCTCCCACCCGCTTACCGACACTACGCTCGACTCTGTTTGAGGCGTGACTTTGAGGATGATGGTATCACCGATGAAAAAAGCACGGTGGATACGGATAGTGAGCTGCCTGACCTAGAAGTTAAGGCTCCGCATTCGGGAATGCAAGTTCATTTGGAGCACACACAATACGCGCTAATTTTTCGTTTAAAGGCGCTTCTAAAAAGTGTTGAAAAAGTTAGGCTTTTTGTTGATAGAGATCCAGGTCTCGATAGCGCCTGTATTGGGGTGTTCGCTGAGCGTGTGACAGCGCGAACGACCGATGTTTTTGTCGTTCAAACGGCAAAAAATTTGACTATGCAGGGCAAGAAAAAACTTGTTTCTCAAGTCAATCGTGAGTTGAGCAATTTTAAAAAAAATTTTCCGGATATAGAGGAAAAAAATCTTAGGCACCAATTGGTTGTCCATCGATTGCAGGCGTTCCAAGCAGAATCAGAAAGAAGTTCTTGGTTTTCTTATCCTCTATCGGATATGGCAGACCCCAATAAATCGATTCAATATCAAACGGATTTTAAGGATTATGATATTGACCATTTGGCGCGGCTTTATATGAAGGCAACTTTGCGTGGGGTAGATCGTTTTTTTATGCAGGTTCGCCGCCGCATATCAATACTAGAGCGCCCTTTGGCGACGGCCAATAATGCGAACAGGCGCTGGCATGGCTATGGAGCATACAGCCCATTGGTTGTTGAGCGTGCCCTTGCTATATTTAAGGTTTACTACAACTATTGTCTGGTAGGGGAAGATGGGTGCACGCCCGCAATGAGATTGGGGCTTACTGTGCAACCGATGTCTATCGATGATTTTTGTAATCGATAAGCAAGCATGAATTATTTATTTTGGTGTATTGGAGCATCAGAAAATTTGTATTTACGGGGTTCTCGCTATCTATTTCTATTCAGCTTTGGCGCTCATTAAATATTTAGTAATTAACGTGTTGTCTCGAAGCATAATTAATCTTTTTGAATCTTTTTCGACATCAAGTCGATTAAAAACAATAAAGTAAGATATTAAGCATTCTCGCATTGTGGCTCTCCAGCACCAGTTACCACCATCTACCTTGACCATGCCAAATTCCTTGGCAACAACAGCAGATTGGTTTGCATTTAATTCTGCACTGGGTAAAACATCAACTTCAACCAAGGTATTCCATTCGCGATCATCCAGCGCCGTAAATGGTGCGGGCTCATTGATGGTTTTGGCGGAAAGTATACGATGAAGAACCAGGTCAACAAATTTTTTATTCTCTAGGTCATACGTTCTTGCATGCCATCGGTGCCCAGAAAACGCCAGAGCATGGGGCCATATCTTTTTCACGCTTTGCTCATCTCTGCGCATAGATTGGTAGGAGATCTCTAATCCGCCTTTGGATGAAATCGCGCGTGTAATTGCGTTCAGAACCCCTTTATCAATCCCTCCTACAGACTGTGGTACAGCACAAACAGCCAAGGTCGTTTCAGGTTCAGCAATAACATCAAATGCCGCTCTCTCTGCGTAGCTTTTTAAGATGGAGAGATACTCGCTGGCAGAGCCTGTTGCAATTCTTGGTTTAAATTTTTGTGTTGGACGGTACGCCCTTAAAGTTTCGTCATATTGCAAGTTGCCTGGGTATGTTTCTTTGTAAAAGCGAAAATCCTTGGTTACATGATTTTCAGACACGCCAAACGCTGCTGATATCCGAGGGCGATCAACAGCTCCTTCCCAATAAGCTACCGACTCAAGATAAGTGAGTCGCTGACGCTGAGCAAAGCATATTTTTTCCACGTTTTAATACCCGAAAAAGATCAAACATAACAATTGTGTCAATCATTTCGATTAGTTTAATCATAATAGTTAAAGCAAGCAATATGATTGTATTATTTTCGAAAATAATGTTATGCTCTTGATTAAATGAAAAAGACATCTAAAAGCACAGATTTATGGCTTGAGGCTCTTGGGTATGATGGCTCTGTAGGGGTTGTTCATCGCTCAGTCAAGCAAGTTCAGGCCGACCATCCTTACTCTAGAGAAATCCAACTGATGCTGGATTCCGCTGGGGATATTGTTTCGTCTGCTGTTTATGAAATTGATCGAGTGCCAGCGGTGTGTTTTATTGAACCAACCTCGAAACAAATTACTGATCCCGGTTTTATTGATGAGGTTCGCCGCAAAATTTGGAACCAAAATCTGGTTTCTATTTTGGTTGTGGTAGAGCCAAATCAGGCAACGGCTTATCCCGCACCTCGTACTCTGCATCCAGCCGAGCCATTGACACTAATGGCCGCCAGTGTAGATGGACCCTTTTCAGCAAAAGAAATCGCCAGTGGCAGCATTCACTCTCGATTGCCAACTTGGTTTGATCGAAAAAATAGAGTTGATAGTGCAATCCTTGAAAATTTATCGATCGCCGTTAGTCTTCTTGCCGACAATAATTTGAATACAGCTCAGGCTCAGCTATTGCTTGGAAAGTGTATTTTCGTTTCTTATCTTGAAGATCGCGGAATAATCGGTTCGGATTATCGTGATCGGCATAAAGTGGGTTCACTCCTAAGCTTGCTGACATCAGCAAATGCGCAAGGATTAGATAAGCTGTTTCGCACGCTTAAAAGAGACTTTAATGGTGATCTTTTAGATATTGAGGGCGGCTCGAACGTAGACTGGAAGCAACTTGGTGAAGCTACTTTTAGTCTTCTAGCGGAGTTTCTTTTGCATACCCGCTTAAAAGATGGTCAACGATCACTTTGGCGCTATGACTTCAAGTACATTCCCGTTGAACTCATTTCTGGAATTTACGAATCCTTCCTGAGCCATTCACAAGTTAAGCAAGGCGCATTTTATACTCCCCGTCACTTAGCCTCCCTGGCTGTTGATGAGGCATTCAGGGGAGTTAAAAAACCGTGGAAAGAAGTTGTCCTTGATGGTGCATGCGGTTCTGGAATTCTTATTACAAGTGCGTACCGCAGAATGCTGGGGGCAATGCGAGCAGCGCAAAAAAGCGCGCTGACGTATGAGGATAGAAGAACAGTCCTCATGAATGGCATACGCGGTAGCGATATTTCTGCCGCCGCCTGTAAAGTTACTGCATTCAGCCTCTATCTCGTACTGCTAGAAGATTTGGCTCCCAATGATATTGCACGCCTGCAGGAAGATCAGCAAGTTAAGTTGCCACCCCTTATAGGCGCCATCTTGGCCAAAGAAGATGCAGGGGATTTTTTCGATGCCAAAAATCTGGTAATACAGAATAGCAAACCAACCATTGTTATCTCAAATCCTCCCTGGTTTGAACCAGCGGATGGTGACTCTCGCCTTTACGAAGACTGGTGGCGTGACCGATACAAAAGTGTGCTTCCTCGTCGTCAGATTGCGTTAGCGTTTGTGCGTCGCGCAACAGAGCTGGTAATACCTGGTGGACGTTTGTGCCTGATTTTACCGGCTGCCGTTTTGGGTGCAGCCGATACTGGCCCCTATTTGCTGAACTGGTTCCGTGAGTTCATGCCAGAGCGTATTTTCAATCTTGCCGATATGCGCCGGGTACTATTTGATGGAGCGGTGCATCCTACCGCCATCATTACAGGTAAACGTCGATTACCTGTCGATGTCGGCAAAATTCCACCACGCGAGGCATTTGAATATTTTGTACCAAAGTCTGATGTTAGTTTGGCTTTTGGTCGTCTTACTGTGCACGGGTTTGATCGTAAAAAATTATTAAGTCATGCTGCCTGCAACGATGCAGAAGTTTTGCGCACGTATTTTTGGGGGAACGAGTTAGACGAATCCCTTATTTCACGATTACGCTTGAATGGTCGATTTAAAGATCACGCACAAGGTGAAAATTCGCGCTTTATTATTTGCAAAGGATTCCATTTAACGGATAACAGCAAAGTACCTAGTGACGCAAAGCCTTTGCGTAAATATCCTTATTTGAGTACGGCATCAGGGAAAGGTAATTATCCAAAAAATCGCCTGTTCATAACGCCTGACGATCTCAAAAAATTCCCCAAAGAAATCGATACAGTTGCAGATTTTGGATCTCGCAACGGTGCTGCATTTAATGGTGTGCGCGTGATATTTCCAGATGGGGCAGATAATAAAACCCTGGAAATCCGCGCTTGCTATGCCGACACTGCATTTAGCTTTATGCAAACGGCTGGCGCTATTATTGATCGTCAGGGTGATAAAGAGCTGATGAGATTCGTTACGGCTTATCTGCGTTCGAAACTAGCTCGCTACTTACTTTTTTACACAACCTTTTCTCTCGTTATGGAGAGGCCTCACATTAAGCTGGCTGAGATAGAGCGATTGCCATTCGCAATGCCGGATTTGCACGAAAACCCCAAGCGGGCACGCACCATTATCAACAAGGTGTGTGATCTACTTAAACCCTTTGAACAGGATAATGAGGATTATCCTCCAGCTCGCTGGGCGAAAACGAGAAATCAAATAGATGCCTTGATTTACGATTATTTTGATTTATCGAGCACTGAGCGCAAGGTCGTAGAGGACACCTGCGAGTTTTTTATTCCAGCGCGGCAGCCTGTTGCGCTGAGTGCATTAAATTGGCAATTAATGAACTCACCCAGTGAGAATGAACTCAAGGCATATGGCGAAGTTCTTCGGCATGAATTGGAAACATGGCGTCATCGTTTTGATGGTTCAGGGCAATTTGACATTGATATTAAATGTCCTCGATCTCGAACTTTAGGGACGCAAGTTATTGTGCGTATTGGTATTCAAGACGAAGAAAAATCTGCAAAAACTACACATGATTTTACAGCGGATATTGCGCGCATTATTGACGAGCTTAGTGGTGATGAAAACTACCCACAAGTGGGTGATGAGACACTAAGTTTTAGCTCAGATTTCTTAATTAATCATGGAGGCAGCTACTACTTAGTAAAGCCTATGATTAAACGATTATGGCTGGCGGGTGCTGCTGCACAGGATGCTTATAGGGTTGTACAAACTGTTCGTGAGGGACTTTGAACAATGGCAGTTCGATCTCGCTACAAATCTGTTCTGACATCTGAAAAATGGAATGCTGCCTTTGGGCGCAAGACGACAATTGAGCGCGTCCTAACATACATGATTGATCATTGGAGTGCGTTGCAAAAATGCCCACCTCCCGATATGCAGTGGAGTCAACCCGAGCCCAAAATCACTCGATATTACGCCTGCTCTCTATACAAAAATTGTCGCCGGCACGGTATTGACGGGATATTTATTCCTGAGCATGCCACCTCGGATATTGATGAGGAAAAACAAGAGCTAGCCTCTCGTGGCAGAACGGACATGACATATTTCAGTGAGAAGCTTGAGCACGAGATCGAAATAGATGTCGAAATAAAAAAGCTTAAAACAGATATTGGTGAAAAAAATAGTCGCGCCTTATATTGCACGCAGGGAGCACTAAGGTTTGTGAATGGTATTTATGCAAAACAAGCAGATTTAGGTTTTATGATTGCATTAGTGGAATCCTCAAACAAAATGCAAGATGTTGCTAATGGAATCAAGACCGCGATGCAAGAAAAGCCTATGTCTCAACTCCTGAGATCATTGGCACTCCCCAATGGTAAAACTGTAACATCTCCCAGTATGGTTTTTAAGCATTGTAGTTTTGAGACGCGGCATGCCCGAGATCATGTTGCAGGGAGAGCTGATGTGTTCCTTGGGCACATTATTCTGGCTCACAAAGAAGATTAATAAAATACAAAATCGCTAACAACTGTTTCAGTTTATTTAAATGGAAATTCTTAGCCCTAAGTCCGCCCACTTACATTTAACCTACAAATCCATATCGAACATTTCAGACAAACTACTTATAGAGTTTTGAGAGATTTTATCGGTACGACTCAGATGAATACCCTTCATGCCAATTTGTTGTGGCCCCCATACATCAGCTAGATGAGTATCCCCAATAAAGACACACTGAGATGGAGCAACTTTCATGGCGTTTGTAATACAGTGGTATATTTCTGGTTCCGGTTTGATAGATCCACACTCATAACTCAGGATTTTTTTCAGCGGATATTGCCTAAGCAAGCGTTCAATTATCACTCCATAGGGCTTCGCAAGATTGGAGCAAATAACCAGCGTAATACCTCGTCGTTGAAGCTCATCAAGCACAGGCAGCACATCATCAAAGAGTGTTAGCGAGGCTAGCTCATCTTCAATGTCATCGGTTAATTTTCGGATAAGTCCATCGGGTGCATTAATACCCAATTGGTTTGCAACTTGCTGAATATCACCATTGATTGTCATGATTGTGCGGGCATCATTTGATAACGGTTTGCGCCCGTGCTCACGCGCCCATTTTAGCAATTGCTTATAGGGGTGATGTTGAATGCCGAAATTCACCAATGTGCCAAATAGATCAAAAATAACAACGTCAGTTTTCATTAGTTGGTTGCAATCTCTATTAGCGATATTAACAATGTTTGCACTACCAAATGCTTTACAGCAACGGCAATAATTTATGGGGAAACGTTCTCATAACCACTCCACTTTTCCATAGCAACTTTATCAACAATACCGTTTTTTAGAGAATTAGGAGTAACTCTGGGTCAAAATCGCCGCCCATCTTCCAGCGCTCATTTGGATACCCAAATTGGTTGCTCACTAACTGAGTTTTACCGATAGTGGTTTGTGATGACCAATGATTGTGACCATAAAACCAATACACGGGCTGATAAGTTTCTATAACATCCAAGCAGTCTGCGGTGAAATAGGATGAAATCATATCGGGCGCAAACTTGGGATGCTGTAATTTTTTTGCCGGCGGAAAGTGCGTGACTACAACGCATTTGTCGGAATCGGATGCTGCCAAAAGTTCTGCAATTTTTGCCTTTGATTCATCAAATAATATCTTGGCCATTTCAGGTGTGAACACTTGTATCGCGCCTGTGTCGTCAGCAATCAAACTAAAGTCAGAGACTGAGTCTTTGGCATAAGCCATTACTTTCTCTGACGTATATTCTGGCAAGTGAAGCGGAAAGCCGGTCCATAAAGTTGCCCCAATAAAGCGTACACCATCAATATCAACAAAATCATTTTCCAGAAAATGAATTCGCGCATTATCTGCAAAAGCATCTCGATAAGCATTGAGCGTTGCCAATCGATATTGACGATAAAACTCATGATTACCGGCAATAAATACAATGTGGGCATTAGGCAATGCTTGACTGACTCGTTCGATAAACTGAATAAGTGCTTTACCCACATGGAGATCTCCAGCTAGTACAAGCACATCAGGATTTTCAGGTAGTGGTGGTAACCAATTAGGTTGACTGCGATAAAATTCGGCATGAACATCAGAAATTAGTGCAATTTTCATTCTACGTGTTTTCGTCTTTCTTCGTTAATATTGCACGATATTTTTCGCTTAAAAACAACTCTGCCCAATCATCCGGCTTGTAACCTTTCTGCGTCCAATGTATCCATCTACCTTTAGCTTGTGGTTGAAGGATACCTGTGAAGGGGCGTGCTGCTTTTCCTGCGTCAGTGTCTTGCTCAATATACCCACTGAAGAGGACTTCCTGATTTGGCGACGTAATGATGAGATGATCGCCTTCATCAATCACAAACAGTCGGTCGTAACTCGGTTCACCATCCATTTGCAACGCCCACACAGTTCCTTCAAGACCCGTTTCAAACCAACCAAACAATGTGCCTTCAACTCGCATGCTGACCTCAATGGATAATCATGTTCTCAATAGAGCTAAGTATAAACACCGGACATTAAGCCAACTACAGCATCAACTAAGTAGGCCTCTAAAGAACGAAAAGCATCGAGATTATTATTGTCCAACAAATAATGCTTAATACTTTTTTCCTGAAAAAGTGGGTTTTTATTCGGGGTATTAAACCAGCTGATCGCTAAATCCGGGCGATTTTCGGGCGCAAGAATATCCTGCGATTTCTGCGCACCTAAGAGTATTTCCAAACGGGTAATGACATCGTTAGGCAAGGCTGGAATTTTGCCGCGCGCCATATCGGTTAACCAAGATTCGTAAGTGTTTGATGCGATATTGCCTAAGAGTGCCAGCTGCTCCGCAGGACTAAGATGCCATTGCGTAACGAGCTGTTGCCGTTGAAACCATTCCAATGCCTGAGGAATATCCCTTGGTGCAAGTTTTTTAAAATGTCTAACTGGGTGCTGACTCATTGATGGCCCGTCGTACTCGCTGGTTTCACTGCTTGGATATATTATGCAGCGATAAAAATAGGAACGAAACCTTCAGCATTTATAGCTCGATTGACAGCTATCGCTGTAAAGGGCTTTTACGCTATAGTTTGAGTATGCTCCGATACTCATTGTTTATCACATTGTTACTGAGCTTGTTGCTGCCCCTTCACGTGGCGGCCAGTACACTGCTATCTGCGCCTAGCTGTCCCGCAAAATCCGCTATGGCTACGTCTTCGACCGATAATGCCGCTCCAGATTGTTGTGATGAGGATGGCAAGATGGATTGTCAGCAGATGCAAAGCTGCCATGGCTGTAATATCAGTTGCCAGGTATTTTCCTTCGCTGCACCAACCTTTAGTTTCACGTCCGAAAAACGCTTTTACCTTGGGATAACGACGCCTTTTGTAGCTTCGTTTGATCCAGCCTCGGTGTGGCGACCTCCCACTAACTCCTGATCTTCCCGATGAATGCTATCCGCTGAACCGGCGGATGGATGCTGTTTTTCGTCTATAAGATTGGAGTTAACACCATGTTTTCCTCTTCAATGCAGCTGCGTCAGCTGCTGGTATTGCTGCTGGGCATTGGCTTGGGTGCAGTCGTGACACTGGTTGCCGTTAAATTACCGATGCACTCACCGGCAACGGCGACACAGCCAGAATCAGCCAAAGCCCTCTATTGGTATGACCCGATGGAGCCAGCTCAGCATTTTGATAAACCGGGTAAATCGCCATTTATGGATATGGAGCTGGTACCCAAATACGCTGCGTCGGGCGCGGCTATGAATACGCTTCAGGTCGATCCCGCTCAAGTGCAAAACCTCGGTATGCGTAAAGCCAAGGTAATGCGTATGCCTCTACACCCGCAGCATGATCTACCGGGAACCCTGCGTTTTAACGAGCGCAACCAAGCCATTATTCAATTGCGCGCTGGCGGGTTTGTCGAAAAAGCGTGGCCACTAGCACCCGGTGATCGCGTCATTGCCGGTCAGCCGATTGCGACTTTTTATGTCCCTGATTGGCTGAACACTCAAAATGAATTGCTCGCATCCAAGACGCTCAATAGCCCACGTTTGCTGGAAACCTTGCGCACTCGCTTGAAGTTATTGGGTATGCCCGATGCGTTAATCGCGAAGGTTGAAGAAACCCATAAACCCGAAACGCGCGTCACTATCACCGCGCCGATCAACGGTATTATTGAGTCGTTAGAGATCAAAACGGGAATGTCACTGACGAGTGGGCAAACACTAGCACGCATCACCAGCATTGATTCTTTGTGGCTGGATGTTGCTATTCCCGAAGCGGAAGTCACAGGTTTACATGCGGGTGATACTGCTATTTTTTATGCGGCTAACGCTAACTCATCGCCAGTCAAAGGCAAGATCGATTCGCTTTTACCTTCGGTGAATGACGCAACCCGCACTCTCACCGCCCGTGTCCTATTGCCCAATCCAAACGGTGTGTTAAAGCCTGGCACCAGTGGCCACGTAGTCTTGAGTGGCAATCAAGCAGATACAGGATTACTCGTACCCACGGAAGCCGTGATTCGCACGGGTAAACGCTCGCTGGTCATGGTGACTGACTCCGCCAATCATTTCCGCCCAGTGGTCGTGATGCTTGGGCAAGAAATCGGTGACCAAACTGTCATCACCCAAGGTCTTGATGAGGGGCAAGAAGTCGTGACTAGCGGCCAATTCCTTCTAGATTCGGAAGCATCGCTCATGGGACTAGAACCCGAACCAGCCATGGAGATGCAACCATGATCGCGCGTTTGATTCGCTGGTCAGTCAGCAATCGTCTACTGATTCTACTCGGCGCACTCTTCATTGCGGGCTGGGGTGTTTGGACGATTAAAACTACCCCGATTGATGCCTTGCCGGATCTTTCCGATGTGCAAGTGATAGTACGCACCAGCTTCCCCGGCCAAGCACCGCAGTTAGTCGAAAACCAAGTGACTTATCCATTGGCCAGTAAAATGTTGTCCGTACCCGGCGCGAAAACGGTTCGTGGTTACTCCATGTTTGGCGATAGCTATGTGTATATCTTGTTTGACGATGGCACAGACGTGTATTGGGCGCGCTCGCGAGTGCTCGAATATTTAAGCCAAATCCAATCGCAATTACCGGCCAATGCCAAAGCCTCATTGGGGCCAGACGCCACGGGCGTGGGTTGGATTTTTCAATACGCCTTAATCGACCGAACTGGCAAACACGACCTTTCACAGCTCCGCGCTTTGCAAGATTGGTTTATGCGTTTTGAGTTGGCACCTCTGCACAACGTGGCCGAAGTTGCAGCGGTCGGTGGCATGGTAAAGCAATACCAAGTGGTGCTTGATCCGGTAAAGCTGGCGAGCTTTAAACTAAGCCACCAAGAAGTGATTGAAGCACTCAGCCAAGCGAATAAGGAAACCGGCGGCGGTGTGATGGAATTGGGCGAAGCCGAATTTATGGTGCGCGCAACGGGCTATCTCAAAACACTCAATGATTTTAAATCGGTAGTGATTAAATTAATCGATGGTGTACCTATCACACTCGGTGATGTGGCCTTTGTCCAAATCGGCCCAGAGATGCGACGCGGAGTGACTGAACTGGATGGTGAAGGCGAAGTCGCTGGCGGTGTGGTGATTATGCGTTCGGGCGGTAATGCGCGCGAAACTATCGCGGCGGTGAAAATAAAATTGGAACAACTGAAAGCGAGTTTACCAGCCGGTGTTGAGGTGATAACGACCTATGACCGCAGCCAATTAATTGATCGTGCCGTGGAAAATTTAAGTCACAAACTGATTGAAGAATTTTTGGTGATTGGTTTGGTCTGTGGATTATTTCTTTGGCATTTACGCTCATCATTGGTCGCCATTATTTCGCTGCCCTTGGGTATGTTGGTGGCGTTTATCGTGATGCATTATCAAGGTGTAAATGCCAACATCATGTCGCTCGGTGGAATTGCAATTGCGATTGGTGCCATGGTCGATGCGGCCATTGTGATGATCGAAAACGCACACAAACATATTGAGGCTTGGGAGCACCAACATCCTAACGAAAAACTTCAAGGTGAAATGCGCTGGCAAGTCATTACGGATGCAGCAGTAGAAGTTGGCCCTGCACTGTTTTTTTCGTTGTTAATTATTACGTTGTCATTTATTCCGGTGTTTACTTTAGAGGCGCAGGAAGGCCGTTTATTTGGGCCGCTCGCATTCACTAAAACCTACGCGATGGCCGCTGCCGCTGGATTATCCATCACATTAATTCCTGTCCTTATGGGTTACTGGATTCGTGGAAAAATTCCACAAGAAAAACATAATCCTATTAGCCGCCGGTTAATTCATTTTTATCAACCGTTGCTCGCAAAAGTGCTGCGCAAACCAAAACTCACACTCATTCTTGCAAGTATTTTATTGCTCACGACTGCGTGGCCAATCAGCCATTTAGGGGGAGAGTTTTTACCGCAATTGGATGAAGGCGATGTGCTCTATATGCCGAGTGCACTGCCGGGGCTTACCGCACAAAATGCCAGCAAACTTTTACAGCAAACGGATCGTTTAATTAAAACTGTACCGGAAGTTGCTCGCGTATTTGGTAAGGCTGGACGCAGCAATAGTGCGACCGATCCAGCACCCTTGGAAATGTTTGAAACCACCGTGCAATTCAAGCCACGCGATCAATGGCGTGCCGGTATGACGGTCGAAAAATTAATGGCCGAGCTGGATTCAAAAGTAAAAGTGCCTGGCTTGGCCAATATTTGGATTCCACCGATTCGTAATCGCATCGATATGTTAGCCACCGGAATTAAAAGCCCCATAGGTGTAAAAGTCGCTGGAAACAATCTCACCGAAATCGATCAAGTTGCACAACAAATTGCGCAAACAGCTAAAACAGTTGCGGGCGTTTCTTCTGCAATCGCCGAGCAATTAAACGGTGGGCGCTACGTGGATATTCAATTAAATCGCGCAGCCTTAGCGCGCTACGGTTTAAGCATTACGCAAGCACAATCTGTTGTGAACAGTTTGATCGGTGGCGAAAATATTGGAGAAGTTGTGGATGGTCGCGCGCGCTTTCCCATCAATGTGCGTTACCCGCGCGAATGGCGCGATAGCGTAGAGAAACTTCGCAACTTACCCATCATCACCCCAATGGGCAGCCAAATTACTTTAAGCACCATCGCCACGATTGCAATTAACGATGGCCCGACCATGCTCAAAAGTGAAAACGCACGGCCAAGTGGTTGGGTGTATATCGATGTGCGCGGGCGTGACCTTGCTTCAACAGTAGCAGCACTTCGCGAAGCCGTATCAAACAAGGTAAAACTTCCGGCTGGCGTAAGCCTAAATTACTCAGGTCAGTTTGAATTTATGCAGCGTGCCAACGCCCGTTTGCAATGGGTAGTGCCTGCCACACTCGCGATTATTTTTGTGCTTTTGTATCTTGCCTTTAAACGTTTTGATGAAGCCTTACTAATTATGGTCACGCTACCATTTGCACTTACTGGAGGGGTTTGGCTGCTTTATTTAATGGGCTACAACTTGTCGATTGCGACAGGTGTTGGCTTCATTGCACTTGCAGGTGTATCAGCAGAATTCGGCGTGATTATGCTGCTCTATCTTAAACAAGCTTGGCAGCATCGTATCGACAATTACACAACTCAGGATTCCGATTTGAATGCGGCTATTCAAGAAGGCGCTGCATTGCGCATTCGCCCCAAGGCAATGACGGTCGCGGTGATTGTTGCTGGATTACTACCTATTTTTCTCGGTACAGGTACAGGTTCGGAAGTGATGAGCCGCATTGCTGCGCCGATGATTGGGGGTATGCTCACTGCGCCACTGTTATCGTTATTTGTGTTGCCAGCGGCTTATTTTCTGCTGTGTAGAAAAAACGAACTCTCTCAGCAGCTGTAGTCTTAAAACATGAATATTGTCTTTTTAACGAGAATACCTATCTTTAACAAGAGGATGTGTTTTATTCTTTGCTGGTTCTTACTTGGGAATTGAACGTGAAAAAACGGCGTAATCACACCAATATCATTCATGCGATGTGTCTGTTCTGGCTATGTATTTGCCTAACAGGCATGCACGCGCATCAATGTTTTGACGGTGAGGAGCCTCCATATTCTGCACATTTTGGTTTCGTATATGGACTTCCCGATGAAGTCCCTGATCCACCGGGGCATGTGGATATTGATCTCGACAGCGATAACACGGTGCTTCAACTTATAAAAATATTTAGCTTTGATTTGCCATTTTTTATTGCGACGTTTTTACTCGCAATTACTTGGCTTGTAATCAGGGTCAGGAGCTACGCACACGCCCCATTATTATTGTATTGGCCCGCTCTTGCTCGGTTACGCCCACCACTCCGCGCTCCCCCCCCCTCATATTCATGCTAAGCATCACTTTGCTGTGCCGCCGTTTTTCACATAGAAAATAACGTGCGGTGTATTTGCGCATTCCGTTTGCGTACTCGCTGGAGTTCATTATGTTTCTTTCTCGAATCAAGTTCGCGCTTGCGAGCTTATTGTTATGCATGTCTGTTATTCCGGTATCCGCTCAAACCACGAGCGATACTAAAACTATTTTAAGTAGCAAGTTATCATTGCACGATGCCATTGCCGCAACCCTTGCCCATAACCCGCAGCTCACCAGCTTCCAATTTAGTCGCCAAGCTCTGGAAGGTGAGTTGCAAACCGCCGAGCTTAAACCTGCACTACATCTGTCTACCAATTTGGAAAATGCAGCGGGCACCGGCAACTACAAAGGTACCCGTGGAGCCGAATTAACCTTGGCACTGTCATCGGTGATTGAACTGGGTGACAAGCGCAATGCTCGCCGTGGCGTGGTTACAGAAGAGCAAGAGGCGCTGGCTGTACAACAACGAATTGTAGAGCTGGATTTATTGGCCGAGGTAACCCAGCGCTTTATTGATGTTGCCGCTGCCCAAGAGCATTTGCAATTACAACGATCCACCTTGACCTTGGCGACCGAAACCACCAGTGCCATTAAGCACCGTGTAGATATTGGCAATACACCGGATGCTGAATTGGCCCGAGCGAACGCCAATCAATCGCGAATGACGATTGAACTGCGCAAGGCGGAATTGGATTTTGATGCAGCCAAAATCAAACTGTCAGCGTTGTGGGCAGTTACTGACCCCACCTTCACTTCCGTGAATGCCGACTTGCTCAATCTGGGTGATGTTCCGACTCTAAACGATCTTCTAAATGGCATCGCCAATAACCCTGATATTCAACTGTTTGCCAGCGAAGCGCGGATACATGATGCGGAACTGCGCCTTGCTCTGAGCCAGCGCAAAGCAGATCTTGAATGGAGTGCTGGTATTCGTCGCTTGCAAGACACCAAAGATTCTGCGGTAGTCCTAGGCCTGAGTGTGCCTTTATTCAGTGATGACCGAGCATCGGGCGACATTAAAACGGCCAAAGCCCATCAGCTCAGTGTCGCTAACGAACGTGATACCGCGTTACTCAAACTGCGAGCAGAAGTTTTCGGCCTTTATCAGGCACGCCAAGCCGCACTGTTTGAAGTTGCCAGCCTACGCAATGATGTTATCCCGCAACTTAAGAAAGCTGTAGCGGAAACTCGCACTGCCTTTGATAAGGGTCGTTACGGGTATCTCGAGTTATCTTCCGCGCAACATGAACTTTTAGACGCTGAGGCTGCGCTGATTGATGCTGCTGCCAATGCTCACCAGCTGCGTGCCGAAATTGAACGATTGAGCGGTACCGCCACCACAACACTGAATTCCGAGGTAACTCCATGAAATTATTTTCCATGATGTTAAGTACAACAAAGACTCAAAAGCGCTTATTTCAAACCTGCTTTTTAGGTCTGGCCTTAGCAGGATTAACTTTTGCTTCTATTGCCAAAGAAGATCATGACGATGATGAAAAACCGTCAGTATCGGCAAAAGAAAAAGCCCCCGCGCGCAAAGAAGAGCACGAAGAAAAAACTGCCGTTTTGAGCGCTGAACAGATTAAAACAGCGGCAATTGCTATTGCACAAGTAGGCTCCGCTAGCATCCGCGAAACCTTGCCACTCTATGGTACGGTTGAAGCGAATGGCGAACGTGTTCAGCATTTGAGTGCGCGCTTCCCCGGTGTTATTCGTACCGTGACTAAAAAAGTCGGCGATATGGTGCGGCAAGATGACGTGTTGGCCACCGTGGAAGGGAATGAAAGTTTGCGTACCTATTCGCTTACTGCCGCATTCAGTGGTGTAGTCGCCGAGCGCAACGCTAATCCCGGTGAGCATACTGGCGATAAGCCTTTGTTCGTGCTGGTTGATCTTTCTTCAGTCTGGGTAGAGCTTTCTGTGTTCCCGCGCGATGTGACCAAAATACACGTTGGCCAAACAGTTCGTGTGACCAATCCAGTTAATGACGCCGTAAACGATGGAAATATTATCGCCATAAGTGCCTTGAGTAATAGCAATCAAACCCTAACGGCACGGGTCTTGTTGGATAATCCCGAACATCAATGGATTCCCGGTTTGTTTGTAAATGCAAATGTCACGCTGGCGACAACCTCCGTCAAACTGGCTATTCGCAATGAAGCCTTGCAAACGATTGACGATAAACCGGTCGTGTTTGTGAAAGAAAAGCAAGGCTTTGAAGCGCGTGTTATCACGCTGGGTCGTACCGATAGCGAGGTCAGCGAAGTGCTTGCGGGTCTAAAGGCAGGTGAAACCTATGTGACGAAAAATAGCTTTATCATTAAGGCTGAACTGGGTAAGGATGGTGTTGAACATGAATAAATCCATCCTACTCAACTCACAATTCGGAGCGCATCATTATGATTGATGCGATTTTAAAATTCTCAATTGCCCGCCGCTGGCTAGTGATATTTCTGGTGTTAATCGTCGCCGGTATTGGCTTTTGGAATTATCAGCGGCTGCCGATAGATGCGGTACCGGATATCACCAATGTACAAGTACAAATCAACACGCAGGCACCAGGTTACTCGCCGCTTGAAGTCGAGCAGCGGATTACGTATCTGGTTGAAGTCGCTATTGCCGGTATGCCCTATGTCGAAGAAACCCGTTCACTGTCAGGCTACGCTTTATCGCAAGTAACCGTGGTGTTCAAAGACGGTACCGATATTTATTTTGCGCGAAACCTGATTAACGAACGCTTGCAACAAGTCAAAAACCAAATCCCACTAGGGATAGAACCTGAAATGGGGCCAGTGGCCACCGGACTGGGAGAAATTTTCCATTACTCTTTGCATGCTGATAGCAGCGCGCGCCAACCCAATGGCGAACCTTACGACAGTACAGCCCTGCGCACCTTGCAGGATTGGGTCATTCGTCCGCAATTGCGTTTAGTGCCTGGGGTGGCTGAGATCAACACCATCGGCGGTTATGAAAAGCAATTTCATATCACACCTAATCCCGCAAAACTGCTCGCATATGGCATTGGCTTTGAAGAAATCGTAAATGCGCTCAAGAAAAACAATGTCAGTGTAGGTGCAGGTTATATTGAGAAAAATGGGGAGCAATATTTGATTCGTATCCCCGGTCAAGTTAGCGATATTCCGGCACTCGAACACATCATATTGGCTCATCGCAGCAAAGTGCCCGTGACCATAAGTGATGTAGCAGAGGTGGGTTTCGGTAAGCAATTGCGCACCGGTGCGGCTACACGCGATGGCGCTGAAACTGTGCTGGGCACCGCCGTGATGTTATTGGGCGGTAATAGCCGAACGGTGTCGGAAGCCGTGTCCGCCAAGTTGCGCGACATTAACAAAACCCTACCACAAGGCGTTACGGCTGAACCTGTTTACGACCGCACTATTCTGGTCAATAAAACCATCGCCACCGTACAAAAAAACCTGCTGGAAGGTGCAATCTTGGTACTGGCGGTATTGTTGGTGATGCTCGGTAATGCGCGCGCGGCCATATTAACGGCCATGGTTATTCCACTCTCCATGCTGATATTAATTACCGGGATGGTGCAAGCCAAAGTCAGTGCCAATTTGATGAGTTTGGGGGCACTGGATTTTGGGTTGATCGTCGATGGAGCCGTCATCATTGTAGAGAACTGCATGCAGCGGCTAGCAGGTCAACAGCATCAACTCGGACGCACCTTAACACTCGATGAGCGTTTTCAAACTGTGTTTAGTGCAACCCGTGAAGTCTTTACCCCCAGCCTACTCAGTGTATTGGTGGTCATATTGGTCAATGTGCCCATCCTCGCGTTAACCGGTGTGGAGGGCAAAATGTTCACACCCATGGCACTGACGGTGATTATGGCGCTACTGGCAGCACTGGTGTTGTCGCTCACGTTTGTCCCCGCTATGGTAGCGTTGCTGCTCAATGGTCACATTGAAGAAAAGGACAATTTGGTCATCAGTAAGGCTAAGCAAGTTTATGTCTCGGTACTGGATATTGCTTTGCGTTTGCGTTTGCCTATTTTGGGTGGTGCGGTGGTTTTTATTCTGCTATCGGGTTTTATCGCCTCGCGCATGGGCAGAGAGTTTATTCCGAATCTGGATGAAGGCGATATTGCCGTACAAGCGGTACGCATCCCCGGTACCAGCCTGACACAATCGTTGGATATGGAATTTCAGATTGGTCGTGCATTGATGCAGCTACCTGAAATAAAAACGGTGTTTGCACGTGTCGGTACATCCGAAGTGGCCAGCGATCCACAAGGGCCTAATATGTCTGACGGCTACGTCATGCTCAAAGATAAATCAGACTGGCCCGATCCACACAAATCCAAAGCGCAATTACTGAAGGACATCGAGCAAAAACTGGAAACTGCACCCGGTAATTCCTATGAAATCAGCCAGCCCATCCAGCTTCGCGTTAACGAACTTATTTCCGGTGTGCGCTCGGATCTTGGCATCAAGATTTATGGTGATGATCTCAATCAACTACTGATATCCGGCAATCAAATTGCTGCCGTCTTGAATGGTATTAAAGGGGCAGATGATGTCAAAGTCGAACAGCTTGATGGTCTTCCCATGCTATCAATAGAGCCTAATCGATCCGCATTGCTACGCTATGGGCTGAATGTTGCCGATGTACAGGAAACTGTGGCGATTGCCACTGGTGGCGAAGATGCGGGTCAGATATTCGAGGGTGATAAGCGCTTTGATATTGTGGTTCGTTTGCCTGAAAAAATGCGCAGTGATTTAACGGCGTTAGCGCGCTTACCCATTCCCTTAAGTGATGACGGTTATGTTCCACTTTCTGAAGTGGCCACTCTAAAACTGGTCGTCGGCGCTAACCAAATTAGTCGTGAAAATGGTAAGCGGCGATTAGTCGTGAGTGCCAATGTTCGCGACCGCGATTTAGGTGGTTTTGTTACTGAGGTTCAAGAAAAAGTTGAGCAGCAGGTGAAATTGCCAACGGGTTATTGGATTCACTACGGCGGCACTTTTGAGCAATTACAGTCTGCAACAAAGCGTTTGAGCCTGTTAGTGCCCATGACGTTAGTGATGATCTTTGCGTTGCTACTGATGACCTTTGGATCTGCCAAGGATGCCGCACTGGTATTTAGTGGCGTGCCTTTGGCCTTAACAGGCGGTGTGATTTCGTTATGGGTATGCGGAATTCCCTTGTCCATTACTGCTGGGGTTGGTTTTATCACCCTATCCGGTGTGGCAGTGTTAACGGGTGTAATGATGGTGTCCGCTTTCCGCGATGGTTTACAGCAGGGTAAAAGCATTGATACAGCGATTAGTGAAGGAGCCATGTTACGGCTGCGTCCAATTCTGATGGTGGCATTGGTTGCAGCACTGGGTTTCTTGCCCATGGCACTTAATACCGGTACCGGCGCTGAAGTTCAGCGGCCACTCGCGACGGTCGTTATTGGCGGAATTATTTCGTCAACATTGCTTTCACTACTCGTATTACCGGGGTTGTATCGTATGGTCTATCGCGAATCATCCAGAGCATCATCACAAACGAATTGATCAAAATGGATCTCACTATGTTTATTAAGTACGCTTTATGCAAAAAACAAACAGTATATTAAAGCAAATTCCGCCCGGCATCTGGGTACTTGGCTTCGTCAGTATGCTAATGGATATTTCCTCGGAGATGATCCATAGCTTACTGCCGTTATTCATGGTAACTACCTTGGGGGCTAGTGCATTAGCGGTGGGTCTTATTGAAGGCGTGGCCGAATCAACAGCACTCATTGTTAAAGTGTTTTCCGGTGCACTGAGCGATTATTTGGGTAAACGCAAAGGTCTTGCTCTACTGGGTTATACATTGGGGGCTATCACTAAACCATTATTTGCGATAGCGCCCACTATGGGAATTGTGCTCACAGCCAGATTTCTGGATCGTGTTGGCAAAGGGATTCGCGGCGCACCGCGCGATGCCTTGGTCGCCGACATAGCACCGCCACATTTACGTGGAGCTGCCTTCGGGCTGCGCCAATCGATTGATACCGTAGGCGCATTTCTTGGCCCCTTGCTCGCAGTCGGTTTAATGCTGTTATGGGCGAATGACTTCCGTGCTGTGTTCTGGGTTGCTGTCATTCCTGGGGCAATGGCCGTTATTTTATTACTGGTGGGAATCAAAGAACCCGAGCGTCACAAAGTAGAAAAGCGCACAAACCCCATTCGCATAGAAAGCCTCAAACGCCTTGGTAAACCTTATTGGTGGGTTGTTGCTATTGGTGCGGTATTTACGCTGGCTCGTTTCAGCGAAGCATTTTTAGTGTTGCGTGCACAGCAAGGTGGTATTCCCATCGCACTGGTGCCACTCGTGATGGTGGCGATGAATCTGGTGTATGCCGCATCCGCATATCCGTTCGGCAAACTCTCTGATCGTATGAGTCACACCAGCTTATTGGCATTAGGGCTTGTTGTTCTGATCGCGGCGGATCTCGTACTCGCCATCAACGATCATTGGAGTGTGGTGTTAGCTGGCGTTGCGCTCTGGGGAATTCACATGGGCATCACGCAAGGTTTACTGGCGACTATGGTTGCTGACACGGCACCTGCTGATTTGCGCGGTACGGCTTATGGATTTTTCAATCTGGTGAGTGGAATCTCCATGCTGATCGCGAGTGTGGTAGCGGGGTTATTGTGGGATAAACTTGGGGCATCCTTTACGTTTTATGCAGGTGTAGCATTCTGTGTAATAGCGTTAGCTGGGTTGGTATTACCAAGCCATCGCCCAACACATTAGAGACTGGGCAAGGTTAATAAGCAGAACTACTGTTTATTGTTTGCAGGTTTTATGGCACCGGTGCTGCATTGTGTACTACTGCATTCAATGTCAGGTGATGAGCAGCAACGGTTTCTGCGGCGATGCCTGTAGAGGCCGAACGCGATAAGCAATATTAGCGGCAAGGTGCACAACACTATATCTAAACCGCTTTGATTTATTAGCGTTGCTACAAAACCAAGCGATGCAACTCCAGCGATAATCCCGGAAATGGGAATTGCGCAACATCCAATACAAGCGATAGCGGCAATAAACAGTAACCCTATTGATTTGCGAGTACCCATAAAAACTCCTGATAAATGACCCATGTAATTACAAGAGTGTTCAGGATAAAATCTGTAGTTACTACAGATGCAAGCATTTTTGAAGGAAAGACTATGTTTGGAATTGGAGTCTTATCCCGTGAAACCGGGTGTCATATTGAAACTATCCGCTACTACGAAAAATTGGGGCTGTTACACGAACCGCAGCGTAGCAGTGGTGGTCATCGCCTCTACAACAAGGCCCATCAACAGCGATTAAGTTTTATTTTAAAAGCGCGCAGCCTAGGTTTTAATTTAGATAAAACCCGCGAGCTGTTAAGCCTGTCTGAAAATGCGGAACGATCCTGCGGTGAAGCTTTAACACTGGTGAAAATTAATCTCGCAACAGTGAATGAAAAGATGGCGGAGTTACAACGCATAAAAGATTCATTATTGGTTATGGCAAAAAGCTGCCAAAGTTGTTGCCCAGGAGCCAAAGCGCCAGATTGCACTATCGTAGATGCTTTATCCACTTAACGAGCATTTAACTTTCCCTAATCATACTCAAGGAAAAACTATGTACGAGCATGTAGCAGACGACAATAAACTTAAGGGAAGAATGATAATTGCTCTTCAAAAAGCAATTGTTACTTTATTCAGTGCGGCCGAATGGAAAGAGGTTGGATATAAAACGGGACATGGTGATTATATTAAAGGCCACAGTCGTCTTCTTCGTAGTTTAAGTTGGCAAGATGAAGATTACGGAAGTTGTGTTTTTCAAGCAATTGAAAAAATATTGGATGAAGATATTGAAAATCTTTCTAGCTTCTTTGAATTTCAGGAAGTTAAAAGTTGGTTCCTGTCTAACGAACCTTCGTTATCCCGTGATATAGGTATAGGGGAAAATAAATTAGCGCCAAAATTCACAGCGCCTATTTTATCGGCGTGGGAGGTTGTGGAGCGAGCACTGAGAGATGCAGAATCTCTTATGGAGACAACAGACGCTACCAGCGCTATTGATAGAGTTCATACAGCATTACATGGTTATTTGCGTTATCAATGCAATAACGCTGGAATAGATGTTTCGGAACATACAAAAATTACTGATTTGTACAAATCATTACGAAAACATCATCCCAAATTAAACACCTCTGAAGCGTGGTCTGATGATGTGGATCGAGTTCTAAAATCTTTTGCATCTGTCATAGATACCCTGAATCATTTACGGAACAATGCAAGTGTCGCACATCCAAATGAAGCTCTTATTTCGGCAGCAGAAGCTGAATTAGTGTGTAACGCAAGTCGTACCATTCTTCACTATTTAGATATGAAGTTGCGCTAGAGTGATGAGTTAATAAATATGCGATGGCAGCCTATTGCTCTTAATTAGTTTTTTACCCAGCAGGTTATTAATGCTCAAAACTACATTACTATTTTTCGCAACCGCATTAGCGGAAATTGTCGGCTGTTTTTTGCCATATCTTTGGTTACGAAAAGGTGGAACGATTTGGCTGTTACTACCTTCAGCAGCGAGCCTTGCATTATTTGTATGGTTGCTGACATTACATCCAGCGGCAAGTGGTCGCGTCTATGCAGCTTATGGCGGAGTCTATGTTGCCACTGCATTGTTATGGTTGCGATTTGTGGATGGTGTAAAGCTTTCCCCTTATGACTGGATCGGCGCCGGTGTTGCTTTGCTAGGGATGGGGATTATTATCGCGGGTTGGAAAAGTGTTTAAGTAAAATGTATTCACTATCTTACACTACTCATTAATAAGCGAGGGCGCACCATAGAGCAATGGTAGTGAGAGTTTATGTCGCACCCCTCCCATTAAAGCAAAAAAATGCTAGATCTCACTGGTTCTGTAGGATCAGAGATTATAAGACTCGAAATGCAGAAGGATTTAATTACTCATAAGAACCTTTTGATAAATTGAGTAAAATGTAAATGCATCGATCATGATCGTTTCCCCAAAGTTGAAGAAGCCAAGCCTTCCACTAGCGCAGGTCCATTTATATTTTACAAAGTTTTTTTGCTGACAGCGGAAAGGAAATCCAGTACGTCAGCATTATCGGTGTATTGGCTGTAGCGCAAATAATACGATTGGATGAAGTTCATCTTTATTTTTAGCTAACAATGGAATTGAGGATTTTTTATGCAGGTTTAATACATGTTTATGCCCAGCTAACATTGGTGTATATGTTAACTCTCGAAAAATATCGGATTTAAACCCTACTTGAATTTTTCCATTTACGTGCGACCATTTATTCTCAAAAACTTGGGCAATAGAGGATAAAAATGTGAGATCAATAATGGTTCCATTTTCAAGCGTAATCCATGCATGCAGATTAAAACCAGTATCATTCATATTATGAGGATGAATACCCTCAGACACCCATTGGTCGATAGTCTCCTGCGATGGACAGAACTTAATTTTATCTGCAACTATTTGTCCAAGTGTTACCCAGGCTTTCATACCGTAAGCTGTAGAGACAACCTGTTCGAGAGCGTAACTCCATTTTACGCACTGTTGGGCACAGATTGTAAAAGGTGGCCAATTATTATATTCAATAAATCCTCGAATATGCGCTTCGATGTCAACAATTGGAAGTGGCAGTGACGTTTTTATTTTGGGTTTTGATAGAGATATTAATGAATAACGTTCTGATACAACTTTTTTAAATTGGTCATTATATTTTTTTTGTTTTTCGCATAAAGAATCAACCATCTGTAGCATCCTCGCTAGTTATGATTGACCAAAAGTAATCTAACAATGCTGAATAAGTGCTGAACTAACAACCGAGAATTTCACTCACAACGTGACAGATTTATCCTGCTGACTAGGATCAAATAGAGATTATAAAAATATATTTATTGAAATACTTTGCACTATCTAGCCGTGAGATATGCCAATTAATTCATCTTTCGCTGCATCAAGCACGGAATCAGGATCTGTTAACAATATCTCTTGAGGGCGTTTTCCTCCCAAATACCCATTTGCACTGGCAAACCAATATGCCAATCCCCAGCTGTCTTTGGAGTCAGCAAAGAGAGACATAACTGCTGACAATATACTTACGGGGCAATAGCTATCAGATGGGCTCAGTGCATAACTAGGGAAATACTCAATACCGTCATACACAATGGAGAAGATCTGTTTGTTGGATTTCCAGTTGCTGATTTTTGTATCAACAGCAACAGAGGTAAGTCCCAATAACTCTGATAATTGTGGGGTGGTCAGCCATTGTGCACATGCAAAGACTGCCCGCTGCGCTTTGGCAATCATAGAGGCTTCTCTATGTTTTAAGCCATCTTCTTGGGGAGTGTTGCTATTTAGGGACATGTTGCGCTCCTGAATGAGGGATTAAAACCTATCAGGTTACCTATAAGAATAGCCTTTCAGAAAGTAACTTCGGTGATATTTCTTGGTATGGCTGAGCAGTATTTAGCCAAGCAAAGCAGAAAATTAGTTAATCTGTTTAATCGTGTACAGCGAGTGAAGGTGACGACAGAGTTTTTATACTACTGCCGCCACAACTTCAACACTTTAATAGAACGGCTCGGCCCAAATGGGCGGCCTTTTTTAATTGGGATCTATTTCAACGTTCGACGAACACTTAAAATAACCAAACCCACCAATATTAAAAAATAACTTGCAGGTTCAGATACTTCCGTTTTAGTTAATTTGGCACCGTTAAAATAACCTTTGACCTCAAGTATGTCACCATTAGGCCAAACACCATTGGCACTAGTATTGACGCCAGGATCTTTTGCAAAGCTCAAATCGAATTGCCCCAAGTGATCGCCAAACGCACCTGGCTCCGTATTTCTCTGCCAAAAAGCATCTAGTTGCGATTGTTCTGAGGGTAAAGATGTATTTTCAAACACAGTCCCAGTTGCATCGATCATCCAAAGACTACCACTTAACAAATAGTAAATTTCATTTTGAAAGCTGAACGCTAGCCCCTGCGCGTTTGGATACCAAAAACCACTATACAGCGAGTCCCAGTAGTCATTATTCATACTCACAGAGCCTTCATTGTTAGCTGCAGTGAAGGAGGAAGCCCCAACTGAAAAACCGGTGTAATAGTAGGAATCTAAGGTTTGGGCTCCACTAACAAGATGAAAATCAGACGCTGCATTTGTGTCGTAAGAAATCCCAAGACTAATTGTCTTTCCTGTTGCGACTTCACTACCAAGCCCCCAAAGAGACGAATCCAAACTGCTCGTAACACCATTGGTTACGCTGATGATATGAGCGTCTGAAATCACCCCTTCAAAATCAATATTCACTGCTGCAGCATTCGCATCAGCAATTGCCAAAAAGCTGCCTAATACAATAACGCCACGTTTCAAACTATTTATTATTTTCACCTTATTCTCCTTAATACATAAGTACGCATTAATTAAATATGCTCGACCGTATCGATTTCATATTCCACTTCGCCACCGGGCGCTTTTACTACCACAACATCGCCTTCTTCTTTACCAATCAATGCACGCGCAATCGGTGAATTGACGGAAATTTTGTTGGCTTTGATTTCTGCTTCGTCATCACCCACGATTTGATAGGTAACGGTTTGATCTGTTTCCAAATTAATAATGGTTACAGTTGTGCCGAATATTACCTTGCCGGAATGCGGGATTTTGGTGACGTCGATAATCTGGGCATTGCTCAACTTGCCTTCAATTTCCTGAATGCGGCCTTCGCAAAAACTTTGTTGTTCTCGCGCTGCAGAGTATTCAGCATTTTCTTTCAAATCGCCGTGAGCACGTGCTTCCGCAATTGCATTCACAATGCGAGGACGCTGTACTTTTTTAAGATCTTCTAACTCGGCCGCTAATTTTTCTGCACCGAGCGCAGTCATTGGAAACTTAGTGCTCATTTCGTCTTTCCTTTAAGTACAAAGGCCTGATGAACAGGCCTTTTGTTGCAAATTAATGGATATGAAAAACCAATTAATGTTGTTGGGCTTTTACTTGCTGATGTAAATCTTGCAAGCGACGCACTTCAATCTTGTCACCTTTTTTCAGCGCTGTACACACCGCCAAACCTGCAGCCAAAGTCGTGTTGTAATAGACACGATGATTTTCTGCACTGCGACGAATGGATGCTGAATCGCGTGTTGCCTGACGACCTTCCACTGTATTTAAAATCAAATCGATTTCATCGTTTTTGATCATATCAACAATATGTGGGCGACCTTCTTGCACTTTATTTACGATCTGAACCGTTAAGCCAGCATCTTGCAAAATAGTGGCGGTGCCGCGAGTAGCAACTAATTTGAAACCCAAACTAGACAAGTCTTTACCAACGCTCACAATGCCATCTTTATCCATATCGCGCACGCTTAAAAATGCAGTGCCCGATGTTGGGATGCGGTTATTCGCACCTAATTGTGATTTGCCGTAAGCTTCGCCGAAACTATCACCCACCCCCATTACTTCGCCAGTAGATTTCATTTCTGGGCCGAGGATTGGGTCTACCGCAGGGAATTTATTGAAGGGGAAAACCGCTTCTTTCACGCTGTAGTAAGTTGGAATAATTTCTTTGGTAAAACCTTGATCTGCCAAAGAAGTACCCGCTTGGCAACGCGCAGCAATTTTTGCCAAAGATACGCCAATGCATTTTGAAACGAAAGGAACTGTACGCGATGCACGTGGGTTCACTTCGATCACATAAATTTTGCCGTCTTGGTAAGCAAGCTGAGTGTTCATCAAACCAATTACACCCAACTCAATCGCCATTTGTTTTACTTGCTCGCGCATTTGATTTTGCACGTCAGCTGGCAATGAGTAAGGCGGCAATGAACAGGCCGAGTCACCTGAGTGAACGCCGCATTGTTCGATGTGTTGCATGATGCCGCCGATTACAACTTGTTGACCGTCAGATACCGAATCAATATCAACTTCGATTGCGTTATTCAAGAAGTGATCAAGCAATACAGGTGCATCTTCAGAAACTTGCACTGCGGTACGCATGTAGGTACGCAACTCATCTTCTTTATAAACGATTTCCATCGCACGGCCACCCAACACATAAGATGGGCGCACAACTAATGGATAACCAACGCGATCAGCAGCAACCAGAGCTTCTTCTAATGAGCGAACAATCGCGTTTGGCGGTTGCAACAAGCCGAGTTTTTCAATCATTTGCTGGAAGCGTTCACGGTCTTCTGCTTTATCGATTGCGTCCGGGCTGGTACCAATAATCGGTACACCTTCTGCTTCAAGCGCGCGCGATAATTTCAAAGGAGTTTGACCACCAAATTGAACAATCACGCCAACCGGTTTTTCTTTTTGAACGATTTCTAAAACATCTTCCAAAGTCACTGGCTCGAAGAACAAGCGATCAGAGGTATCGTAATCGGTAGAAACAGTTTCTGGGTTACAGTTAACCATAATGGTTTCGTAACCGTCTTCTCGCATTGCGAGCGCCGCATGTACGCAGCAATAATCAAATTCAATACCTTGGCCAATACGGTTTGGACCACCGCCGATAACCAAAATCTTTTTCTTATCGCTTGGATTAGCTTCGCACTCTTCTTCATACGTGGAATACATGTAAGCAGTAGAGGTTGAGAATTCCGCTGCGCAAGTATCAACACGTTTATAAACCGGACGAATATTCAAGCCTTGACGATAATGGCGAACATCTTTTTCGGTTACACCGAGCAACAACGCCAAACGTTTGTCAGAGAAACCTTTGCGCTTGTAAGCGAAAATTGCATCTGCCGTTAAATTCGCGAGGGATTTACCGCGCAGCGCTTGTTCCATGTTAATTAATTCTTCGATTTGCACGAGGAACCATGGATCAATTTTAGAAAGATTAAACGTGTCTTCAACAGTTAAACCCGCACGGAAAGCATCGCCCACATACCAAATACGTTCAGCACCGGGGGTTGCTAATTCGCGGCGAATTTTTGCGAGGCCTTCTTCAGTGGTGATATCCACTTTTGATTCAAAACCAGCAGAACCCACTTCCAAACCACGCAATGCTTTTTGCAAAGATTCTTGGAAGGTACGACCAATGGCCATCACCTCGCCCACAGATTTCATTTGCGTGGTTAAGCGAGCATCTGCCTCACCGAATTTTTCGAAGGTAAAGCGTGGAACTTTAGTTACCACATAATCGATTGACGGTTCGAACGACGCTGGAGTCGCACCACCAGTGATGTCATTTTTCAATTCATCCAGCGTGTAACCCACGGCAAGTTTTGCCGCTATTTTTGCAATCGGGAAACCAGTAGCTTTTGATGCTAGTGCAGATGAACGCGATACACGCGGGTTCATCTCAATTACAACCATGCGACCATCAACCGGATTCACAGCGAATTGCACGTTAGAACCGCCGGTCTCAACGCCAATTTCACGCAATACTGCGATCGACGCGTTACGCATGATTTGGTATTCTTTATCGGTGAGAGTTTGCGCGGGCGCTACGGTGATAGAGTCACCAGTGTGTACGCCCATAGGATCAAAGTTTTCGATGGAGCACACGATAATGCAGTTGTCGTTTTTGTCGCGCACAACTTCCATCTCGTATTCTTTCCAACCGAGCAAAGATTCGTCGATCAACAATTCGTTGGTCGGTGACAAATCCAAACCGCGAGTACAAATTTCTTCGAATTCATCCCAGTTGTAAGCGATACCACCACCCGAACCACCCATGGTGAATGATGGGCGAATGATGCAAGGGAAGCCGAATTCTTTCGGGGCTTCTTTCGCTTCTTCCAGGCTGTGAACTATCTTGGCGCGCGCGCAGGACAAGCCAATACGCTTCATCGCCTGATCAAACAGGTTGCGATCTTCCGCCATGTTGATGGCTTCTTCTTTGGCGCCAATCAGCTCGACGTTGTATTTTTCGAGCACGCCGTGTTTAGCCAGCGCCAAAGCGCAGTTGAGCGCAGTTTGGCCGCCCATGGTGGGAAGAATTACGTCTGGACGTTCTTTTTCAATGATTTTTTCTACAGTTTGCCACTCGATAGGTTCGATGTAAGTGGCATCCGCCATGGCCGGATCGGTCATGATGGTAGCGGGGTTTGAGTTCACCAGAATAACGCGGTAACCCTCTTCGCGCAGGGCTTTACAGGCTTGGGCGCCCGAGTAGTCGAACTCACAAGCCTGACCGATAACAATCGGGCCAGCGCCGAGGATCAAGATACTGTTTATGTCTGTACGTTTTGGCATGTCTGCTCCGGTTTTTTGGCCTTGAGATTATCCAGCTAAATGCTTAGACATACGCGACACGCCGTGAACCCATCCCTAGGGGCTCGGCGCTCACATCCTGTGAGCACACGGTCGCGCACATCTAAACATTCAGCCTCCCGAGAGGCCTTGCGTAATTCTTTACTTGGCTTTGCGAGCCTGCATCAATTCAATAAAGTGGTCGAACAAAGTATCCGCTTCGTGCGGGCCTGGGCTCGCTTCAGGGTGACCCTGGAAGCTGAAAGCAGGCTTATCTGTGCGGTGAATACCTTGCAAAGAACCATCAAACAGGGATTTGTGCGTTGCCTTGAGGTTGGCCGGCAAACTTGATTCTTCCACCGCAAAACCGTGGTTCTGGGCAGTGATCATTACACGCTTGGAGTCGAGATCTTGCACTGGGTGGTTGCCGCCGTGGTGACCGAACTTCATCTTCAAGGTCTTGGCGCCAGATGCCAAAGCCAATAGTTGATGCCCCAAGCAAATACCGAATACAGGAATATCAGTTTCCAAGAACGACTTGATCGCTTCGATGGCGTAGGTGCATGGCTCCGGATCGCCAGGGCCGTTGGATAGGAAGATGCCGTCAGGATTCATCGCCAACACTTCCGCCGCCGGCGTTTTGGCTGGAACTACCACCAAATCGCAATCGCGATCTACCAACATACGCAAGATGTTGCGCTTAACGCCGAAATCGTAGGCCACAACTTTGAATTTTTTCGCGCCAGTTAAATCAGTATGACCTTTACCCAGTTCCCAACTGCTGCTGTTCCAAGTGTAGGATTCGCTAACAGTCACCTCTTTGGCGAGATCCAAACCTTTCAGTCCCCCGAAAGCTTTTGCTGCGGCCAGGGCTTTAGCTTGACCCGCTTCAGTACCGGCTTCTTCGCCCGCGATGATGGCACCGTTCTGGGCACCTTTGTCACGCAACAAGCGAGTCAAACGACGGGTATCAATATCTGCGATACCAACAACATTGCGCGCTTTGAGGAAGCTGGTAAGGTCTTGTTGATTGCGGAAATTGCTCGCCAGAAGCGGCAAATCGCGAATAACCAAACCTGTCGCCCAAACGCGATCACACTCAGCATCTTCGCTGGTGGTACCGGTATTGCCGATATGAGGATAAGTGAGCGTGACGATTTGTTGAGCGTAGGAAGGGTCCGTGAGGATTTCCTGATACCCGGTCATGGCGGTGTTAAACACTACCTCGCCTACGGATAGGCCTTCAGCACCAATAGCGGTACCACGGAATACACTACCGTCTGCAAGCACGAGTAGCGCGGGCTTTTTAAGCCCCAATTGGGAGTCCCCAGTATTCAAGTCAACCTCCTGACTAAGCTAGTAACAGTGTTGGCTGTAACAGTTTTCAAAATCATTGGGCGCAGGGTATTTCACTTTCTTCGGGCTCAAAAAGGCAATCGCACTGGCAAAAGGCGCGAAAATCGAGTTGAGTTCGTGGTTATAAGTGAATTTGGCCGGTTACAGGTTGTAAAAAAGCGAGATGAAATCAACTCCCATCTCGCTTTTTGTATATTGGCTGAGCCATTTAAGAGACCGCCTTGAATTCTGCAACCGGGCGCGGCAGAGCCGTGCGCAATCTGGCTGCGAATTCTACGGGAGTGAGGCGCAAGTGTCCATTGGAAAATCCCCCTGAAAGCGAATTGGGGGACGATTTGACCAAGAAAATCCTCTTAGACGCGCGCTTAGTGACCGGCTTTGGGCTTGACGAACAGCTTGCCCCCCAAAGTAACAACGAGAAGAGCCGCCGCACCAGCCAAAACACCCAGCACCATATTGATCAAAGAGCCGCCAATAACGGCTACCACGCCGCCATAATAGTACTCGATACTATGCTCCAACCCATGTACAAAGGGCAAACCGTGGGCAAGAATCCCGCCGCCAACCAAAAACATCGCAACAGTCCCAACCACCGCCAACACTTTCATCAGCACTGGAGCGGTCAATAAAAGACCTGTACCAAGCTTATGCTGGAATCGAAGCCAACTACCCTGACCTTGTTTTTGCAGCAGATGCAACCCCATATCGTCCAGCTTCACAATCAAGGCCACAAAGCCATAAACACCAACGGTCATAATGATGGCGACAGCCACTACAGCGGCGACCTGAACTGTAAAGGCAGCAGCAGAAATCGCACCCAAGGTGATCACGATAATTTCTGCAGATAAAACAAAATCAGTGCGGATCGCACCTTTGATCTTCTCTTGCTCGTATTCAGCCATGTTCACATAGGGGTTATGCAATGCGGCTTCCAGTGCATCGTGCTCAGCTTTTTCTTCTGCATCGCTGTGCATCAATTTATGAGCGAGCTTTTCCACACCTTCGAAACACAAGTAGAGACCGCCAATCATTAACAAAGGAGTAATCAACCAAGGCACAAATGCACTAATCAACAGGGCTGCCGGAACCAAAATCGCTTTGTTGATAAACGAACCTTTCGCCACCGCCCACACCACCGGCAATTCACGCTCTGCACGAACACCGGCGACTTGCTCCGCATTGAGCGCAAGGTCATCCCCCAAGACACCTGCCGTTTTCTTGGCAGCCACTTTGGTCATTACCGCAACATCATCCAGAACTGCGGCAATATCATCGATGAGCAAAAGAAGACTTGAACCAGCCATAAAAATTCCTATTCGCGAATTGGATTAACGCAAACCCAAAACATCCTGCATATCAAACAAGCCGGATTTTTGTTGCTGCAACCAAACAGCAGCACGCACGGCACCATTTGCAAAAGCTAAACGGCTCGATGCTTTGTGAGTGATTTCCACGCGCTCACCATCGGCCATAAACATAACTGTGTGGTCGCCTACTACATCGCCACCACGCACAGTCGCAAAACCAATAGTATCGCGTGGACGCGCACCAATTTGACCTTCGCGACCATAGACAGCAACTTTCTTCAAATCGCGATCCAACGCATTCGCTAATACTTCGCCCATACGTACAGCAGTGCCCGAAGGTGAATCTACTTTGTGACGATGATGCGCTTCGTAAACTTCCACATCATATTCATCGCCCAAAACACGCGCAGCTATATCGAGCAATTTGAAACACAGGTTCACACCGGTAGAAAAGTTGGCGGAAAGTAACAAAGGAATTTGTGTTTGATACGACAGTAATTCGGCTTTTTCTGAATCGCTAAAACCCGTAGTACCAACAACGATTGGCTTATTGTGTGCAGCGCAAATTTTTACGTTCGCCAAGGTTGCAGAAGGCGAGCTGAAATCAATGAGCACATCAAACTGATCTACAGCTTGTGCGATGTCGCCAACAATTTTTACATCCAATTTACCAACACCACCGAACTCCCCTGCATCAACACCAACCAAGCTGGATGTTGGGCGCACTATTGCACCAGTCAAACTAGTTTCAGGATTTTTTTGGGTTGCTTCAATTAAGGCTTTACCCATACGGCCAGCAGCACCGGCAATTGCAATACGTGTTGTCATAGAAC
>JAGKXD010000170.1 GCA_021151525.1 Cellvibrionaceae bacterium | reverse complement strand
CGTTTTCATTATTTAATTGAAAAATTTGATTTGAAAAATGAAAAAAATATTGGGATATTTAATTGGAAACCAAATTAATTGGTGATCAAAAATATTAACGGGAAATTCTTAAAAAGACGATAAAAAAGGCGTAAGCCTACAGAGCAGGCTTACATAAAGCAGAGAGAACAAATGTAAAACTAAAACAGCGGGATACACTAATTAGACAAGCGACGCAATTTTTTTCATATTGGCAATGGAGAAGTTTTGCGCATAGACATAGCTAGCAACTTCCAAAAACAAATTTTTACTAGATTCATCGCGTTCAGCAATTAATGCCACCTTATTTAGATCAACGCCGTAAAGCCCATCCAATATCTGTGACGGCCTATCTGGGTGGCGTATTTCTGCGTGTATTTCCGAAATAAGATCCAGCTCAAGCAATTTATTAATATAAGTTCGAGTTTCTTTATAGCCCTCATACAATTCGCCTAGTGCCGAAATAGCCGTTTCGAAATTAGCAGACGCATCTTTGAGAATATATTCGCCCTGACCGACACCTGAAGATGCCATATCAATGGCAATTAAAGGTTGGCCGTCATTGGGCTCAGTCATGGCCAATAGAGGCAACCTGAGAACATTTAACGGCAAGCATTCATCTTCTGTTATATCTTTTGCATTAAGCAAATTTGTGTCAGAGTTAATCCCCAAAAGCACCGAGCAAGTGAACTGCCCTGTCTCAGGATCCTTAACAAACACAATCGGATAATGAAACATAAGGCGATGAAATTCAGACATAACCACAGGCAACAAGCGCTCTTTACGCGATGTACCTCTCGCCACATTAAAATCAATTTGGATTTCTTTATGTATTCTGTCATCCAATATTTCGATAGTTGAATTCATAGTCATATTTTTTGCAGCCCGTATTCACAAATTTTTCTAATCAGCGAGCGATTGCTAGGCAAGGAATGAATTAGCGACGCCATATTGCGCTGCTGATTTTCTATTTTTCGCTCCAACATATTTAAATGCGCATCACCCACTGCATGCGTTGCTGTTTTAAATCTCATTCCATACAAAATGTAGCAATAGCTTTCAAAGGGAAATACATCTGCACGGTTTAAAAAATCCACTACCGACGGGCATTGCTCACCCCACAAGGCCAGCTTATCTTGTAGCACTTTAGGAATAGAATCTGGATGGGTATTATCTCGCCAGAAATCCGTATCTGTACGCGTTGAAATACAATAGTGAAGCTTCAAGAACTCTATGATCGTATCCCAGCGATAACTAAAGGTTTCGTTGAACTGTTTTTCGCAATTAACGAATCCACTCTTTTTTTGCGGTAACTTTTCTGCGATCCAATATGCGGAAATCTCCACCAAGAGAATTGATGAGGCCTCAAGCGGTTCCACAAAGCCTGCAGAAAGACCAACTGCCACGCAATTTTTTGCCCAAAATTTTTGACGGTACCCAGGTGTATATTTTATTTGGCGAACATCCAGCTGATCCATTTGCTTGCCGACATATTTTCGCAATTCACTGACGGCTTCATCTTCATTCATATATTTGGATGAATAAACGTGGCCGATACCACGACGTTTTTGCAAACCTATATCCCAAATCCAACCAGAGCCTGTTGCCGTTGAAATAGTGTGACTGGCGATAGGTGCTTCTTCGTTCTCGTAAGGGCACTGAACTGCAACTGCCCTATCGCAAAATAAAATATCGCTCTTATCAATGAGCGGAACATTAAAATGTTTATCAATCAATAATCCCGCAAAGCCGGAACAATCTATATAAAAATCTGCAATTAATTCTAAGCCATCAGCAAGACGAAGCGAACACACCTCACCTTCATCCCCCATGGTGGTTCCAACAATATCCTGAACCACATGGTTAATGTTTAAGTTATTAACACAGTGCTCTTTTATAAAAGCTGCGAATTTGTTGGTATCCAGATGGTAGGCGTAATTTAAAGCGCCCTGATATTCCGGCGTAGAAATAGTTTTAGGTGCTAGCCCACGCTCGCAAGCCACTTCTTGACTACACAACATAGTGGAATAGGAAAGACTGCCGTCATCCGAACCATTATTTAATTTTCGGATTACACTATTCAGAGGACCAAGATTGGAGGGCAGCATTAACGGATGGTAATAGAAATCATCTTCGCTATTGTCAATCCACTTTTTAAAGCATGCACCTTGTTTAAAAGTTGCATCGCATTTACGAATAAATTCGGTTTCAGATATCCCCATAGTTTTCAGCGTTGTTCGCAGTGTCGGCCAGGTGCCTTCACCAACACCGATAGTTCCGACTTTAGAGGACTCTATCAAGGTAATTTTTAAATCGCGGCCGTGTTCTTTAACACATTTTGCGGCCAATATTCCTGCAGTGAGCCAACCAGCGGTACCACCACCAACTATTACTAGATGCTTAAGATCGTCGTTTATCATTTTGCATTCTTCTTTATTTTTGATACAAAAAAACAGGGGCCTTATGAAAGGCCCCTCACTGCTCGATTAAAACGATGCGCGTACACCCACGCTATAACGTGGACCACTTGTTTCAGCAAGCTCGAAATGGTTGGCGTAACGTCCGCGCCATTGCGTCGCTTGATTAGTGATGTTGATGCCATCAAACGTGAAAGTAATGTTCTTCGTTAAGTTGTAGCTTGCACTAAGATCGAATTGTCCGTAAGCCTTAACGTAGTGCGGCTCAGAGTCTGTTACTGCACGCAAGAACTCACCTCTCCAGTTATAGGCTAAACGCACTTGGTATTGATCGGTCTCATAGAAGCCAACCAAGTTGTAGGAGTCACTTAAACCGGTCAACGCAAAAGCAGAATCAAACTTTTTAATATCGTACTCTGCATTGGTATTCACGATAGTACCGTTCGCAACTGCACCGAAACCCGTTTCTCCAAACATGTGCTGAACAGCAAATTCAAAACCATTTACATTTGCAGTTTCAACGTTTGAAGGCCTGGTAACTTGGAACATAATCTCTTGACCGGTTGTTGGGTCAACAGCAGACTTACCTGTTGCATCGTTGATCTTCTGACCGCTGGTTGCATCTACGATGAAGTTATCCACTTGCTTGTAGAACAGACCAGCTGACGCGTAACTGCCCTTGCCGTAGTACCACTCAAGCGCAAGATCAATGTTTTGCGATTCAAGTGGTTTCAGCTCTGGGTTACCGGCGTTTACAGGATATGGGCCACCGGTTTTGAGATCGCCAAATGACAAGTTAGGACGCAGCGCATCTATGGCTGGACGAGTAATTGTTTTTGAATAATCAACGCGACCAATTAAATCATCGGTAAAGTTATATTTGAAATCTATGTTTGGCAAAAATTCATCATAAGTCGATTTAAGCGTTACTGGCGTAACATCAGATAATACTTTGCCCAAGACTTCACCCTGTTTGAAAACAGAATTGAGCGAAGCCAATCTGCCATCAATCTCAAGATCGGTTCGCTCATAACGCAAACCCGTAACAAAATGATAATTGTGACCAGCGACATCACCCGCAAATTCTAATTGCGTATAGAGCGCATCAATACCTTCAGTCACATTAAAAGTATCGCTTGGCACTTGTGCGGTATTGAAGGTAATACCTACAGCACCCTCGTAGATTTTACGGAACTCGTCATAATCAAATTGCAACCATTTGGTTTGAATGGCGCCAGTTTTACTTACACCACTCAAGAAGCCTGAACCGGCATCTAATACCGTAACCTTAGGTGGAGTGATTTTGGTCCAATAATAGCCTCCATCACAGAACATACAGTTCAATGCGCCTTGCACCCAATCCGGAACGTTAGGCTGATTTGCTTTTACAGTTGCCCACTCATCTGCAGTCATACCACGACCCGTGGTGAAAGACTCACGATCTTTTTCGTGCGATTTGTGTGAGACACCAAAGGTTGATTTTACAAGGCCAGTAGATTCAGTCGAATTATAGATACCCTCTAATTTGAATTGATCCATTGTGTCTTTTACGACACGACCATTTCGAATGGTGAAGCCGGGACGTAGGTTTGAAGGATCAAGGTAGTCTTTGTTAGGAATGGTTAAATTGCCGTTAGCATCGGGCTGACGACCATCAGTGCCCGTACCAGATTCAAAACCTGAAATGGCCGGAATTGAATTGCCAGTCATATCCCAAGTTACGCGGTTGCGATAGCCCATAGTAACTTGCGAGTTACCAAAACCATTCGGATCTTTGTAATTAGATTCAGATCTGTATGCATCCGCAACAACACTAAAGTTGTCGGTGATTTCATATTTTGCATTAAGACCATACTCTAAAGTGTCTGACTTACGATTTTCTCTAATGGCATTAAATTCTGTATTCTGAACAAAGCCACCAGCAACATCTTTATCATCTGCAATAAAGTGAGTAATGGTGCCGTTTTTATCGGTCACAATATCGCGCCAACCTGGACGACTACCAAACCAATCCACCAACATATTTTGATCGCGCAAAAGTTCATAATTTGAATAGAGCGCATCTGCAGTGATGGTAAGCTTATCGGTAGGTGCAAACTGCAACACTAAATTTGCGTTATCGCGGGTGCGACGATCGCGTTGCACATTAATAAAATGGTTTTGCGGTTGGTACACGTAGCCTGTTGTGCTGTTATTTGCTTTGTAATCACTTGGATCGTAAGCGCTCACAGGCACACGAGTCCAATGGTTGTTGGTAACGCGATCTACGGTTGAGTCTCGTTCAAAATGGTTGTACGCGAAGAGAACACCAAACGCATCATCTGCAAACTTGTGGCTCACCAACACAGAAGCCTCTGGCGCACTTTGCTCTTGCAAAGTTTCGTAACCCATTTTTAGGCCACCAGAAATTTTATCGCCCACATCAAATGGGCGAGCAGTTTTAATATCGATGGTTGCACCAATACCGCCAGATTCGCCAAGCGCAGAACCACTCTTATTAATGACCAAACCGCTAATCATGTCTGCACCCAAGGTATCAAACTCAAACGCACGGTTAGTATCTTCAGAGGTTAATTGACGACCGTTCAGGGTGGTTACGTTAAAATCAGCACCAAAACCGCGAACGGTTACGAATTTACCTTCACCGCCTTCGCGATCAATAGATACGCCTGGAACACGTTGCAGTGCTTCGGCCATATTAGTGTCTGGGAACTTGCCAATATCTTCAGCATTAATGGCATCCACAACGCCTGACGCATTACGCTTTGTTTCCATCGCTGATATCAACGAGGCTCTCACGCCTGTTATTACAATTTCATCTGTTGCATCGCCGCTTTGGGCTTGAGCGAATACCGGCGCACCAAATGCAACGCAGGAAGCTACAGCACTCGCGATAATTTTTTTATTGAAACCTCTAGTATTGTTCATGAATTTCTCCGTTAACCGATTTATAAAAATATTTTTCAATTCACTTCAGTATCGCAAATTCAATAAGCGACACTTTCGCTCCGGGGAAGAGGCAGTCATAGATTCAAAAATTTAATCAAAACAAACAGCATCAACATTATTATTCGTATGGAAATCTGGCACTCGTTGTTCTTTCCATAAAACACTCAGCAGCATATGAAGCTAACTAGATTGATTGTTTTTAAATTTATAATCACCTTCGCAAACCATCTTAAAGACTCAATAAATCCAATGTCTAC
>JAGKXD010000066.1 GCA_021151525.1 Cellvibrionaceae bacterium | reverse complement strand
ATGATCAGTTATTCGCATTGACTGACGCTGAGGAGTAATTGGTGGCAGCCTAAAGTTCAGGCATAATGCCGCCACTTTTGCCCTTGATGGTTTTCGCATGTCACGTTTTTCGTTATCAAAAATTATGCCCTCTGCTGAAACCATCAAGAACAGCAAATCGCTGCGTTTTCTTGGCGAGCTTATTGACGACCCCAATTTATTTCACATGAATCGCCGTTCAGTTTCCTACGCTTTTTTTTGGGGAATATTTATCGGCCTGCTTCCGCCCATTCCTGTTCACACACCTGCTGCCGCCATAGCTGCGCTGGTATCTCGAGCGAACTTACCACTGACAATTGCGGTGTGCTGGGTTGGCAACCCGCTGACATACCCATTGATCATGTATGCGCTTTATCATTTGGGGCGGATTATTTTGCATCTTCAGCCTGCACCTGATTTGGAATTTACCTGGGCATGGCTATCGCATGAATTTGAAGTGATTTGGAAGCCCTATTTGGTAGGCTCATTACTCGGTGCCACCAGCTTATCAACAGCGGGTTATTTTCTTTCGAATTTTATGTGGCGACTTAACGTAAAAAGAAAATGGCGTGCGCGACAAAAACATCGCGCTATACAATAAAAAATTACTCGTAACGCAGTGCTTCTGCAGGTTGAACACGGCTTGCGCGCCATGCGGGATATAAAGCGGCAAAGAAACAAATAATTAATGATGTAGCTGAAACCTGCAAGACATCTGACCAATACAAATTAGATGGCAGATAACTGATGGGATAAACATCAGAATGTAAAAACTGAATACCTAACAATTTTTCCAGCCCTGCAATAACATCGGTTACCACTAACGACAACAGTATGCCCAGAATTGCACCAATAGTTGTTCCAATTAATCCAATCAACCCGCCTTGAATCATAAATATTCCAATAATTTCCTTACTGGATGCCCCAAGTGTACGCAGGATTGCAATATCACCTTGCTTATCTACGACAACCATAATCAAGGTTGACACCAGATTGAATGCTGCAATTCCAATAATTAACAAAAGCAACAATCCCACCAGATTTTTTGACATGTGAATGGCTTCATAAATGGTGCCGTGAGTGCGCATCCAATCAGATCCAAAATATCCGGCAGGCAGCTGGTTTATTGCACTGATGACAACTGAAGAAGCCTCAAATAAATCATTCACCTGCAAGCGAATGCCACTGACTTTGCCCGGAAATTCTGAAGCTTGGGATGCCGTATTTAAATTCATTAACGCCAAGGTTTGATCGACATTGGTATTACTTTTTAAAATCGCAACCACATCTAACATAAGAATGCCGGGTGCTGCGTTGGCATCACTTGAGCGAGGGATAATTAAAGTAATTTTATCGCCAACCTGCATATGGAGTTTGTCAGCAATACCTTGGCCAACAATTACTCCTTGTGGATTTTGACTCAGCTGCGCAAAAGTATTGGGTGGTAAATATTGTTCAAGCGAACTAATTTTGGCTTCCTGGACAGGATCAACACCAAACAAATTTACTGGCGCTACGTGTTTTTGATAATTGAACAAGCCCTGGATTTGTACAAAAGGTGCTGCCGCTAAAATACGTTTATCTTGTTTAAGTTGTTTGATGAGCGATTCGTAATCTGTAATGCCTTCGCGATGATAAACAGTTGCTTGCGGCATGATTCCTATAATTCGCTCGCGTAACTCGCGATCAAATCCATTCATTACCGACATAACAACAATCAGCAACGCTACACCTATCACTAACCCTGCAGTTGATAATCGTGAAATAAATGATACCAATTGGCTGTGTTTGCGCGAAATGCCATAGCGTGCGCCCACCAAAAAAGTAAATCGATTGAAGATACTCTTTAAGCTCATATCAAAACGCCATCAGCCAAGGTCAGCGTTCGATCCATTTTTGCAGCGAGTCGCAAATCGTGCGTAACTACAATGAAACTGGTACCAATGGATTGATTAAGTTCCAACATTAATTGCTGAATGCTATCTGCAGAATGCGTATCCAAATTCCCCGTAGGCTCATCCATTAATACACAAGCGGGAGAAGTGACAAGCGCACGCGCAATTGCAACACGCTGACGCTCACCGCCGGACAACTCAGATGGTTTATGCTCTAGACGATGACCAAGACCTACACGTTGCAACATGACAGTGGATTTTTCTTTTGCCTCTGACTTGCTCATTTTTCCAATCAGCAAGGGCATGCACACATTTTCCAATGCCGTAAATTCTGGCAACAAATGATGGAATTGATAAACAAAACCTAGATTGCGATTACGCAAAAAGCCCCGCTGATCTGCAGTCATGCTCGATAAAATTTCACCTGCGACGGATACTTCGCCAGTATCGGGCACATCCAATCCGCCGAGAATATTCAGTAGGGTTGATTTTCCTGAACCGGATGCACCTACAATAGCAACACGTTCGCCCAATAAAATATTGATATTAATATCGCGCAACACGCTGACGGTTAAAGCACCTTCACCATAATGTTTACTCACATTTACGCAAGTCAGTACAGGTGTGGTTGATAAAACAGGGGCAGAATTACTCATAACGCAAGGCCTCAGCAGGCTCAATTTTACTGGCTCGATAGGCCGGATAAAGCGTTGCTAAAAAACTTAAAATCAACGCTGTTAATGTAATGGTAAGCACATCTTGCCACATTAAATAACTCGGCAAGCCCGTGATATAAAAAGTATCGGGATCAAAAAAGTGAAAGCCGAAAAACCGTTCAAGCAAATTCATTATAGGGTTGAGCAGCCAGGTTAGAACACAGCCAGCAATAACACCAATAAGTGTCCCAACAAACCCAACTGCACTGCCCTGCGCAATAAAAATCCCCATGACTTGTTTGGCGGTTAAACCCAAGGTGCGCAAAACTGCTATATCTGAACGTTTATCGGCAACCATCAAAACTAAACTAGAAACAATGTTAAATACGGCAATAAAAATTAAAATATTTAACAGAGTTCCCGTTACAATTTTTTCCATTTTGACTGACTGGAAAAGACTACCCTGAGTTTGACTCCAATCTTTCACTTTGTAATCGCTGCCAAACTGCGCGCCCAATTCTTTCATCACTTGTGCAGCGTCATATAGATCTGTTGTTTTCACGTGTAAGCCTTGGGCACCTGCTACGCGGAAAAATTTTTGTGCATCATTCAAATGAATAAGCGCCAAACTAAAATCAACTTGACCGCCCACTTCAAAAACACCTACAAGCGTAAAATTTTTATTGCGCGGGAAAATACCAGCGGGCGTAATATTGATATCCGATGAGGTCACCATCACCTTATCGCCCGGAGCCAAGCCCAATTGCTGAGCCATCATTCTGCCCATCACAATGCCAAATTCACCCGGCTTTAAATTTGCCAATGTACCAATAAGCATGTGTTTGTCGATAACGGAAATATTCATTTCCTCTTCAGGCAAAACCCCTTCAATTTGTATACCCTGAATGTCGTTACCGTAACCAACCAAAGCTTCGCTTGCGATGTAAGGTGCAGTTCCTACAACCTTGGGATGCTGACGCACTTGCTGCGCCACTTCCGGCCAGTTATCTAAAGCAGGCTCATGATCAATATAACCGTGAGGGATGACACTGAGCAGGCGCTGCTTCATTTCCCGATCCAATCCGTTCATCACGGAAAGCACCACTATCAATGCCATAACGCCCAGTGCCATACCGATTAGCGAAAATGCACTAATGAATGAAATGAATTGGTTGCGACGCTTGGCACGTGTGTAGCGCAAGCCTATGTAGAGGGGGATATTTTTCATCATGGGGCGCATTAAACCTACTAAGCGGGCGGATGTAAAGCCATGACCCTAAGTCTGTAACGCTAGGCTCGCTGCCGCTGTTGATCATGCTTTTCATGAACAAAAGCTGACCTTGTGCTATGTTTAGTTGACCATCCCTATGAGGCCCCAGAGAACACCATGTCTGAACGTCGTAGTTTTTTTAGGATTGATGAAACCATCGCGCTCGAATTTAAACCGGTCGATGACATTACTGCAAATAAATCGCAGCCGGAAGCGCTATTCAGCAACGCCAACTCGCTCAAGCTATATTCTGAGTTGAAAAAAATCGATTCTGACAACGCTCAATTTCTTTATCAAATTAAAGAGCTTAGCCGCCCACTCGCTGAATATTTGCACAACCTCAATCGCAAGATTGAATTGCTTGGTCAGGAGTTGATGGCCGAACATAAGCCATCGCCGCCTTCAAAATCTATTACACAAGTTAATCTCAGCGAGGGCGGCATTGCCTTCGGAAGCGCCACCTCACTTAAGGCTGGCGAATATATTGGAATGCGTATTATATTTTTACCCAGTAATGCGGGATTGCTTTTGTTTGCCAAAATCATTCGATGTGAACCCAGCCACGGTAGTGAGTTTCAAATCGCGGCAAAATTTCATCGCATTACCGAACTCCAACAACAATTGATTGGCCAGCAAATTATGCGTGCGCAAATGGCGGAAAAGCGCCGTCGCCAAGAAAATGAATAAGCGATAACCCTATGAGAACCCTATTAATTGCGCTCTTCTGCGCTTCGCTTGCTTGTACTCAATTAAGCGTTGCACAAGAAATTAAGATCCCCATAGGAACCCAAACGCCGGAAACACAAGTAATTGCCAAACCAACAACCGGTATGACAAAGAATCAGGTAAAAGTGCAATTTGGAGAGCCTCAAAAAGAGAATGCCGCGAAAGGTAAGCCGCCGATTTCAACCTGGGAGTACAGTGAATTTACGGTTTACTTTGAAAATGATCATGTTATTCACAGCGTTATTAAACCCAAGCTGCACGAAAGCAAAGAGATCATTGTAGAGACCACTGATGAAATGTCTGAAGATGAACTCAAGATAATCACGTCAAAACCATAATTTTTTGATCTCAAAAAAAGCGCATTTAAAATGCGCTTTTTTGTTTTTATTTACGGCTAATACGATTCATCCCGTCTAAAGCTGCCACCCTATAGGCTTCGGCCATTGTTGGGTAATTAAATGTAGTGCTTAAAAAATATTGAATGCTATTGCCCTCTCCTTTTTGGCTCATTATCGCTTGTCCAATATGAACAATTTCGGCCGCTTCAGCACCAAAACAATGCACTCCTAAGACCTCTAGGGTATCAACATGGAATAAAAGCTTCAGCATTCCCACATACTCGCCTGATATCTGACCGCGCGCTGTATTTTTGAAAAATGCTCGTCCCACTTCATAAGGGATGCGCGCTTGGGTTAGTTCAGTTTCAGTTCTGCCAATTGAGCTGATTTCCGGCAGGGTATAAATTCCTGTAGGAACATTAGAAAGCTTGGAGCAAACATCGCCCAAAATTCCACCGGATACCGCCCGGCCCTGACCATAGGAAGCGCTCGCAAGTCCTGGCCAGCCAATGACATCACCCACTGCATAAATATTTTCAAGTTCAGTGCGATAGCAGTCATCCACTTTTAAATTGCCGCGATGATCCGCCTTTAAGCCTATAGCGCCCAAATTTAATGTATGAGTGTTACCACTGCGACCGTTACACCAGAGAATTGCATCGGCTTTTAAACGCTTACCCGATTTCAAATGCAATGTTACTGAGTGCTCGCTTGCCTCAATGGATTCGTATTCTTCGCTATGACGAACTGTTACACCGCTGTCGCGCAAGTGATAACTTAAAGCATCAGAAATTTCATCATCGAGGAAGGACAGCAGGCGATCGCGATTATTGATTAAATCAACACGCATGCCTAAGCCGGAAAATATTGACGCGTACTCACAACCTATTACGCCAGCACCATAAACAATTAAATGCCGCGGCGTGTGTTGCATATCCAAAATCGTGTCGCTGTCGTAAATTCGTGGATGCGTAAAATCGACATCATCGGGTCGATAAGGACGCGACCCAGTCGCGATAATTATATCTTGGGCAGTAATAATTTCTTTGGCTCCGTCAGGTGCCACAAGCTCTACCTCATGCACACTGACAAATGAAGCATCGCCTATATGAACAGATACTCGATTGCGAACATAGAAATTAGTGTGTAACTCAACTTGGCGAGGAATAACACGGGCTGCTGATTCAAGCACTCGAGGAAAGGTAAGACGACGCGTATCACCCAGCTCACGAAATAAACTATTCGCCTTAAAATGAATAATTTGCTTCACTACATGGCGCAAAGATTTTGAAGGAATTGTGCCTTTATGAGCGCAACTACCGCCTACAACGGTACGGTTTTCAATAATGCCAACTCGCTTACCCGCTTTGGCTGCCGCAATTGCAGAACTTTCGCCGGAAGGGCCAGAACCAATTACCAGCACGTCATACATGTAATCAACCACACTTATGTCCTCTCAGTTCTATAATTTGGTGCACACTAATGCAGTCATTGTAGCAACGAAAAGTGTTTCCCGCCTCAAATCACGGTGACACGCACTAAAAACACTATTCTATGGTCAACTTTTAACCCAATACTCATGAATAGCTAAGGTATTTATAAGCAAATAATCGTCCACAATTATGCGTTAAAAAGTGATTCTGCAAATACGGATAAAATAACTCGAAAACGCATAAAAAATTTGCACTAAAACCCACTTTTCCAAGCTGCACAGGTACAATAATCGCACTTGTAGCAACTGGGTTTAAAGCGTTTTCCGATGGTATCTATTAGCAATCCTCCCATTTCATCCCGTTCTGGCAACAAACAAAGCTGGGGGCAATTACAGGGTAGCGCACAAGCGCTTGCCATACTCAATGGCGCCTATACCACTCAGGGCTTTAGCTTGGTGATTACCGCAGATACCAGCAGTGCATTGCGCTTGGAAAGCGAGCTTGCATTTTTTAACCAGCGTGATGATTTTGATATTCTCCATCTCGCCGATTGGGAAACCCTACCCTACGATACGATTTCTCCTCACCAAGATATTATTTCTGATCGTTTAAAAACGCTTTATCAATTGCCGCAAACCAAACAAGGCATTTTGGTTGTTCCTGTTACATCTTTATTGCAACGTTTGATGCCGTCAGACTATTTGATTGGAAATAGTTTAGTCGTCGAATGTGGCCAAAAAATTAATATCGACAATATGCGCCGCAATTTCGAAAAAGCGGGCTACCACTGCGTGGATACGGTTTACGAACATGGTGAATACGCCGTGCGCGGTGCATTGCTCGATATTTTCCCAATGGGCAGTGAACAACCCTATCGCCTAGATTTGTTTGACGATGAAATCGAAACCCTGCGAACTTTTGATCCCGAAACACAGTTAACTGTTGAGCAAGTTAATAGCATTCAATTATTACCTGCCAAAGAATTCCCATTGGATAAAATCGGCATTAATCGTTTCAAGCAACACTGGCTGGAAAAGTTTGATGTAGACCATAAAGCCTGTTCAATTTTTCAGGATATTAGTGCAGGTATTTCTCCTGCTGGTATTGAATACTATTTGCCTTTATTTTTTGACAATTGCAGCACGCTCTTTGATTACTTACCAAGTAACACCCAAGTCTATGGTTTAGGTGATATTGAAAAAGCCGCCGAAAATTTCTGGCTAGAATTATTGCGCCGCTACGAAAGTCGCCGTGTTGACCCACAGCGCCCCATTCTGCCCCCCAAAGAAATTTATATTGCGATTGATGAGTTATTTAGTTACCTCAAAGATTACTGCCGCACCTTTATCAGTGCAGAGGCACTGGAAGAAAAAATTGGCCACACCAATTTCGCAACTCAAATACCGCCTAGCCTGCCGATTCGCTCACAAGCAGAGAATCCGTTAGCTGCAATTCAAGCGTTTCTCATGGAGTACACTGGGCGAGTGTTATTTTGCGCAGATTCTGCAGGTCGTCGCGAAAGCCTATTGGAATTATTAAGCCGCATTCGTGTGGTACCGACGATTCTGGACTGCTGGTCAAATTTTATTAATGGCAGTGAAAAAATCGCTATTACCACTGCACCACTTGAACAAGGTTTGTTGTTAGTAGATCCAGCAATTGCGTTAATCACCGAAACACAATTGTTTGGCGAACGCGTCCAACAGACCCGCCGTCGCAAGCAAAGCCAGGATAACTCCGAGCTTATTGTTAAAAACCTTACCGAACTAAAAATCGGTTCACCGGTTGTACATATTGATCACGGCGTTGGTCGTTACCGAGGTTTGGAAACCATCACCATTGATGATCAAACCAACGAGTTTTTAACGCTTGAATATGCTGATGAAACTAAGCTCTACGTTCCCGTTACGAACCTGCATTTAATTAGCCGCTATAGTGGTACCGATGAAGAATTAGCGCCACTGCACAAGCTCGGCAGCGAAACTTGGCAAAAAGCTAAACGCAAAGCGGCAGAGCAAATTCGCGATACTGCTGCGGAATTATTAGAAGTTTACGCACGTCGCGCTGCACGCAAAGGTTTTGCATTTGCTGACCCGAAAGAAGCCTATTTAAATTTTGCTTCCAGTTTCCCATTTGAAGAAACACCAGATCAACAGCGTGCAATTGAGGCCGTTATTGCAGATATGCTCTCACCAAAGCCCATGGATCGTTTGGTGTGTGGCGACGTAGGTTTCGGTAAAACGGAAGTGGCTATGCGTGCAGCATTTGTTGCCAGTCACGGTGGTAAACAAGTAGCGATTCTTGCACCTACAACACTTCTCGCACAGCAGCATTACGAATCCTTAAAAGATCGCTTTGCAGATTGGCCCATTACTATTGAAGTGCTGTCGCGCTTTAGAACTGCAAAAGAAGTTAATGAAGTTAAACCGCGAATCGCAGAAGGAAAAATTGATATTATCGTCGGTACCCACGCGTTATTGTCGCCAGATATCAAATACAAAAACCTTGGTTTGTTAATTATCGACGAAGAACATCGCTTTGGTGTGCGTCAAAAAGAACAACTAAAAGCATTGCGTGCAGAGATAGATATTTTAACACTGACCGCAACCCCGATTCCGCGCACACTTAATATGTCTATGTCAGGCATTCGCGATTTATCGATTATAGCCACACCACCTGCACGCCGCTTGTCAGTGAAAACATTTGTCCGCACACATGACGACAATATTATTAAAGAGGCAATCCTGCGTGAAATTTTGCGCGGCGGACAAGTTTATTACCTTCACAATGAAGTAAGCACGATTGAAAAAACTGCGCGCGATTTGCAAGAGCTAGTGCCAGAAGCACGCATTGTGGTTGGTCACGGGCAAATGCGTGAGCGTGATCTTGAGCGAGTAATGTCAGACTTTTATCACAAACGTTTTAATGTGATGGTGTGTACCACCATTATTGAAACGGGTATTGATATTCCTAATGCGAATACGATTGTTATTCATCGCGCCGATAAATTTGGCTTGGCGCAGTTGCATCAATTGCGTGGTCGCGTAGGCCGTTCGCATCACCAAGCTTATGCTTATTTGTTAACGCCCGATAAACGTTCTATGACGGGCGATGCCGTTAAACGACTGGAAGCTATTTCTGCTGCAGAAGATTTAGGTGCAGGCTTTACCCTCGCCACTTACGATATGGAGATTCGCGGCACGGGCGAACTCTTAGGCGACGAACAAAGCGGGCAAATCCAGACCATCGGTTTCTCGCTCTATATGGAAATGCTCGACCGCGCTGTTAAAGCAATTCGTAAAGGCAAAATTCCAGATCCCACTAACGAATTTGACGGAATGGTGGATGTTAACCTGCGTATTCCCGCGTTAATTCCATCTGATTATTTGCCTGATGTACAATCGCGCTTAATTATGTACAAACGCCTTGCCAACGCTGAAACCGATGAAGCGCTTCGCGATTTGCAAGTTGAAATGATTGATCGCTTTGGTTTATTGCCAGAACAAACCAAAAATTTGGTGCGCGTCACGCAAATAAAACTAAAAGCGCAGACAATTGGTATTACCAAGCTGGAAGCCAGCGCTCGCTCTGGCGTAATTGAATTCAGTGGCGATACCCGTGTTGAACCACTCACTATTGTTAAAATGGTTCAAGCCGCACCACATGCTTACAAATTGGAAGGTGCAAACAAGCTTAAATTTACCTTGCCCATGGATACAACCGAACAACGCTTACAGCAAGTTACAGGCTTGCTCGATAAATTAATGCCTTAATTAAGGCTTTGAGAACATAGCTATGCTGATAAAAAAATATTCTACACTCGCATTATTGCAACTGGGGTTTATCTTGTTGTTGGGCAGCTTTAGCGTACAAGCTCAAACTGAAGCAGAAAATCCGCAAAGCCATGAGCGTATGTATCAGGTTGAGTTGATTGTTTTTTCTCGAGCAGAAACCAATCCACAAGAATATTGGCCAACAGATGTTAAATTGAGTTATCCAGAAAATCTGGTTAACCTGAAAACTGAAGGCAATTCATCCGATGGATTTTCGGTCTTGCCCGCGTCAGAAAGATTATTAAATTCACAGGCCGCCACACTTGCAAGAAGTGGTACTTATACGCTGCTTTATCATCAAGCGTGGCGACAAATGATTTATGGCCGCAAAACCAACATCTTTATTAACGGCGGAAAAGTTTTTGGAAATCATCAAGAGTTGGAAGGTTCTATTGCGCTGAGCGTTGGCCAATATTTAAAAATTCAAAGCAACTTATGGTTGACGCAATTTGTTCCTGCGGGCACAAATCTCACTGAGAGCTGGCCGGAACTTCCTCCCTCGCCTTTTGCTGACACCACTCAAACTGATAAAAATCAGGATTTTTTGATTAAGCGCATTATAAAAGTTAGCCAAGAGCGCAGTATGCGCAGTAACGAAATTCACTACATAGATCATCCACTGCTGGGTATTATTGTGAAAATTGTTCCATACGATACCCTTAATACGAAACCCAATTGATAATCGTCAGCTTATTTACAGAATCAACCAAGGAGATATCACATGAGCACTAGTCCTTACGCAGGAAAATTATTACCCAAAGAAATGCTGGTAGATGTCACCTTGCTGACCGCTGCTTATTACGATAAAAAGCCGGACCCAAGTGTTGCAGAGCAACGCGTGAGCTTTGGTACATCCGGTCATCGTGGTTCATCATTTAAAACCAGCTTTAATGAAAACCATGTGCTCGCCATTACACAAGCAATTTGTGATTACCGTGCTAAAGCTGGCATAACTGGTCCGCTCTATGTCGGTATAGATACGCACGCACTTTCCGAACCAGCACAAATTAGTGCGGTAGAAGTTTTTGCCGCAAATGGTGTAGATATATTTTTGGCTACCGGTGGTGAGTTCACACCAACGCCCGCCGTATCTCATGCAATTTTAACTTACAATAAAAATCGCACCAGCGGTTTGGCAGATGGTGTTGTGATTACTCCATCGCACAACCCACCTGATAATGGTGGCTACAAATACAACCCCACTAATGGCGGCCCAGCAGATTCAGATGTAACTAACTGGATGCAAGCGCGCGCCAATGAATTATTGGAAAATAATTTGCGCGATGTAAAACGCATGGAGTATCGCGTTGCCATAAAAGCCCCCAGCACTCATCACCACGATTACATAAGCCACTACGTGAAGGATTTAATTAATGTAGTTGACATGAATGCAATTCGTGCGGCAGGCGTTCGTTTAGGCGTTGATCCTCTCGGTGGCGCAGGCTTACGCTATTGGAGCGCAATTGCAGATTTCTACAAACTTGATTTGCATTTGATCAATCAGATCATTGATCCAACTTTCGAATTTATGACCGCCGATTGGGATGGAAAAATTCGTATGGACCCATCATCGCCTTACACCATGCAAGGATTGCTTGCGCAGCGAAATGCCTATCAAGTTGCGTTTGCTTGCGATGCAGACCACGACCGCCACGGCATTGTAACTCCGAGTGTCGGCTTGTTGCCGCCTAACCATTATTTGTCGGTAGCGATTCAATATTTGTTTTCTAACCGCCCACAATGGAATGCTGCAACTGCAATTGGAAAGACTGCTGTGAGCAGCTCCATGATTGATCGCGTAGCTGAAAAATTAGGTCGCCGCTTGCATGAAGTGCCAGTAGGATTCAAATGGTTTGCACCAGGTTTATTTGACGGCTCATTGGGCTTTGGCGGTGAAGAAAGTGCGGGCGCATCTTTCCTGCGTATTGATGGTAGCGTGTGGACAACCGACAAAGACGGTTTGATTCCAGCGTTGCTCGCTGGTGAAATTGTTGCAAAAACAGGCCGAGACCCAGGTGAACACTACAAAGCATTGGCCGATGAATTTGGTCACGCGGCTGAAGCGCGTGTCGAAGCCCCTGCAAATGCCGCACAGAAAAAAGCCCTTTCAAAACTATCGCCAGAACAAATTACATCTACCGAATTGGCAGGCGAAAAAATTGAAAATATCATCACCAACGCACCAGGCAATAATGCAGCCATTGGTGGAATTAAAGTATCAAGTAAAAGCGGTTGGTTTGCTGCACGTCCATCAGGTACTGAAGATATTTACAAAATCTACGCTGAAAGTTTTAAAGGCAAAGATCATTTGCAGCAATTGATTGCGGAAGCGCAAACAATTGTGAATAAAGCGATTAGCTAATCTTAACGCCCAATAAAAAAGCCGCTAACTTCAGCGGCTTTTTTATTAACGCTTTATTTCAAATTCATCGGCATCCATATAAGCCGGGAATTTTTCGCGGTGATCTTTTAATTTATCGGCAAACAGCTCAATAACAAATGCACCCGATTCTTGTGAGGCAAACACAACTTCGCCAGTTGAACTGAATACACTCGAATCGCCCGAATAATGCTGGTGCTTTTCATCCATACCCACGCGATTAACACCAATAACATAACTTAAATTTTCTATGGCGCGAGCTTGCAGTAAACGATTCCAGTGCAATGCACGTGCACTCGGCCAGTTGGCAACATAGAAGGCTAAATCATAGTCGTTACGGTTACGGCTCCACACAGGGAAGCGCAAGTCGTAACAAATCAGTGGCAGAATTCGCCAACCTTTTAATTCAACAAGTACGCGTTCACTGCCACTTGCATAACGCTCATGCTCGCCAGCCATGCGGAATAAATGGCGCTTGTCATAATGCGCATAAGTACCGTCTGGGCGCATCCATACCAAGCGATTAAAATGCGTGTCATTCACTTTAACTACCAAACTGCCAGTTACTACTGCATTTAATCGCTTCGCTTGATCAGCCATCCATTGGTAAGCCGTACCATCCACTTTCTCAGCGTAATTGCGTGCATTGCTACAAAAGCCCGTAGTAAAAACTTCTGGCAAAATAATGAGATCCACATCTTTGAGTTTACTCATTGCTTTCGCAAACGTATCGAGATTGTGCTGGGGATTATTTGGAACAATTTCTTGCTGGATAAGTGCAACGGAAAGATTTTGCATAGTGAGCGCCTATAAAACTGAGAAAGGCTGGAACGAAATTGCGATTAGACTGAATGCGGCTTTCTTAAATGTAGCCCAAAAAAGCTAATAACAAAAGCACCAAGCGCGGAAAGGCTTGCCACCAAAAAGGTGAGGCTCGCGCTATGATCCCATAAAAGACCGCCGATTAAAGCCCCCACTGCACCACCCGCGCCAAAACTCAACGAGCTATACAGAGCCTGTCCTTGCCCTTGATGAGCACCTTTAAAATGGCTGCGTACAATTTCAATTGATGCCGCATGAGCTACACCAAAACTCACCGCATGTAACAACTGTGCAATTAGCAATACTGCAAGGTAATCTGCACAGTAACCAATTAAATACCAGCGAAAAGCCGTGATAGAAAAAGTAAATAACAATAAGTTGCGCACATCAAACCTATGCATAATTTTCGGCATTACCAAAAATATTGCAACTTCTGCCAGCACACCCAAAGCCCATAATAAGCCTGTCGATGTGCTTGTGTAACCATAATGTTCTTGCAGATACAAGCTATAAAAGGTGTAGTAAGGCCCGTGACTTAATTGCAATAAAAAACTCGCCAGCAAAAAGCAAATCATGGCAGGTTGAGTAACCAAAGATAAAAAACCTTGCGAGGCGTCAACTGTTTTTTGTATAGAGACTGTTTTCAACGAAAGACTGGATAGGAAAATCAATAACAAAAAACTTAAAATAGCTAATGGCAAAAAGCGAATCGGTAAAAAATCAAACAATAAACCCAAGCCAACCACTGCTGCTATAAAACCGATTGATCCCCATAAGCGAATTTGGCCATAGCGCTGATATTGATTCCCCAGATAAGACAGGGTAATTACTTCAAACTGGGGCAACACAGCATGCCAAAAAAACGTATAACAGCTAATAACTAACACTAACCACGCATAATGATTGCTAATCAATACGCCGGCAAAAAAAACACAAGCAATTGCACTCCCTTGACGAATAATTCGCAAACGCTGTTGGGTTTTATCTGCAAGCCAACCCCAAAAATTAGGTGCAATAATTCGCGTACCCAAAATAATTGCGGTGATAAAACCAACATCCTGCGAGCTATAACCAAGTGATTTTAGATAAACACCCCAGTAAGGTGTAAGCGAGCCCACAACCGCAAAATAGAAAAAATAAAAACTGGAGAGACGCCAATACGGAAGAGTGTGCGATGCGGTAGATGTATTGGGCATATTGCGTTTTGAAGCTGGATGTATCTGTTTAGAGAAAGTCACAGATTATTTGGGAGTCGTCATCCTCGCGTAGCAGGGATCCAGCTTTTAAAAATCGAGAACTGGATTCCCACCTTCGCGGGAATGACGATGAGTTTAAAAACGAGTCGCTACTAAGGGGCTAAATCTCTCTATTTTTTAACGCTAGCAGGAATTACCGGCACTGAATGTTTTACTGCACCATTTTGCCCGCGATGACGCAGCATATGATCCATCAATACCAACGCAAGCATTGCCTCTGCAATAGGGGTTGCACGAATACCTACGCAAGGATCGTGGCGACCTTTGGTAATGACCTCTACAGGATTTCCATGTACATCAACACTGCGGCCGGGAATGTGCAAACTAGAAGTTGGCTTCAATGCAAGGTTCGCAATAATATCTTGCCCAGATGAAATGCCGCCCAAAATACCACCCGCATTATTGGACAAGAAACCTTTCGGCGTAATTTCATCACGATGCTGACTACCGCGTTGATCAACTACACCAAAGCCTTCACCAATTTCTACACCTTTTACGGCATTGATGCTCATAAGCGCGTGTGCAATTTCTGCATCGAGACGATCAAAAATGGGTTCACCTAAACCGGGCGGAACATTGGTCGCCACGACAGTAATTTTTGCGCCGATTGAATCCCCCTCCTTGTTGAGTGCTTGCATAAAAGCTTCCATTTCCGGAACCTTGCTTGCATCTGGGCAGAAGAAAGGATTTTGTTCTACTTGATCCCAATCGACTGTTTCAATTTTAATCGGCCCAAGCTGTGACAAATAACCACGCACTTCAATACCGTGGAAATCCTTTAAATATTTTTTAGCGATAGAACCAGCAGCAACACGTACGGCAGTTTCACGCGCAGATGAGCGACCACCGCCGCGGTAATCGCGTACACCGTATTTTTGCATGTAAGTGTAATCGGCGTGAGCTGGGCGGAATTGATCTTTAATATTGGAATAATCTTTTGAGCGTTGATCGGTATTTTCAATAATCAAACCAATTGGCGTGCCGGTAGTTTTACCTTCAAACACACCGGATAAAATTTTTACCAAATCATCTTCGCGGCGTTGTGTTGTGTAGCGCGATGTCCCTGGTTTGCGGCGATCCAAATCAATTTGCAAATCTTCTTCAGTGAGTGATAAACCGGGTGGGCAACCATCCACAATAGCGCCAAGCGCAAGGCCGTGGCTTTCGCCAAAGGTAGTTACTGTAAATAATTTGCCGTAAGTATTGCCTGACATGTTTATACCAACCCAAATGTGTACATAAATCGCGAAGCGCGAAAGAAGCAGAAAAGTGAGGCGATTATACGTGAACTAAACATACTTTTACATGCGCTCACATAGGTCTTAACCCGCTTCTATGCTATAAATCCCATCGCATAAAAATCAAACAATTCGCAAAAGGGTAAAGCAGGAGCAGGCTAAGATGATGAAAAAACATGCAGCGGTAATCATAGTTAGCAGCCTAATAAGCTGCCTCAGTTGGGCCGACGAAGCCCAAAAACCTCGTCAACCCGGTGATTACCCCTTCACTGCAGATTCTTTAGAGCAGCCAAATGTGCGCAAAGGCAAGCTCGAAGGCCCTTTTGAGTTCCACAGCAAGGTATTTGCGGGCACAGTACGCCAATACTGGATTTATGTGCCGGCGAACTACAAAACAAAGACAAAAACCAAGCCCAGCCTGCTGGTATTTCAAGATGGCCAGCGCGCGACAAATCCCAAAGGTTCACTACGTGTTCCTCAGGTCTTAGATAACTTGATATACCAAAACGCAATTCCTTCAACCATTGGTGTGTTTATTACTCCTGGCAACACCAGTGAGCATTATCCGGATAACTTGGGGATGTCTAATCCCAATCATCGCGCGCCTGAATACGATGCGCTAAGCGATGATTATTCGCGCTTTCTTATTGATGAGCTCCTGCCTGAAGTTGCGAAAAAATATTCTTACAACCCCAACCCGGAAGAACACATTATTGGCGGTACAAGTAGCGGGGCGATTTGTGCATTTACTGTTGCATGGCATAGACCAGATGCTTTTCGTAAAGTGATTAGCATAATTGGCAGCTACACATCGATTGGTTATGTGCCTGCAACGGCCGATAAACCACTCATTCCCGGAGGAGATATTTATCCTGGATTAATTCGCAAATCCCCTATTCGCCCCATCAAAATTTTCTTGCAAGATGGTAGCAATGATCTTGATAACGAACACGGCAATTGGTTTTTAGCCAACCAACAAATGTTGTTGTCATTAGAATGGGCAAACTCAAATGCAGATAAAACGGGAGATAAAGGTGCGCGTTACACCATAAATCATGTGTGGGGCGACGGTGCTCATTCCGATCAGCATGGCGGGAGTTTGTTACCGGAAATTTTGCGTTGGATGTGGTCAGATAAAAAATAAAATATATTTTCGTGAAAACTCTCAACACAGCAAATTGAGATGAAATAAAAATTTATTTGGGAATCGTCATCCTCGTGCAGCGAGGATCCAGTTTTTGCATTATGCAATCTTTTAAAGGGCTGGATCCCGCTACGCGAGGATGACGACTCCCTACTAAATCTACAAAATGCCAACAATGTAGCTTATGGCAACAAAAGCAAATCTTGTTTGCGTAGCATAAACACCCCATGGCCGCCGCGCTCAAACTCAATCCATGTGAACGGTAAATCGGGATAAGCATCTTCCAGTGCAACCCAAGAATTGCCAACCTCAACAATCAACACTCCATCCTGGGTTAAATAATCTTTGGCTTCTCGTAATAAACGGCGCGTAAAATCCAAACCGTCATCACCGGAGCCTAAACCTATTTCAGGTTCGGCATGATATTCCGGTGGCATAGTTGCTAAATCATTCGCATCTACATAGGGAGGATTAGACACAATTAAATCAAACTTTTGGCCGGCCAGATTTTCAAACAAATCGGATTGCATAGCAAAAACACGATCTTCTAAATCGTGTTGCTGAATATTTTCTTCTGCCACTGCAAGCGCATCAAAAGAAATATCGCTGAGCTGAACTGCAGCGTCAGGAAATGCATAAGCGCAAGCGATTCCAATGCAGCCACTGCCCGTACACAAATCCAAAATATGTGAAGGTTCATTTGCCAACCATGGAGAAAATTGCTTTTGAATTAACTCGCCAATTGGTGAGCGCGGAACCAAGACGCGCTCATCCACTGTAAATGGTAAACCGGCAAACCAGGCTTGGCCGGTAATATAGGCAGCGGGAACGCGCTCTTGAATGCGACGCTGTAAATTACCCAACACGGCTTCGCGCTCAATACGTGTAAGTCGGGCACTCAGCCATTCATCTGCCAAAGGAGGCGTGAGATGAACAGCGTGTAAGACAAGCTGCTCTGCTTCATCCCAAGCGTTATCCGTACCGTGACCAAAATAGAGTTTTGCAGCGGTAAACTCACTGGCACCCCAGCGAATAAAATCGCGCAAGGTCAATAATTCATCGCATAGATCAAGTGTTATGGCGGTCATAGTTGAAGCTCGCTAAAAAAGTGCCGCTATTCTACCCAAATGAAGCACGGGGAATATAAAGAATCTCGGGTAGGCGCTAAATCAAGTTCGTTTTCATGCAGTTTACAGGGTAAAATGCTGCCCTATCTCAACCCTCACAGCTTATGTGCAGGGTTTTTATTGCGTAGCGAGGAATCCATGAAAGAACATTTTGCGAGCATTATTAGCAGCATTGGTGAAGATTTAAACCGCCCCGGTTTGCAAGATACCCCCGAACGTGCCGCCAAAGCCTTTCAGTTTTTAACCCGAGGCTACAACCAAACACTCGATGAAGTTGTTAACGGAGCGCTTTTCCCGTCAGATTCCAGCGAAATGATTTTGGTTAAAGACATTGAGCTTTATTCAATGTGCGAACACCATTTGCTGCCCTTTATAGGCAAAGCTCATGTGGCCTATATCCCAACAGGTAAAGTGCTCGGCTTATCCAAAGTTGCACGCATCGTTGATATGTATGCACGTCGCCTGCAAATTCAGGAGCAACTCACTACACAAATCGCCGAATCAGTATTGAAAATTACTGGGGCCAGCGGTGTGGGCGTTATTATTGAAGCCAAGCATATGTGCATGATGATGCGCGGCGTTGAAAAGCAAAACTCGTTAATGAAAACCTCCGCCATGCTTGGCAGTTTCCGCAGCAGCCAAGCGACGCGTATGGAATTTTTATCGCTGGTTAATTAGTGTCATTAGCAGTCGCTCAATAAAAAACGGACATTTTTATGTCCGTTTTTTATTTCAAGTCTGAGGTCACTAGGTTTAATTTTCACCTACCTTCACAATTTCAACTCGCGCGCTTCTATCACCCCTGCCCGCTGGAGCCAAACTGCCAATACCAAATGTTTGCAAACGTTTAGTATCAACCCCTGCTGCGACTAGCGCAGCTTTTATTTGATCGGCATTCTTTTTGGATTCATTTTTCTGTTGTTCAATTGTTGCAACAGAATAATCATGCCCAACAAGTGCAAGTGTTAATTTGGGCTGCAAATTCAACAGACTCACTAACGCCTGGATATGCGCTTGTTTAATTTGTAAATGTGCGCTCCCCTGCGCATCTTTGCTGACAAAATCTGGGAATACAAAATAGCCGTTGGTATTTAAAAGCTTATTCAGGGTTTCCGGGCTAGACGCCACACCGAATTCATTAAGCTTATTCAAATGCAAAACTTCCAATTGTACATAAGCGCGTTTATTGCCACGCATAACTGCATAAATCACCACATAAAATGGCTTTTCATCTGCATTGGTAATTTCATAGGCACCGTAAAGCTGATGTTGATCCATGCCATAGAGTTGAATAATTTTAAAATGATTATTGGCCCAGCTGTTACTAGTACCGCAATCACGCGCTTTGCAATGAAACAGCTCGCGTAAATTATATTTATCGAGTTGATCCCTGAAAAAAACAAATCCCATATCGGCAGTGTGATCAGCAGGCAATTCAAATGTTGTACGCTCTAGGCTGCCACTTAAACGCTGGGATCTATCAACCAGCCAACTATTATCAACTTTTTTATAGGCACTTAATGCCAGTAAATAATCATCATCTTGAGTGCTGGTATGAGAGACTTCACGCGCATTAGGATAAGTTTGCAACTTCAAATCAGCCGCGAATAGACTTTGTGAAAAAAGCAAGAAACTGATTATAAATATTATCTTTTTCATCTAATCTCGTTTGGAAAAAAATGGATTGAGAACAGCGGCAACATTAGTAACCTCGCGCTCCATATGGAGGTGATGCCCGCCAGGCATACGCGTTACTACAACTTGCGAATAGGCATCAATAGAATCACTGTACTTCGGGAAAAGCTTTGGCATACCGTCATTCGCCAACACCAACGAAATTGGGCACCTAATACGCGCAATAAAAGCAGTCATTTGTTCGGGTAATAGCTTTACAGCGGACGGCACAAGTAAACGTTGATCTGTACTCCAGTGATATCCACCATCAACGCGCTTCATTCCTCGTTCTGTTAGCGCTTTTGCAGCTGCGAAACTTAGCGGGAACATGCCGCGCTCGCGCGCTTTAATGGCGGTGGAAATGTCAGGGTAAAGCGACAAAGTTTTTGCGGATTGCGCTTTAACTCCCTCTATAGATCTTGCCAGTTGTTCGGGGGTATCTTCACTGCGAGTCGGCTCGGGCAATATACCTTCAATTAAACCCAAATGAGATATTCGCTCGGGGAATGTACCCGCTGCTAATGTCGCAATAATAGCTCCGCGAGAGTGCCCAAGAAGCGCAAACTTTTTCCAACCTAATTGATCGGCAATAGAAAAAATTTCTGCAACATCCTCCCAAATATTGTACGGAAATGAGCCGAGGCGATGACTGGTTTGACCGTGCCCAGCCATATCAAGCGCAACAATGTAGACATTATTTAATAGCGGTGCCAACGCGAAAAAGCTCGCTGAATTATCAAGCCAGCCGTGCAAGGCTAACACAGGAAAGTGCTCAGGGTTTCCCCAAGCTTGAGCGGCAAATTGCAATCCATCTACATTAAATGTGAGCTCTTGCACTTGCATAGTCTGATTCCAAATAGTTTCATCCCATTACATGCCTTAGCCAGCGCAACTCGCCACAAGCACTTGCTGCCACATTGCACTCAATTAAAGCTAAAGAACTGGTGTTCATAGGGTGAGCACCGCGTGGGCTACCGCAGAACAAATCAATAAAATCCCCTACAAAAGGTTGATGGCTTGCCAATAAAACGGACGATATTTCTGTTGCCTGCAAACTATCAAATAAACCCGCCGGATCGGCTTCAGGGATTATTAAATCTAGGGTTTTTATAGCGACGTGAACACCTTGCATTGCCAAAATATCGCGTGCGATTTGTGCTGTTTGTTGTGCACGGACTAATGGGCTCGCCCAAATTTCTTGCACACGATTGAGGTCAGGCAAAGAATACTTAACACTTTCCGCAACATCTGCACGGCCTTTTGAAGTTAAATTCCTCGCTTCATCCGTGGTTATTTGCGCTTCCGCTTGACCATGACGCAACACAAAAACTTGCATACCCTCTCCTCAGCAGAGCACGATTAGTTAAGACTAACTTTTAGGTTCGTCAACTTGTGGCCAATCAGCAAATGGAAATGGCTTTTCTTCACTGGCGTAAGTTAAAAATTTTAAAGTATCGAATATATATATAGATAAACTGTGACCGAGCTTACGCAAGTTGGGATTGTCTTCACCGGTAATCAACGAAAAAATAAATTGGGCGATAACCAGTATCCACATCAACACACTTGCCACTTGTAGAATTGCTGCAAATAACAACATAAAAATTAAACGTAACCAGTGCTTGCTAGACGTTAAATTCGATTTAATTTGCTCATTGTCCACCGTTTAAACTCCCAAGTAGTCCACATCAGTATTCTGTTCGCCCATCATTAAACCGCGGGCTACATCAGCAATCGCTTTGTGCTCAAACAATACTCCGTGCAAGCCCGACACCAAAGGCATATATACACCTAATTCATCAGCTTTTTGCTTAACCTGCTTCAAAGTATTTACACCTTCAGCAACCTGGCCAAGGCCAGCAACAACTTCATCCAAATTCTTACCCTGACCTAACGCAAAACCGACTCTATAATTCCGACTCAAATCTGATGTGCAGGTTAAAATTAAATCACCAACCCCCGCCAACCCCAAAAAGGTCATGGGGTTGGCACCCATGAGATGCGCAAAGCGCCCCATTTCTGCAAGACTGCGTGTAAGTAACATGGCTTGCGTGTTTTGGCCGGCGCCTAAAGCCGCAGCCATTCCACAAATAATAGCGTAGATATTTTTAAGCGCACCACCGAGCTCAACACCATAGCGGTCATGATTGGAATAGACACGAAAAGTTGGCGAGCACAGGGTTTGCTGTACGCAATCTATAACGCGCTCGTCACTACTTGCGATTACCGAACCGGTCTGCTGTTGACGCACAATCTCTTTCGCAAAATTGGGGCCGCTCAATACACCTATAGGGTGATCTGGCAGCTCCTGCTCAAGGATTTGGCTCATGAGCGTGAAACCTTGTGGCTCTATACCTTTCGCAGTGCTAATGACTATGGCATCTTTACGTAGGAACGGACGAATTGTCTGGGTAACTGAGCGAAAAGAATGACTGGGGATAGATACAAAGACCAAATCACTTTGGCTAATGGCCATTTGCAAGTCAGACGTAATCGTCAAGGAGTCTGCCAAATGATAGCCGGGTAAATACTGGATGTTTTCTCGTGCCTTATGACAAGCGTCCGCATGCTCAGATGAACGCATCCACAGGAAAGTTTTGTGATTGTTATGCGCAATGATATTAGCAATCGCTGTGCCGAAACTCCCCCCTCCCAAGACAGTAACCGTCAAACTTATAGTCATAGTGAAAACCTGAGCAAAAATAAGAAAAAATAATGTTTATCAATAGGTCAAAAAAGTGAAAAAAAGTGATACGAAAATAAAAATGTAACTTTTCTGCACAAATATCTTCACAAAAAAATTGTCCACATTTTCTGTGGATAACTTAGTGGATAGATTTTGGGAAACAGGTCCAAAGCCTTATAAAATCTACTAGCCGCTTAAATTGGCTGTTTTTTAACCACAAGAATAA
>JAGKXD010000065.1 GCA_021151525.1 Cellvibrionaceae bacterium | reverse complement strand
AAATAAAAAAGGGCTAACGCCCTTTTTTATTTTCTAGCCCTTCGTTAATAACTAAAGCGTTGCGGGATCAATCCACAAATCAGCGCGATTCACCGGAACCTGATTGGTAATTAACGGGTTATCCAAAGGAATTACTAATCGATTCTTTAAGTCACCCTTGGTAATCGCTTCTTGAACACTCGGCGCACTCATAAACACTTTATCAAAACTACCATCCGCAATTGCACGATTCAAACCCAACTCCAAATCGCGCGCTAATTTTTGTTTGGATTTGTTCACAAACAAAAAGAAGTCAAGTTTATAAACTAACATTAGATGTTTTTCGACAGTTAAGCTTAAATCTGAATGCTTATCCACCTCACCGAAGGGCTCAAATACTGCACGTGGAAATGCATCAAAACGACCACCATCCAACATATAAAATAGATTTTGATACTTCATGGTTTTTACAACATTTAAACCATTCGCTTGCAAAATTTTTGTATCCGCCCAAGCAGTGCCCTGACCTAAACGAACCTTTCTCAAATCATCAATATTTTTGATGTGATCGAATTTCTCTTGATCACCCTTTCGAATAATCAACAACCGGTGCCCCAATAACCCCTTGTAAAGTGGAATCTTAACCAACTCCAACTGCTCTTCTAAATCTTTACTGGTACCTGCCCAAATGATATCCAGTTTGCTATTGAGCGTATCCTCAACCATGCGTGTTTGAGTAAGCTCCCCAGGCACAACCTGTAATTCATATTTTGTATCTATGTGATCCAAGGCTAGCTTGATCATTTTCGCGGCGTAATAGCCGTTAGGGTCAGCGTCAGATTGGTTGTATTTTAAAACCTCTGCAAATGCTGGAACCGTCGCAACAATAAGCCCCATTGCAGCGACTAATGACCTGTAACAGTTGCTGATATTGATTTTCATTTGAATCTCTCTCACTCTGATTTTTATTAAGTATAGCGAGGAAATAAAAATTCAAGGTTTAAATTTGCTAAGAAATGCGCCACCTAAACGCTGAACACACAATAAAAAAGCCCTCAACTGTAGACACAGCTGAGGGCCAACTTATAGTCAAAATGAATTTAATTTGAGTAATGCTGACTCAATACCCAAATTTTAGATCAGAGCTTTAATTTGTTTTATAGGTTGCCATACGCACTTTCAACACATGCGGACACTTAGCAAAATTCAAACCCCAATCAGTTTGGTCGCCGTTCCACACGCGTTCCATTACCCATTTACCATTTTCATAGTGGCCTTCTTCAATACGCTCAATCATATATTTTGAATCTTTAATTTCGGCAGAAGGCTTGAACTCAACACGAGCTTTAAACGCGGTAACCAAATATTCGTTTTCACTTAACTGTGCAATCAGTGCACCGCCACTGGCAACATCATTACCTACAGGTGGCGATGTAAAAAACATGGGGCGGCCATAGGTCACTTCGGCATTCCATTTTCCTAAATCCAGTGTTTGAGTGAGTGCTTCAGCAATTTTTTTACTTGCGGCCTCTTTTTCTTCTTTGCTTGCATCAGGTTTTGCTGCCATTTTTTTCACGGCATCTGCATCCAAAGGCTCAGATACGCCCCACACATTATTTTCAAAACTTAATTTCGCCCACTCGCGCGCCATAGGTGCAAGTACACGATAGTGCTGTGCAAAATTCTCGATAGTTTCATCATCGTACTTGCTCGCACCCAAGGGGTAGTTTACGTAATCGGTATCATCCATACCAAAGGGAGAAAAACCTACACCACCGCGACCGAGCGTATCAAAGAAATAACGTGCAAAAGGTTGGCTGTTACCAATCTCTGGAACAAAGAGTGGATTATTTTTTCCGCTGTATTGTTCGAGCCATTTCAAAACAGTTTTATGATCTGTGTTGTAAATATCTGGCGCTACTGCATCTAAACTTGGTGCTGCCGCTTTCCAAATATGAATCACGTTGTCGGTTGCGCCGCCCTTTTCCCAAAAGCTTGGATTGAACGGATCGCGCAAAGCAACGTTGGCGTACATAGGTAAAGGTTTAATCGCTTTGCCTGCAGAAGCTAATTCTTCGCAAAACTTCGCAATGTAGTAAGCGTGGAAAAATTCATCGGCATCTTTACCGAATACTTCCGGCCATGTACCTGAACCTACGCCAATTTTTTTAGCGAGCTCAGCGGGAATCGGCGCATTGAACACTTTATTGGCCATTGCAGAAAAATCGCGATCTGCCCCCCATGTGCCAGCTTCGTTTTCAACCTGAACCATAATGACGGTATTTTTCTCATCCGCTTTTTTAAGGTACTTCATTAATTCCAGAAAGGCTTTTTTATCGGCTGCTAAGGTATTTTTACCCAGCGGCGAAAGCGAATTTAAGGTATCACCTGTTTTAGTCACTACACGCGGAAAACGTTCATTGTTTAATTTCACCCATGCAGGGGTGTAATGAGGCGCATTATTTTTCCAAGTGCCAAACCACAACAACACTAAACGCGCATTATGCTCACGCGCTTGCTGTAAAAGTGTATCCACATAAGAGAAATCAAACTTACCTTCTGTTGGTTCAATCTGTTCCCAAGCGACAGGAATTTCCAATGTGTTAGCGTGCATTTTCTCGAAGCTCGGCCACACCTGTTTTAACGTATCGGGGTAATTGCTGGAGTTGTTTGCTTGCATGCCCAACATTAAAAAAGGTTCGCCATCAACCATTAATGCATGGCGTCCATTTTTGCTCACGAACTCTGGTGTTGATGCAGTTGCAACACTTGCCAACACGCCAAGCGCACTCAATACAGAAATTCCAAACATTTTTTTAGGTGACAGCAATTTAATTCGACAGGGTGATTTGAACATGTGGCCTCTCCGTTTAATAACTATTTTTTTACTATTAGCGTTATATACTAGCAAATAAGACTTCAGCAGTAGCCTTTTAAAATCGGTATACAAGGTAAATAAATGTCAACGTAAAAAAAACCTTGCATCACTTTCGCAATGCAAGGTTCATATAACGCAAGAGTAGTTTCAATTAAAATTAAAACTTAGCTCTCAAACTAATTGAATAGCGAGCATCTTGCGCATAAGAATAAGCAACATGATCTCCCGCCTTGTTTTGATCCATTATGCCAATTGTTTTAGCCTTCAATAAATTACTTGCTTCAAAGGTTACTGTGTAGTTTTCCAAGAAAGTGTAACCAATCGATGCATCCAATTGACCATAGTCATCGTTATAAATTGGGATAGCTGCTTTGCCAGACCCGTCAGGGAAATCAGGGTTGAAGCCATTGCTGCCCCACGCAATCAAGTATTTACTGCGCCATGAATAAGCCAAACGTGCAGAAATACCATCTTTCTCATACATACCCACGATATTGAACGCATTTTTAGAAAGCTGATCAATTGGCATTTGCCCGTAAGTGGTTTTATCCGTATCTATAGGTGCAGCACCATTTCCTGTACCTGGTTTTGGCAATGGAATATGCGCAGCGCTATCGATGTAGGTGTAGTTCACATCTACGCCAAGGCCATCAAATGGAGCGGGCAAAGAGTCAAAGAATTTGCTTGCGCCAACTTCAACACCGTTGATGTCACCAGAACCAATATTCGCTAACCATGTAGCGGTTCCTGAAATACCGTTGATATCAAAATTAGATGTACCTCTTCTAAAGAAATCATCTACTTGCTTTTTAAATACGGCCACGTGAGCCATGCCACCTTTATCATCGAAATACCACTCAGCAGAAACATCAAACTGCTTAGCTGTCATAGGTTCAAGATAAGGGTTGGTATCTTGGCTCAAGGTGAAATTATAATCATTGATGCTGGTTGGTTTGGTGATACCATCTTTCACAGCCGCACCTATGGTCATGCGCGCTTGCATATCAGAAAAACTTGGAGCCCAAATGGCTTTTGACGCTGCGAAACGAACAAACAAATCGTCAGCGGCTTTTACTCGTAAGTTAAAGCTTGGCAATACATGTGTGTAACTGTTTTTCGCATCAAAATCACCAGCGTTAGCACTTTGCAACAAAGTACCATCAGGCAACTTAACTTCATTAGTCGTTAAGTGACCGTGAGCAACGTTATCAGTTTGAACAACGCGCACACCAAAATTACCGTCAACAGGTGTGGACAGATCATCAAAGCCGTAGTTGACCATGAAGTAACCTGATGCTGTTTTTTCCTCTTGAGTATTTCTGTAAGCATCGTTTTTCAACGCGTTTTTGTCGTTGCCGCAATACCAGTCATTACAACCCGCATTCACGCCATCGGTAGTAGCCCAGAAATTTTTAACGGCATTTTCAGAATAGATATAGCCCGCTGCAGGAACTGTAACATCACCACGCTGGAAATTATTAAAGGAGTACAAGGTCAAGTATTTAGAGGCTTGATCTGCAGTCACTTTTGTAATTTGGTTTCTATTACCGCCACCGGCAGTCCAGGTGTCGTAACGAGTTTTCCAATCGTAACCGGTGTTGATGTTATCAGCGGTTTTTTCAGAATAACGCGCACCTGCTTTAATGGATTTAATAATAGATGCATCAAAGCTGTATTCAGCATCAAAGCGAGCTGTTTTCGCATCTGCTTCATTGCGCTCAAAGTGAGTCATCGCCTGACCGAGCGTATAGTTTGCGTAGTTGGTCATGTACGCAGGATCAATGTAAATAGAAGCGCTTTCTGTACCTACACCACTCAAACTAGCAGTGGGCGGGAACAAAATAACACCCAGTGTGTAGTCATCTTTACTGGCTTCTGCTTTCACATATTGCAAATCAGCAGAGAATTTCCAGTGATCGTCTGGTGACCATTTAATTCCAGTAGAGTAATCGGTGGTCGTTGAGGTTCCAGGAGTCCAGCGCGTACTGGTACCAAAGTTCAAACCCCAATCAGCCGGGTTAGCCACGGTAACATCACCTGAAATCATCTCGCCGTTCGCGCCATACTTCCAGTTCTTGGAGCTAGTTGGAACTATAGCGTTATCGCCGTTAGCGCTGTTCAAGAAGAACGCGTTCTCATCGTATTCAGATTTCAACTTGCTTTGGAAGCCAGTGAAATAAATTTCTGTTTGATCATTTGGCGCCCATTGGAATGCAGCGTATTTACCATCGCGTTGACTGAAATAATCGTTACGGCGCCAATCCACACCTTTCGAAACCCATTCATCTTTTCCATCAATAGTTCTTGGCAGGAATGGACGAGAGTAAACCTGATCAGAACGGCTCGCCAACTTGGATGTTGATAAATCGACTAAGAAACCAAACTCACCCGCATCAGTAGACCAACGGTTGCTGTACAAACCAGAATACTCGCCGTTGGTTTCTTTAATTTGATCGCCGTAGTTACCTTTAATAGTAAAACTTGCTAGCTGACCTGCAGAATCAAATGGCATACGAGTGCGCAAATTCACTGTTCCGCCCAAGCCACCTTCAATCATATCGGCAGACGGACTTTTGTAGGTGTCCACTGCGTACATTAATTCCGCTGGAACATCTTCAAAACTCAAACCGCGGCCACTTGCCGCAGAGAAAACATCGCGACCATTTAATTCGGCGCGAACTTGCGTTAAACCACGAATGGCAACACCACTACCCTCTGCTGCTGGATGTTCGGCGTCGTTATTTGTATAGCGACCAACAGAAACACCAGGTACGCGCTGCAGTGCTTCGGTCACACTGCGATCAGGCAACTTACCTATATCTTCCGCAACGATCGAATCAACGATTACGTTGGCTTTCTTCTTAACTTCTTGCGCGCTTTGAACACTCGCACGCTGTCCGGTAATAACGATTTCCTCGGTGTTATCAGCAGCTTCCGCCGCGAAAACGTGTGCAGAACCCATAGCACCAAACACCAGCGACATACTTGACGCAAGTTTGATGTACAACGGCAATTTCTTTTTCAGAAATGTTTGTTCGTTTTTATTTATCATTGTCTTTCTCCAGTTAAAGAATTAAAACCACCCCTAAACTTTTTTTGTCACTTATAGTTGTGACTGTCACACTGCACGCAAACCAAAAACCTGAATTTTTTAGACGTTTACTACAAAGCGCACACTAAAAACTTTCTATTCGTTTTTGGTTAAAAGATAAGTCTTTCCTCCTTGCGCTTTAAACGTCCCACTATCACCACTCAGTTTGATGGCAACTTTTTTTCCGCTGTTTTTCTCAACCAGCTGGAATTGTTTTGCCAACAATGAATTCTTAATATTGACTTCACCGCTTTGACCGGCAACCAAAACAGCTTCTTGCAAGTCATTTGCATTCCAACGCAAATTCACAACCCAATTACCGCGCGCGCGTAAACCACTTACGGAACCACTGGCCCAAGCTTTAGGTAATGCAGGTAATAATTGGATTTGGTTGTTTTGACTTTGCAGGAGCATTTCAGCAATACCCGCCGTTGCACCGAAGTTACCATCAATTTGAAAAGGTGGATGGTTGTCCCACAAGTTGGGCAAGGTGCTAATGGTTAATTGCTCAGATAAAACTTTGTGCGCACGATCACCATCTAACAAACGCGCCCACAAATTTACTTTCCAGGCTTGTGACCAACCTGTACCACCATCGCCACGCGCATTTAAGGTTGTGCGCGCAGCTTGTAATAACTCAGGCGTTTTTGAAGCATCAATTTGGTGGCCGGGGTGCAAGGCAAACAAATGCGATACATGGCGATGCTGATTTTTAGGGTCATCAATATCTTGCTTCCATTCCTGTAATTGCCCCCAGTTGCCAATGCGCAAACCTGAATCCAAATTTGCTAAAACATCTGCTGTTTGCTGAGCGAATTTTTTATCGCCCACAATTGCAGCCGCTTCAGATGTGTTGCGCAGTACATCGAACACAATTTGTTGTGACATAGCAGCGGCAACCACAAAAGACCCCTGCTCTGGCGAAAAACTTGGCGATACAACCCACTTGCCATCGCGCGGGTCTTTTACCAAAGTATCCAACCAAAATTGCGCAGCACCTTTCATTAAGGGGTAAGCGCGTTCACGCAGAAATTTTTTATCACCGCTAAATAAATAGTGTTCGTAATAATGTTGCGCCAACCACGCGCCTGCTTCTGGCTGCCAAAATGCGGTGGGCCATTCAATAACTCCAGCAAAACCCCACACATTGGTATTGAGGAAAAGCGTCCAGCCCTTTGCACCCAGAATTTGTTTGGCGGCCACTTGGCCGGGTGCAACTAATGAATCTACAAAATCAAAAAACGGTGGTAAGGTTTCTTGCAAGTTGGTGGTTTCAGCCAACCAGTAATTCATTTGCAAATTAATATTTACGTGGTAGTCATCATTCCACGGCGGTGTATTGGTGCGATTCCAAACACCTTGCAAATTGGCGGGCAGTGAACCCTTGCGCGAAGAGGAAATAATTAAGTAGCGGCCAAATTGGAAATAAGTTGCTTCTAAAGTGCGATCTATACTTGCATTGCCTTTACGATAATTCGCCAACAATTGCGGTGTTGTTAATTGGCTTTCAACCTGGCCAATATTTAAAGCAACGCGATTAAATAATGTTTGATAATCGCTTTGATGATTCGCCAACAATTGCTGGAAGGATTTTTTACTGGCGCGATCCAAAGCTGCCGCAACCAGCGCATGTGGATCTTTACCGCGATAAAGTGGATATTGCTGCGCGTAGTTTGTACCCGCGCTTAAAATAATTAATGCAGAATCTGCCGCGACTACATCAACCGTTTTGTCTTTGCTAACAACTTTATTGTTCGCAATAACTTGTACAGCCGCTTCGTAGTGCAAATCGTTATCGTGCAATGCGCCCTGCGCGCTGATGCGACCATTGCTAACCTGTGTTTGCACGCTGCGGTTATCAGGAATGTTCAATGCCGCAGTGAGATTAATTTTTTTCGGCTGGTCTGCACTAATGCGAACGGCGATAACACCATCGGGAAAGCTGGCAAAATATTCGCGCAGGTAGTGAACACCTTCTTGCGTGTAGGTAACGCGCACCACACCATTATGTAAATCCAACTCGCGGTGATAATCACTCACTACCGATGTTTGCGGAAAACTCAGCGCCAATTCACCAAAGTTTTGATAATCGCCATAACCGATGGTTTTGTGGCCGAGTTCTTTGGCTACAGCATCTGGCTCAATCTCACCTTTTTCTGCGAGAGTTTTGCGCACGGCAGCCAACTTTGTGGTTTGCGATTCTGCGGCAATTCCAAAATCGTAACCTTGCTTGGAGCCCGGGCCGCCTGCCCATAAGGTCTTTTCATTAAATTGCAGGCGATCAACATCAATACCGCCCATGACCACAGCGCCGAGCGCGCCATTGCCAATTGGCAGGCCTTCACGCTCCCAATCAGCGGCGGGTTTATCAAAGGTGATTTTTAACGCAGGAGCAGTAACTTCGGTGGCAAAGGCGAACGGCTGGGCACCCAAAAGCACCAGCAACAGGAAATGCCGATGACCTTTAAATGAAGGAAATGCCGTAAGCAATCTATCCCACATAGAAGCACCTAGAGTTTTTATATTGCGTGGAATGAAACGAAATTATCGGATATATGGTATTTATGACTATTTGCCAATATTAAGGCACTTTTTTCATAGATGCAATATTTATTACATACAATATCCCTATATAAAATTATTTTTGCAAACAAAAATCGCCGCAAGACTAAATGCTGGAGTGCACCGATCATAGAGAAAGAAAATTAGGCAGGATGGGAACGACAAGCATGACTACAGTCTCTGTGACCCAACCTGGATGTTAGATCGCAGAAACTGCATGAAGAGACTGTGTGAAGATATTGAATGAAGAGCCCGTAGAAACAGACTGACAGGAAAATCTAAGCCCTACTCCAAGGTACTCAAAAACTCATGATGGAGCGGCGCATAATCTAATCCAGATGCTATGGCAGACCTCATTTTGTCCAACATTTGCGCCAAAGATTCCAATTGGACGCCTGAAAGGCTTAGCTTTGGCTTAGTGGGGATGATATTAAAACCGTTATACATACTGATCCAACTTGGATCCTTGAAGGTTTCCTGATCGTAATTGAGAAGGGCTCCATCCAAACGGAAACGCTCGATTTTCTGAGCAAGCATTTCTGGAATATCCATTGACTGAACATCCCGCCAAAAAGCTGTGTCGCCTCTCTTGCTCGCTTTGTAGTGCAAAATAAGGAAATCCCTCAAACGAGCATACTCAAGGAGATTAAGGCGATTCGCTTCGTCTCTTAGCTCGGGGCTAAAATCAGAATCGGGAAAATGGTTTAGTAGCTTGTCAATTCCTGTTTGAATTAAAGAGATACTGGTCGATTCAAGCGGCTCCAGAAAACCACTTGCCAAACCCAAGGCCACACAATTTTTGTTCCAAAACTCTTGGCGAACCCCAGTTGTAAACTTAATGACTCTTGGCGTGGTAAGGGCACGTCCGGTTACATTGCGTTCTAGTGTGTCGATTGCATGTTGATCTGAAATATAGTTGCTGCAGTAAACGTAACCATTTCCAGCACGATGCTGTAAGGGGATTTTCCACAGCCATCCAGCTTCATGTGCAGTAGATCGGGTATAGGGTACGGGATTTTCTGCATTCTCAGTTTGCATGGCTACGGCACTATTACAAGGAAGCCAATGGCTCCAGTTTTCGTAGGGCGTTTGCAGCGTCTTTTCAATCAATATGCCTTTAAACCCAGAGCAATCTATGAAGAGTTCGCCATCCAGAATACGGCCATCCTCAAGAATAAGCCTTTTTATAAAACCAGAATCAGTATCCTGCTCAACGCTAGCAATCATCCCTTCAAAGCGCTGGACACCTCTCGCCTCTGCATAAGAGCGCAAAAATTTGGCGTATAAGGAGGCATCAAAATGATAGGCGTAGTTGTAATCCGTTAAGGGGGTTCCAGACTCAGCATCGGGCAATGAAAACCGGCCATTTAATGCTAGCTGTGTGGATAAACAAAAATCTTCCAGTTTGCCGGTGTAGCCCTGTTTGTGGAGCGCAAGCCAATGTTGGTAGAAGGATTGCCCATTAATAGGCATTCCGTAGTCTGCGAAAGGATGAAAAAACGATGAACCTTGGGCATACCAATCCCTGAACTCAATTCCAAGCTTAAAGGTTGCCTGAGTTTCACGAATAAAATCGCGCTCATTGACTCCCAACTGGCGGTTAAAGTACTTAATCCCCGGTACAGTAGCCTCACCAACACCAATAGTACCTATAGCATCAGACTCTACTAGCTGAACACTGGCATCTTTACCCTCCAGAAATTTTGACAACGCTGCCGCAGCCATCCATCCCGCGGTACCACCACCCAAAATCACAATTTTCTGTATTGGCCGAGCCATAGCTACCCCACGAATATTATTTTATATCTGAAATATATTTTACATTCAAATATACCACAATGTGGCGCCCTAATAGACAAGCTCCCGATCAATGAACGCCCACCATGATTTGTTCGGCCCAAATAGCCCCAAAAACAAAAACCACGACTTTTCAGCAGGGGCTTTTCATAGGCATTTATGCAGAAATGGCAGATTCCTGTTAAGCAAGATGAACCAAGCGCCATACCGCCCTTTATCGCCCCAAAACGCTTTTCTCTTTAAGGACCCGATCACGATTTAAACAATCTGGAAGGCGTTTGATCTTGACTGTTATCGATAACAAAATATAGGATAAATACGATTATAAAAATATAATCGCCCACTAATAATGAATAACGAGGTTAACAACAATGAAATCGGTCAAATATTTACTCTGCTTGCTCGGAATCACGGCAACGGCTTTCACCGCTGCTGCCGAGATTCAACTTAATAACGTTGATTCCTTTTACCCCCGCGCCATTCGCCTGCAAGCAAGCGGTGCCGCCAACGGCCGCCTTATCGCGAGTGTTGATGTCGCAGGCGCTGGAAACATTTACGAAAGTACCAATGATGGTGTCTCCTGGCAGCAAGTGGGTACGGCTAGCGAACCCCAATCTCCCTGCTGCAGCGCCTTGTACGAAGTACCGCGCAACCTCGGATCTACAACAGCAGGCACCCTCTTCTGGGCAACCTCCATCAATTTGAACGGCGGTGGGCCGCGTGGATTACGCATTTATAAAAGTACCAATACCGGCCGCAATTGGAGCTTCCATTCGAACCCGGTGAGTGGCGGCAGCTCTGGCCTGTGGGAGGCAGAATTCGCCATAGATAGCATCGGCAGACTGGTGATCTACTACTCAAGCGAAGAACACAAAGGCGAAGGTTTTAACCAAATCATCGCGCACAAAACCTCTAGCGATGGCGGCTTGACTTGGAGTGGTGAAACTTACGATGTGGCACTTGGTGGCGGCATCCAACGCCCTGGTATGCCTGTTGTGAGAAAAATGCCCAACGGCAGTTACATCATGACTTATGAAGTTTGTGGCTCCAGTAATTGTGAGGTGTACATGCGCACTTCATTAAACGGAACTGATTGGGGCAACGCAGGCAATATAGGCACGCGCATTGAAACTGCGTCGGGCCATCACCTCGCTCACGCGCCAACTATTAACTGGATTAATAACGGAACACCAAATGGCTTGTTAGTGGTTATGGGGCAAACTGTTTTGAACGCTAACAACTCTCTCGCCAGTAACAACGGAAAAATTTTCGTGGTGAACGACAACAACGGCGCAGGTTTGTGGAAAGAAATGTCTGCGCCTTTATTCACACCCAATGACGGAACTGATCCTTGCAACAATTACAGTACGCAACTAATTCCCAGCCAGAATGGTCAGGAAATTATTCAAGTCGCTAACCGTGGCTGTCGCATGCTGGTTTCAAGAGGCCCATTAATTAGCCCCATTAAAGAAGGTGTTTATCGTTTAGTTTCGCAAAACAGCAACAAAGTGTTGGACGTTTCCGGCTGTTCACAAACGAATGGCGCAAACGTACAACAATGGAGTTGGTTAGGTGGTGATTGTCAACGTTGGAAATTGGAAAATGCTGGCAACGGCGAATATCGCATACTCGCACAACACAGTGGACAAGCATTAGATGTTGCAGGTTGCTCACAAGCAAACGGTGGCAACGTACAACAATGGACATCACTCAATAACGATTGCCAACGTTGGAAAATTGAAGAAGTTGGCAATGGTTATTATCGCTTGATCGCAAAACACAGCGGCAAAGTATTGGATGTAAACGCCTGCTCAACCGCAGACGGCGGCAATGTACAACAATGGGATTGGATTGGCGGTAACTGCCAACGCTGGCGCTTTGAACCCGTGAGCGGAAACAGTGTTGACACAAATCCTTTCTACTCAATAAAAGTGCAGCACAGCAACCAAGTGCTTGATGTAACCGGCTGTTCAAATAGCGATGGCGCACAAATGGAACAATGGCCACTCAACAGCGCGCCTTGCCAACAATGGAAAGCACAAGCAACATCAGACGGCTTCTATCAATTAATTTCTCGTCAAAGCAACAAAGCCTTGGACGTAGATAATTGCTCGGCCAATAGCGGCGGCAAAGTTCAGCAGTGGACACAAAACACAGCAGACTGCCAACGCTGGAGCATCGAACGCGTAGAACCGGGCTACTACAAAATCGTATCTAAGTTCAGCGGAAAAGTGTTGGACGTAAACGCCTGCTCACAAACCGCCGGCGCAATCGTACAACAATGGGAATGGCTCGGCGGTGCTTGCCAACGTTGGGCGTTGAATCCTGTAACGAATTAATTTGTTAGTTGTTATAATCAAGGATGAGTGATATGAAAAGGCGAGTCATTTTAAATGGCTCGCCTTTTTTATTGCTCTTGATTAGGGAGATAGGTATTCTCGTTATCAAAACTAATACGCAGAACAAAACCATCATCACATGCACTCGACAATAATTCACGCAACCATTTAGGCAGTTTAATCGAAGGCGTAATCCCCAACGAAAGATCAGGTGGGGAAATAATACGTGGGTTAAATGCCCCCCTACATGGCTGTACAAGATAAACAAAAGGAAATACACATGAACAATAATATATCGTTAAATCAAAGAACAGGATTTAAAAAGGTTAAATTCGAACTCATAGGAAATAAAGAAATCATCGTAAACGAATCAACTTTATTTAGTCATCGTAGCGTGCCTATAAGTTTAAGCATACTGGAACCACGCCCCTTCAAATATAAGAATATAGCGGTAAGCGGCTATGTAATTGGCGGGTTATTGTTGGCACTATCAATTCTAATATTAGTACTGGCTATTTTTACCAAAGACAGCAGAAATTTAGAGCTATTTATACCCTACCTACTCATATCATTAGGGCTTGCGGTCTTTTTTCTTAGGAAAGCTTATAAGGCATCAAGAAATCTAATCATTTTCACAAACATCAACAACGGCGCAAATGTGCTACTCATAGATATAAAAACTAACAATGAATCTGAAATTAATAAATTCTGCGAGGAAATCACCAAACGAGCCTCATCAATTCGATACCCAGATGGCACACCTTATGATCAAAAAATTGAAATTTACACTAAACACTTAGAATATTTGACAAATGAAGAAGTCATTTCTGAAGAAGAATGTGAGCAGTTTATCAAGCGTTTAAATGATAAAAATACCGCAAAGGTCGTAAAAATTGTTTAACTATGTCGGGCGGGTTAGCCAAAGGCGTAACCCACAACTAAATCAGGTAAACAACATAGAAAATATGCGGGTCAAATGACCCGCCCTACATGAATCACAATAGGCTTAACGTCCTTGCATATCCTGATGAATATACTCCAGTGATTTCCCTTTAGTCTCTTGTACCTTGAATACAATAAAAATAACAAACACACCACACAAACCGGCATTTATAAGCATGGTGATGCTATCACCCATCTCTGACAGCAACATTGGAAAACTAAAGGTAGCAATGAAATTGGCAAGCCAAAGTGCAAGTGTTGCAATGGACATAGCTTGCGCCCTGATTTGATTGGGGAAAACTTCAGACAGATAAACCCAGGTTACCGCACCAAGTGTTGCAGCAAAGCAAGCAATGTAACCCATCAGACACAAAAATACCCAAGGGCCGTTTAAAACGTGTTTATAAAAACACACTGCAAGAATGGATAGAAAAATACCCATACTGAAAGTACCAACAAGCAACAACGGTTTACGCCCTACCTTATCAACCAACCAAATCGCGACCAAGGTAAATAAAAAATTGGTTAGCCCTATTCCCAGCGTTTGCAATAAAGCCGTATCCGTACCCGAGCCTGCGCGCTCAAAAATAATAGGAGCGTAATACAAAATAGAATTTATACCGGTAATTTGTGAAAACACGGCCACCGTAATACCAATCAAAATGATATTGAAATTTTCTTTGTGCAAGAGTATTCGCCAAGACGGCTTTTCATTTTCACCTAGGCTCTTTTTAATCTGGATAAGTTCATCGTCGGCATGTGCATTGCCTCCAACGGACTCAAGAATAGCTCTAGCCTCATCGTAGCGGTTATGCATCGCTAACCAACGCGGGCTTTCAGGCACAAAGAACAACGCAGCTAAAAAAACCAATGCTGGAATTGCTTGAGACATAAACATCCATCGCCAACTAGCACACCCTAAACCAGATAACAAATAACTCGCCACAAACGCCATTAAGATCCCACATACGATTGCAAGCTGATATAAACTTACTAAACGACCGCGAATATGTGCAGGGCTAATTTCTGCGATATACATAGGCGAAACCATCGCAGCAATGCCAACAGCAACACCGCCCAGCATGCGAAATAAAATCAGCATATAAACTGAAGTGGCCGCGCCAGTACCAATGGCAGCTATTGCAAAAGCAAGTGCACAGGCAATCAAAAGACTCTTGCGGCCTAATGGATTTGCTAAACGCCCCGCCACTAAAGCACCTGCGCCACAACCTAATAGAATGGAACTCACGACCCAGCCCTGCATTACGGGATTCAAAGCAAATACGTCGCGCAAAAAAGGTAAGGCGCCAGAAATAATTGCGGTATCAAACCCAAACAACAATCCCCCCAAGGCAGCTACAGTTGTTACCATCCACAAGAAACCTGATTGAATGTCTGGTATTACATCTGCCTGTGCTTTTGAAAAAGCCGTCATACAGCCCTCCTGTTAATTATATTTTTTGGCTGAGCATCTAGTTTAAAAAGATTTTAAGGTTACATCCTGATCTTTTATTAAAAAGTCAGCTGTAGCTGATTTTCCCGACAAACCAGAATTCCAGGGAGCAGAATCTGAAACTACGTTGACAGGAGTAATACAGGAAGTTGATTTTTCATTGAAAGGAATATTTTCACTGCGGTTATATGCCGATATCATTGACCAACGCGCTGAATTTGATTCATTGCTATCTGAACGGTGCAACAAATTACTGTGGAAAAACAATACATCTCCTGGCTTTAAAGTAACGTAAACCAATTCCGAATTCTTTAATGCTTCATCAACAAAGCGCATATCAGCGCCGTTTTGCTCACCCGAGAAAGAGTGTTCAACTCGCCCTAATTTGTGCGAACCCGGAATAACCTGTAAACAACCGTTTTCAATCGTAGCTTCCGTTAATGCCACCATCACACTCAACATTTGGTCTGGGTATAAAAATCCATTTTTGTACCAATATCCATAATCCTGATGCCATTCCCATGCGCCTCCAACATGTGGCTCTTTTTGCATTAGCTTTGAATGGAAATGACAAACGTCTGAATCCCCATCAAGTAGTGCATCAACTGCATTGATTAATTTTTCTGTACGCGTTAACAGCCCATAGGTGTCATCGCCGGGAGTAAACCACAAAGCTAATTTTGTTTTTTTTCCAGTACTATCGTTGAGGTCATAACTATGCTTACTGACTTGTTCGTCACTCACCGCAACCTGATATAGTAAAGTCGCTTCAGGCAATGAAAACATTGAACGGATAATTACAAAGCCATCTTGCTTGTAGCGGTGAATATGTTCTTGAGTAATAAGTTTCATAAAAAATCTACCTGGTTGTTATTTTTTATAATGTTATTTTTTTATCCAACTCACTACTAACACACAATGGCCTAATACCAACACTATTTTGACAAAATGAAAAATTCATAATGACAATTAACAATGCAGGTTTATCCTTTAATCAAATTATCCGCATTTATCCGCAAATATGCATACAAAGGCCAAGCATGTGGATGAGCACAATAAGCAGCAAAATTAAACCAAAACCCGTCATGCTCTGGACGTGGCAAACCAGCAAGATCACCAGATTCAAATGTATTCAGAGTATCAGGAGCTGTCCAATGACCAACCCAGTAATCAGGATAGCATTTAGAAAAATAGCTGAAGGTCAATCGTTCTAATAAGGACGTTGCCGCTTTTTTATCAAAACTAGCCAAAGCGAAAATGAGTGGCCCAGTTAATAAATAGGGCCATAAAAAGTTTCACCTAGACCCACTACTCCTTTATCAGTATGTACTTGCACCCACAGTAAATTTTCAAAATCCTCAATACGAACAGTTTCTATTGATTTAATTTTCATAATTCCCCCTGAATAATTCACTTTTTTAATTGATATTCTTAATTATTATATTTATTGGTAAAACCACCTACTGATACCTAATTACCCATGCCAAGGCTATTTTGACAAGGTGCACTCTTCTCTCATTTAAGATCACAACTGATCACGCCATAAATTCATCATATAAAGATTAATTTCCCACTGATCAGCACAAGGGGTCCCAGAGTAAGGCAAGCAAGGCATATAAGGTGCCGGCCCAAATTCAGGCGTAATTGTTAATACTCCCCCTTCAGAAGTCATTCGCCTTGCAACTGCGCGCCACCAATTTAAATGCATGTTGAGTGCGTGCGCCCACTCAGGTGCTCGAGGATCATTTACTTGCGGCCCTTCGGGAAAGCCAACACGAGCGTGAATATGATCGGTTCGTTGAATAGCAAGATTCACCGCCTCTTGTTGATCGGCCAAAAATGATTCAGCTACGCATACCCAATGTGAGATATCGAGAGTTAAACGAAGTGATGGAATTGTTTGAAGGTAGTTGTTAGCCACATGCGCAGTAAATAAACTTCGTTGACGATGTGTTTCATGTACCACATTGATGTTTTTACTCTGCCAGTAATGCTCAGTAAAACGAATAAGCTTTTCATTAGCAGTGAAATCAAAAATATCCCTACCTGTCTGTGCATTAATTTTTTCTGCATCATAAGGGGAAACCAATTCAAACCAGGCTTCAAATTGCTCCTGATGTTTTGAAAACTCAGGCGTAACCGTATCGTAATGATGTGGAATTATTTTCAAACCTCGAGTAACAGCAAGATTCCAGACTTTATCTAGCTCTTCATGAGAAGTGTCACGCGCAATTCCATACTCAATACCATCGTATCCACAGGATTTCACGAGTGGTATAAACGTTTCCCATGGAATATGTTCGCTTCCCCATCGGGTGCAATAAAACTCAAGCTGTGTTTTTCCAGACATATAACCCTGCCATTTAAATTTAGTTAGATCGTAAATTCAGATGTTATGCTTTTGTGATATCATCTTTTTTAAGACGTAAATAAACATATAATGGCCAAGCATGCGCATGAGCGCAGTAAGCGGCAAAGTTAAACCAGAAACCAGCATCACCATTGCGTGGCAGTCCCGCAATTTCTCCTGACTCGTAAGTGTTAATTGTATCTGGCGAAGTCCAATGTCCTACCCAATATTCGGGATAACATTTCGCAAAGTGGCTAAAGGTCATGCGTTCCAATAATGCGAAAGCAGATTTTTTATCAACGCTTGCCAAGCCTATAACCAAGGGACCGGTTAATGAATGCCACAGGCCGCCGTTTTCTCCCGTACCGGGAATATACTGGGCACCCGGAACACCTCTTTCACGTTGGCGCGGCTCCAGCAACTCCTTATCAAGCAGACGATCCTGTATTTCATGCCATAAGATTTTCTTTTTCTCGCGCGGGAAGTTTGCATCTTGCATTAAGAATATTTGCGGTTCTATATGCATATCTTTTTCGCCAAGAGCCTCACCTGCGGCAAGATAAAGGCGACGCGAGAATGTGCGGCTTTGCAAATCCTTATAAAAGGCATCGCGGTTGGATTTTTCAAACATACGTAAGCCGCCAATTAAATTGGTGCAAAGCTGTTGATTGTCCGAGTTGAGTTTTTTCTGGCTCACTTCTAATTGCTGAATTAACGCGGGTAATACACACAACCCCATTGCACTGTTCATATGTGACTCAGCAGTCCAGAAATTTTTCATAACTGGCGTGTCCATAAAGATCATGTCATTCCAGTCAGAGTTCATTAAGCGAATCAATCCATGGGGGCCAACATTCACTTCATCACGTAAATAAGCAAAAGCGCGGCGCAACTTTTCAAGTGTTGTCGCACTGTAATGTGCCTCCATTGGCAGGAATTCTGTTTTCTCCTCAAGGAATGAAAAATCATTGGTAATACGTAGATACTCAGAAACTGCCAAAAACAAATAGAGTTGTTGATCTGATGTATTCCAAGCGCTATTAGATGTGCGGCCATAACCTATATCGGTATATTTAATTTCTCCTTGATAGGTCATTTTCTTTAACACAAACCTGATTGTCGATTTAGCAAGTGCAGGATTTGTGTAACACAAAGGTAAACAGTGCTGTAAATGATCACGCGGCGCAGCCGTTAACCCTATGGTGTAATCGTAGGTCATGCCTTGTGGAATAAAGGTTTCTTTATAAAAATCTGAATAGGTTGCCATTGCTTCCAGCACATAGGCATTCCACTGCATTTCTCCACGGAGATTTTTATCTTTTTCGTGGGACACATCGGGCAAGACTGTATTCCAGGCATCAAGAAACGGGGAAATCTGCTTGCCTTTATTTTGTAGCACTGTGTTAACCAAAAATTCTATATCTGTAGACTCAGCTTTAGTTTGGGTACCAACCACAAAGTAAATATTGACTTTTTTACCCGCCGATATTTTTACAGCGAAACGAGCACCAAGGTGGTCTCCCTTTTCGGCTTTTGCGGAAAACACTTCACCATTAGTCGCTGTATTTAATTCACGAGGAATTTTCACAAAAAGATCTGGTGGCGATAAATCATTTCGCCCTGCTTGGCCATCTGGTATTTGCATACTTGGGTCTTTGGGATGCGCAGAAAATTTACAACTCACCAAACCACTATCAACAGCATGCGAAATTGAATTGCTATATTGCACCGGCCATTTATCTTCCGGCGAATTTCTATCCATACATCCTACATAATGTGCAAGCACAGTTTCTTCATAAACGATTTCTTGCTCGTAGGCTTCAGCATTTTCTAATTCAACTTCAACAAGGTAGGCAGACAAACCGGAATTAATTGCTTTTGACGGCGATACACTAATAGTACGACGACATTTAATATCTGCTGTGTTGTACGCAAAATTGGCATAACCAATACCAAAATCGCGTGTACAAAGTTGTGGCTCACGAGCAATACCTTTGGAACCAATCAATTCTATTTTTGATTCACTCGTTTTATTTTTTATTAAAAGTCGCGCTCTATTATCTGGTAGGGAATCTGCGCCTTCATTTAATTTTGCCCAAGCTCTTTCTCCGCTCATGACCCTTACAACACCGGAGCTATGAACAAAAGTTGTTAACCGATAATTACCCAATAAAAAATAGGGATCATCCTCTAGCACTACCGACTTTTGAACTTCAGTACCCGGCTTAACGGGCCTGGCGATATAGCGAAATACGGGCAGGTCTAATTTATCTTTTATCCAATAGCCGATTTTTGATTCGCGCCCAGTTAATGCTGATTGAGCACTGGTTAAGTCGTTCGCTTGGCTTAATGCAGAGCTTGCTGCAGCGAAGCTACCTAAAAGAGATGTGCTTTTTAGAAATAGACGGCGCGATAAACCTGACTTATACATTGCGAATCTCCAACATTCGTTTAAAGGCATTAGCTTAGAAATAACACGAACCTATAAATACTAGTATCTATTCCATAACTAATACTATTTTGACTATACTTTGCAACATCAGACGACACTCTTCGATAATTGCTTTTTACGAACAGCTTTTACCAAAATTCGTTAATTTTTGTTAAGCGATTTTAAATTCGTTTACTTATCTTAGTGATTATAAATAGCTGCTTACTAAAACCAATATCCAATACCAAAACGCCTAACTTATTTCAGGTGATGCAATGAAAGCCGTGCTTGCCAAACTGCCACATACTGCCGAGCATTCTTTTAAGGTGTATGAGTTTATTGTTCCTCATTACCAAACCCCCTGGCATTTTCATCCTGAATACGAATTGGTATTAGTCACCAAAAGTAAAGGCAAGAAAATTATTGGCGATCATATTTCAGATTTTGAAGAAGGTGATCTATGCCTATTGGGGCCTAATCTGCCACACACCTATCACAATAACCCCGAATATTTTGAAGCAGGTTCAAAGTTGTTGGCCGAGTCATTGGTTATTCACTTTACGCTCGAATCCTTGGGCTCAGGTTTTTTTCAATTACCAGAGATGAATGCAATAAAAGAGGTACTGAATAGAGCTTCTTTAGGTATGCAAATTAAAGGCATCACACAACAGAAGGTTTCTAAAAGAATCCGTCAGTTAATTGATACCAATGGATTACAACGTATTATTTTATTGCTGGAAATATTAGACGAAATTGCCAAAAGCACTGAGCTTCATCATCTTGCCAGCGCCGGTATGATCGGCGAAAACGCAAGGGACTCAGAAAGACTCAATACAGTATTTGATTTTGTGATGCGCAACTTCAAAGAGAAAATCAGTCTCGATGATGTAGCAACGCTGGTAAATATGAGCGACTCTGCTTTCTGTCGCTATTTTTATAAACGTACCCAAAAGACTTTTTTCGAATTCCTCAATGAAACTCGCATAGGTTACTCATGTCGATTATTGTTAGACGGCAAGAAAAGCGTATCTGAAATTGCTTATGAAAGTGGCTTCAATAATATTTCACACTTCAACCGACAATTCCTGCAGATCAAAGGCGTAACACCTACAGCTTATAAAAAGGAAGTCGTAAAACGCGGAACAGCTTTAGAAGAAATCAGGAATACACATTAATACTTGAAGTGGACAGAGCTCTCTGCCCGCTTCAAGTACAAAAAATTAATTTGTTTTGCTAATCGTAATCTTAAACGGAATACTGGTTGTAACACTTGGATCAGCAACATTCGTTGCAGTAAGTGTTGCGTTGTAAGTTGTCGATACGGTTACTGACGGTGTTGATCCACTGCTAGATGAACCACCACCTCCCCCGCCGCCGCAACCTATCAATACCAATGGCAATGCGAGTAATGCTAATAGCCAATGGTTGCGCTTTTTGCGATTAATACCACGCATAAATAGCAAAGCTAACAAAGGCAAACCAAAAGTGCTGGCATAGAGAGGATCAGTTACTGCTTTATTTATTGCTGCTATAGCTGTTGGTGTCACTTTGAGTTGAATTGTTTTATCGCTATTTGCAGATAAATTTACGGTGGTTTCTGAAAGTACGAAATCAGCGGGGGCATCTTTGGCGGTTACACTTAGCGTATAGGAACCCGCGTAATTAGCTGATGTATGTAAATTAATATCTGTTGATGCAGAACTCCCTTTGCTTACCAATACATTGCTAATGGCAGCACGAACTCCGCCTAAAGGTGCAACTCGGAAATAGGTTTTACACGATTGGCCGTTTACAAAATCTGAAGCCAGTTCCAGCAATTGTGTACCGCCATCTAAGGCAAGCATGGCATTGGAATAATTTTGGCAATAATTTCCACCTGTACCTGCTGGCAATGCAATATTCGTTGGCGAATCGTAAGCAGCCCAAGTACCTGCTGGATCGCCCGAACTATTAATAAATAAAGTTGCGCCATTACCGGGTTGATCTGAGGTATTTTTTACCAAGGTGTGGCCTTGCAAAATCAGCTGGCCTTTTTCACTGCCCGCAAGCGGAGCCCAAATTAATGTTGGCGTTCCCCAAAAGGTAAGGCCGTCTGGCGTTTTAACTGGAGTGCCTAAATTTTGTGGATTGCCCCAATCCAAACCATCTGCCGATGTACGCATATGCACTGCGCAATTTAATGGACCGCAAATTTCGTAGCTCATAACATATGAACCACTGGGCAATCTCACAACGTTCGCCATACCGGGGCGATCACCAGAGCTTGCGCTCGATACAACATCAACAGGATCACTCCAATTCACACCATCTTTTGTGTGCGTAAGACGCAATACTTGCGAGTGATTTAATTGGGTTTCATCTGAGTAATAACAAACGAGTTCACCGTTAGCCGCGATTGCAAATTCTGCTTCCCACAAACCGCCTTGGCTTTTGGGTTTGTTTGCAGTGGTGCAATTGGATAAATAACTCCAGTTCGCACCTTGATCCTGGCTTTGATAAATTTTTAATTGCATAGGCTCAGATGCTATGTCCTGCCCTGCTGATGCACTCCACAACAAAGTACCTGCTGGCAAATTGCCAACCTTAACAGGCAATTCATACAGCCCGCCGCAGCAAAGACCTTTTTTCAAATCTGGATCATCTGCACGACCGCGTGGAGAAAAGCTTTGACCTTTATCGGTACTGATAAAAATTCCGCCATGAGCTCCGCCATCGAATGCAGTTCCACTCACAATAATCGCACCATTTTTGCTTGAATCTGCGTTGTGGCTTAACTGAATCGCACGTGTATAAAAAAAATCATTTTGAGTGATTAGGGTTTGTGGAGCGGCGTTCGCCGTGAGTGCTCCAAGTGCAATGAACAAACAGCCTAGCTGTTGTAGTTTTTTATAAAATGCCATAGTTGATTCCTTATTAAATTTATTGG
>JAGKXD010000169.1 GCA_021151525.1 Cellvibrionaceae bacterium | reverse complement strand
ATATGGGGCGGGCGGGCCGCCGAAAAATGGCCGCGATTATAACCCTAAACCCATGTTTATAGGCGAGCTTCATAGGCAATTCTTGTTGATTTGCCTGCAACCATGGCATTTGCGGCGGCCTTATGACAAACTCGCTATTGAGATTATTTATCATTGGGCTAGCACCCTACTCTTACAAAAACCTGCACTTATAATTGAGCCTGCTTATGCCGTTCTATATTGCCAATATTGCCGCTGCAGTTCTTTATGCCGCTTTAGGTTTCTACTTGGCGCGCCAACTTGTTCAACAAAAAGATTTGAACTTACCTCTGTTCCTTGCCGCTATTGCCGTGGCGTTGGTTCTTCATGCGGTAGGAATCTGTGGCATCAGTATCAAACCCGAAGGAATTCAACTCAGTTTTTTTGCTGCATCCTCACAAATATTTTTAGTAATGAACATCATAGTGTTACTAAGCAGCCTTAAGAAAACACTTCACAATGTATTTATTTTTCTGTTGCCCTGCTCAGCGCTGGCCATTATCACAACCATTGTGAGCCACACAGAAAGTACCATTTTACAACTCAACTACACTCTGGCGAGCCACGTTGTACTATCGTATCTTGCCTATAGTTTATTAACGATTGCGACACTTCAAGCGATGCTCTTGTCCTATCAAAATCGTCACCTCAAAAGCAGATCGGGCTTGCAATATTTACGCTACCTACCGCCATTACAAACCATGGAAGCGTTATTATTTGAATTCGTATTAGTGGGGGAGATTTTGCTAACCCTCTCAATATTGAGTGGATTTGTTTTTCTGGATAACATTTTTGCACAACACCTTGTTCACAAAACTGTTTTCTCGATAGCTGCTTGGTTTGTATACGGCTTTTTATTGTGGGGAAAATACAAATTAGGCTGGCGCGGCAATACTGCAATTCGCTGGACATTGGCAGGTTTTCTATTTTTGATGCTTGCTTATTTTGGTAGCAAATTAGTTCTAGAGATTATTTTACATAGAATTTAACACTTAAATGTTCCAAAAATAACAAACGCCTCAATTGAGGCGTTTGTTATTTTTGGAACAACACGTTTATTCTCTTCGCCAGAGTGTGCCGCCAGTCTTCGCATCTTCCAGCACTACTTTTTGCTCTAACAAATGCTTACGAATTTCATCGGCACGGGCATAGTTTTTATCTGCTTTTGCCTGAATACGTTCAGCGATAAGTTTTTCAACGTCTTCAGCTGAAATAACATCAGCACCGCCAGATTGCAAAAAAATTTCAGGATTTTCTTGCAGAACCCCCAATATCAAACCAAATGCTTTTAATTGACCTGCAAGATTTTTGGCCAGCAACTCATCGGCTTTAGCATTATTTAAATCACGCACCAAATCATACATACCTGCTAACGCTACGCGAGTATTAAAATCATCATTCATAGCTTCAACGAATGCTTTGTAATAAGCACTATCTTGCATATCACTCAAGGCAGAAGGCTTAACCTCAGCATAATTACGCAAAGCACCATAAAAACGCTCAAGACCAGCGCGCGCTTCAATTAAATTATCTTCTGCATAATTAATTGGACTGCGGTAATGACTACTGACCAATAAAAAGCGTACGACTTCAGGATGATATTTTTCCAATACATCACGAATGGTGAAAAAATTGCCGAGTGATTTAGACATTTTTTCACCATCAACACGCACAGCTCCTGCGTGCATCCAGTAATTTACGTACTTGCAACCGTTAGCCGCTTCACTCTGGGCAATTTCATTTTCATGATGTGGGAATGGTAAATCTGGGCCACCACCGTGAATATCAAAAGTATCACCGCAGCATTTTTTGCTCATGGCAGAACATTCAATATGCCAACCAGGGCGGCCATTGCCCCAGGGAGATGGCCATGATGGATCGCCTGCTTTTGCGGCTTTCCAAAGCACAAAATCACGCGGATCTTCTTTAATTTCATCGACTTCAATACGTGCGCCCGCAAGCAGCTCATCCACATTTTTGTTGGTGAGTTTACCGTAATCTTTAAAGCTGGTTACACGATAATAAACATCGCCATTAGATGCAGCGTATGCATGGCCTTTTTCGATGAGCGTTTTGCTCATATCGATAATGCCATCGATATAGCCCGTAGCACGCGGCTCAATATCCGGGCGAGCAATACCTAAACGCGCCTCATCTTCATGCATGTAGTCGATAAAACGCTTGGTTAGATCGGTATATTCTTCGCCGTTTTCTTTCGCGCGATTGATAATCTTGTCGTCGATATCTGTGATGTTGCGAACATAATTAACATCCCAACCTTGGCTGCGTAAAAAACGAGTGATGACATCGAACGCAACCAAGACACGTGCATGACCAATGTGGCAATAGTCGTAAACTGTAATGCCGCAGACATACATAGAAATTTTTCCCGGCTGCATGGGTTTAAAAATTTCTTTTTGACGTGTGAGTGTGTTGTATATCTGAAGCATGTTTAAATCCGTAACAAGTAGGGAGTCGTCATCCTCGCGCAGCGGGGATCCAGCTTTTAAGTTAATTCATAGTAGTAAAAGCTGGATTCCCGCCTGCGCGGGAATGACGATAGATATTTTAAATAGTGCGTGCAAATTTTAGGCTTTAATTCTTGAATAGCTATTCTTGATCATCAATTTTGGCAAAACTATCTTTCAATCCAATCGTACGATTAAAAACAATTTTGTCTGCGCTGGAATATTTACTATCCAAACAGAAGTAACCTTGACGCTCAAATTGGAAGCGATCAGTTAACTGTGCTTTACCCAAACTCAATTCCGCTTTACAACCACTTAAAATTTCCAGATTGTTAGGATTAATAGAATCCAGAAAATTTTTACCGCCGGCATCGGGTGCCTCATCAGTAAACAAGCGATCGTACAAACGAACTTCACAATCAAGATTTTGTGTAGCAGAAACCCAGTGAATTACGCCTTTTGGTTTAACACCATCGGCAGGGTCTTTACCTAAAGTACCTTCGATAATACGCGCGCGGATTTCAATCACATTGCCTGCATCATCTTTGATCGCTTCATCAGCTTCAATCACATAAGCACCACGTAAACGCACGCGCTTACCTAATACCAAACGCTTATATTTTTTATTGGCCTCTTCGCGGAAGTCTTCCTGCTCAATAAAAACGGTTTGCGTGAATGGAACAGTACGATCGCCCAAGTCATCACGATTAGGATGATTGTGAACGGTCAAGGTTTCAACTTTATCAGCAGGGTAATTGGTTAAAGTAACTTTTAATGGGCGCAGCACGCACATTGCGCGAGGTGCGTTCTTGTCCAAATCATCACGCACGCAAAATTCAAGTACGCCCACATCTACAATGCCATCTGAACGAGTTACACCAATACGATCACAAAAATCGCGCAGCGCTGCAGGCGTATAACCACGACGACGCATACCAGAAATTGTTGGCATACGTGGATCATTCCAACCATCAACATGCAGCTCGTCTACAAGCTGCTTTAATTTGCGCTTGCTCGTTACAGAATAATTAATATTCAAGCGCGCAAATTCATATTGGCGTGGAACTGCTGGCACTGGAAGATTTTGAATAAACCATTCATACAATGGTTTGTGATCTTCAAATTCCAAGGTGCAAATAGAATGCGTAATTCCTTCAATTGCGTCGCTTTGACCGTGCGCAAAATCATAAGAGGGATAAATGCACCACTTGTCACCAGTTTGGTGGTGATGAGCTTTTTTAATGCGATAAAGAATTGGGTCGCGCATATTAATATTGGGCGATGCCATATCAATTTTCGCACGCAACGAGCAAGCACCTTCTTCGAATTCGCCTGCACTCATTTTTTCAAACAAAGCGAGGTTTTCTGCAACTGTACGATCACGGAACGGACTATTTTTTCCTGCCTCAATTAAAGTACCGCGATATTCACGCATTTGTTCTGCATTTAAATCGCACACAAATGCCAAACCTTGTTCAATTAAATAAATTGCCCATGCATGTAATTGATCAAAATAATCCGAGGTGTAGCGAATATTACCGTTCCATTTAAAACCCAACCACTCAACATCTTGCTTGATGGAGTTAACGTATTCTTCATTTTCCTTTTCTGGATTGGTGTCATCAAAACGCAAATTGCACGTTCCACCAAACTCTTCGGCCAGACCAAAATTTAAACAAATAGACTTTGCGTGGCCGATATGCAAATAACCATTAGGCTCAGGCGGGAAACGAGTTGCAATGGATTGATGCACACCCTGTTCTAAATCTTTCCGAATAATTTGTTGCAAAAAATGCAGCGGTTTTTTGTTTTCAGGGGATGCGTTTGCGTCGGGAGAAACAATGTTGTCGGTCATGCTGCTATAAATTCCAGAATAAAGACGAAATGGCGAAAATTGGGGCTATTGTAGTGTAAGCACCCCATGATTGTCATGGTTATGGGGGTGCTATTTAGGGCTTGAGCGGTAGTCTGCATTGCGTTGCAGCTGATAACGGACAACGGCTCGCTGATGCTCCATTAAAGTATCCGAGAATACGCTGGTACCATCGCCCTTCGCGACGAAATAAAGCGCTTTGCTCGCATCAGGATGCAATGCAGCATAAAGCGACGCCCTGCTAGGAATCGCTATAGGTGTTGGCGGCAAACCGTTAATTACATAGGTGTTATAAGGCGTTGGGGTCATCAAATGTTCACGACCAATCTTGCCATTGTAGGCGTCACCCATTCCATAAATTACCGTTGGGTCCGTTTGCAACTTCATTCCCTGCTGCAATCGGCGCACAAATACACCTGCAATCTGGTTTCGCTCGCTCGCACTACCGGTTTCTTTTTCAACAATCGAGGCCACAATCAGCGCTTGGTAATCTGAGCTATAAGGCAGATTTTCATCTTTACTAGCCCAAAGTTCACTCAGAGTTTTGCGCATGGCGGCATAAGCTTGCGTCAAGATTTCCACATCCGTTGTTCCGCGCGAGAAACGATAGGTATCAGGGAAGAACCAACCCTCTGGATGATTAATCGGCAAATTTAATAGCTGCAAACGCTCTGCATCAGGTTTATCTGCAAGCACGTGTTTTACATTGGGTTCCTGATTGAGCGCAGCAATAACTTGTTTGAAGTTCCATCCTTCTAACAAAGTTATTTGATGAAGAACTATGTCGCCCTTATTTAATTTGTCTAACAAACTTAAAGGGGTAATGCCCTCTTCCAACAAGTATTCGCCGGGAAGAATTTTTTCTTTTTGATAAAAACGTGCGTACCAATTGAACCAACGTGAATGAGTTAATACTTTTTGGTTTGCTAAATCATTGGATAAATGACTCAATGATTTACCGCTATCTAAATCATAATGAAACCCAGCTTGGGGTACATTTAACGGCGACACCAACCAATTTTGAAAACTAAACCAAATCCATACTGCAGAAAATCCAGCAGCCAAAATGACAGCAAGAAATAGAGTGATAAAGCGGCCTTTAATTGTTGAAAATAATGACTTCATTCGTTCACGCAAAAAATATTTGTAGATATTAGTGATAATTACGAACTTAATGTTTCGCCGATTAAGCGCTGTAAACTTTGAACAATTGGATGTTGCTCGAATCTATATTGCTGCTCAGCCAATATTTGAGCCACAGGCCAAATTCCATAAAGGCTATTACATAGAAAAATAGCATCTGCACTGATTAAATCATTAAAGC
>JAGKXD010000168.1 GCA_021151525.1 Cellvibrionaceae bacterium | reverse complement strand
ATTTAATGAGTTCTTGCCAATAATTTAATATGATTACGGCCAAAACAATCCCTAAAGCAATTTCAATGATCAGCATTACAACCCCATATTGCCTAACGCCGAGCGCAGGGGCAGTTTGTAAGTTGTGACTTTGTGGATTACTTTTGCGTAGCAAAACCACAAAGGCGCGACTTACAAACTGTCCAGCACACGAAGTGTGCGAACCTGACGCGACTTGTTAAAAATTTAAATTACTATAATTATTAACATAGGCACCACAATGCAAGCAATAAACGTCAAAGTTGAAACCCAAAAACCACCAGATAAATACCCGAAAAACTCGTTGTAGTTCGTAGCGGTCGGCGGATTGGAAAAGGAGAACCTAGCCGTCTCTGCCCTTTTAATTCCGCAAAAAAGATGAACGAATATAATAGAAAATGCCGAACAGCTTGCCAAAAATAAACTTAAGTTTGAGTTAGCCAAGTACAGAGCAAAGCTAAAACTAAACGGGAATAAAAACACAACAGCGAGAATTCGATAAAGGATTTTCCAGTTAATTGCCGTACTTTGATTCATATGTACCTTTTTAACGTTCGGTTCAACCGCAGTTTGTAAGCGGCGCATTTGCGATAAACTCCGCGCAGCGATTCGCTAAATGCGCTGCTTACAAACTGTCGAGCGTAAGCGCGAAGCGCTGGAGCGGCGTTGCAACCGCTTGTTATACACCTTTACAAGTTTATGGAACCGCATTCGTTCCCTTAACTTGCTTGAAGACTCTTTGCCAGCGAATAAAAAAATGTATTAATTCATTTTTCTTAAGATAAAACTCAGGAAAAGCGTCATTTCTAGGATAAATTATTGGGACATCCTCTTCACTCTCTGCTAACGAAGCAACCGCTTCGGCATGGTGAGAGTCTATTTCGGATTTAACTTGGTTGTACCAAGGAACGCCCAACGTACCTTTGTCTATGACCTTTCGAATCAGCAGACCCTTATGGATTTCAAACGCACTAATTCCGCAGCACGCTGCTGAACAATAGACTTCGGCAAAATCAAAAAGCTCTGCCAGGGCCTCACTGATTTTAATTTGATTCTTGAAGTTTCGCATACATTCTTTGTATAACGCCAAGCTCAGCCGCAGTTTGTAAGTTGACTTTTTGTGGAAAAATTTTGCGTAGCAAAACCACAAAAAAAGCGACTTACAAACTGTCGAGCACACGAAGTGTGCGGTGCTGAAGCGCCTTGTTAGTTTACTTTTTCTGAGTCTATTAGAGCTACAGTAATTGGCCGAAATATTGAGTAAATGTATAGCCCCAAAAGAGCAAATGGAAAACAAATAAAGGTTTCCAAAAGTGCCCAAAATACCCCCACCAATAAGACGTCTAAAATCACACTACCCGTGGCTTTTCCTAAGATTAATGTTGGGTGATGAATTCCGAACTCGCCCAAAACCGCGACTACTGCCATAAGCATGATAGAGCCGATTAAAAACCCCAAAAGAATTAACTTAAAGAGCGATTTTCCACTTACCCTTTTACATTTATATACAGATTTCAAGAATCCTCCGATGTTTTCAAAACTAACATTTGTATACCGCGCATGCGCGTTATCTCCCTTCAGAAAACCCCTTATGTGTTTCGCCTAACCTTTTGAAGCTAAACAAGTTAACCTTGTACAACAGGGATTTTGGAATAGGAAATACGCGCGTGCGCATTAATATTCCAGAGCATGCGCGTATTGCGCTTATGTCTGGCCGCTAAGGTCTTGAATATAGGGGGCTTTTAGTGGAATTGGAAGTGGATATCGCGCAGTGTAAAGTTGAAATTTGCGCATTGGCGTTTTTTGGTTAACAATACACTGTATATCCAACCATAAGCATCTTAAAGGGAATTAACCTTATGAAAACCAAGCCCAGTCCTTTTTTAGAAATGGTCCGCGGTGAAATTCGCCTGCGTGGTTATAGTATTCGCACGGAGAAAAGTTACCTGTTTTGGACTCGCCAGTTCATTTTATTTCACCAAAAACGCCACCCGGCAGAAATGGGTAAAGAGGAGGTCAAAGCATTCCTAACCTGGCTTGCGGTTGCGCGAAACGTTGCGGTCAACACCCAAAAAGTTGCGCTTAATGCTTTGGTGTTTTTGTACTCTAAAGTATTGCAACAAGAACTTGGGGATTTGGGCTTTACGCTGGCGGTTAAGCAGCGGCATTTACCGGTAGTATTAACACCTGATGAGGTGGTGCGTATTCTCGCGCAGCTTGAGGGAAGAAACCGCCTTATTTTTGAATTGCTGTATGCGAGTGGTTTACGTATTACCGAATGCATGCGTTTACGTGTACAAGATATAGATTTTGCCAATCATTCAATTTGCGTGCGCGATGCCAAGGGGAATAAAGATCGGCAAACCTTGTTGGGCAAATCACTGGTACCGGCGTTGCACGATGCGATTGATCACGCATTGGAAATACAACGCGAAGACAACAAGCGCGGCATCGGTCCCTCATTTCCTCACCTGCTTAGCGTAAAATTCCCTAAAGCGTTTCGCTCAGCGGCGTGGATGTTCGTGTTCCCTTCTGCAAGCCTTACCAAAAATTTGCATACGCAAGAACTTTGTCGCCATCATTTGCATGATTCAGTTGCCCGCAAGGCCCTGCAACAAGCCGTTGTTGCTTCAGGTATCGACAAAAAACGCGTGACCTGCCACAGCTTTCGCCATTCATTTGCAACACATTTATTGCAAGCCGGTTGTGATATTCGCAATGTGCAAGAACTGCTAGGCCATAACGATGTAAAAACAACGCAGATTTACACCCACGTATTGGGCCAACATTTTTCAGGTGTTAGCAGCCCCTTGGATCGATTAACGATGCTTGGGTTTAGCAAATAATTCTGGTAGTTCCTTAACACCAAATTGATTTAATAATACCGCGGCGAATAAACCTGCGCCGCCTGACCATTCCCCAGTATCTGATTGAGGATGTCATTGTGCATAGCGAGCAACTTGCCGTTGCGTTCGTTGAGGGATTTGGTGTGCTGGATTAATTTTTCCAATTCGCTCCAGCATTGGAGGTAGGAACTACGATTAGGCAGCGGGCAATGGATTAATAATTTTTCCATTGCACCAGGAACGGAAGGCGATAAACCAAACGCAGTGAGAATTTTGCTGCGGCGTTCAGCGCGTGCGCGGATAAATTCTACGAGTACGGTAATTTGTTGGTTGAGCGATTCTATTTGCACGCTGTTGCGCACCAGCAGCTGTTCATACAGGGCTTGCATCAAACGCTGCAAACCCTGGTAGTCGGCGCAATCCAGTTCTATATCGCGCCCGGCCAGTTGTACCAGCTGCTCACTGCGGGTCATACATCTGTTCCGCGATGGTAAGCGAGGATGCTGTGCGCGAGCACTTTGACATCGCTGCTTAGCTCGCCATTCGCCAATGCTTTTTTGATGGCGGCGACCTGATCCAGATCGATTTCCGGCAGCGCACGCATGGCTTCCTGCAGTTGTTCCAAACGCGGCTCAGGCTTGGGGCCGGCAGCGGCCACTTTGGGCTGTTCAGCCGCTTCGGTTTTGGTGCTGGTAACAGGCTCGGCGGGAGCACTGTAACCGGCTTTGATGTTTCTGCTGATTTCCATAATGGAGTCCTGCAATAGTGTTTGTTGCTCGGGTCTTTACCTGAAAATGACCCTGTTATTGCCTAAGGGCGACTGCCCTGCGCAATAACTTAAATCCTTCGCTGAAATTTTTAATCTCCCCCAGCCCCTCTTGGCTGCGCGCCCCGTTCAAGAGGGGAGACAAGCCCCTCCCTTTGAAACGGGGCGCGCAGCCAGGGAGGCCGGGAGGGATTTCAATCAGCTGGGGGAGATTAACCCTGATTCCGCCACCAGCCCTGACTGGCCAATCCATCCTGTATCTTCTGCTCTTGCTGATTTAACAGTAGCTGCCACTGGTTCATTTTTGCATCTATCACATGGGCGACGATTTTCTCGCTGCGCATGGCGTTCATCAGTTCGAGCTGGATACGCGCGAGGTTTTCCTCCGCGACTGCCAATTCCTTGCGTTGCAGTTCCACCATCCTCAATAAAGTGCCTTTGTATTGCTGCTGGTTATCGCGCTGCAAAGGGGTGGTCATGGGCACCGTAAAACCACACAGGCGTGTGAGGCCGGTAATATTGTTGCGATAGCGCTGGCACAGGTTTTGTTGATAGGTCACGCGGCCCAGCATTTGTTGTACGCGGGTTGCGCGCAAGCTGGCGAGGCGCCCGAGGGTATCCAACTGCTCTTTCATTATTTCTCACCGCCTTTCATGTTGATGCCGGGATTAACGAATAATATTTTTTAAATCCGCCAAACACTGCTCCAACTCCGCCCCCTGACCTACGTCCTGACGCAGGAAGCGCTCAATGGCGGGTGCAAGTTGCACCGACTGATCGGTTTTTAAATCCATGCCTGGCGTATAACCGCCAAGCGGAATCAATTCTTTGATTTTTTCGTAGGTGCTGTAGTACTCCTTCAACTGGCGCGCTGCCTGCTGATGGGGTTTATCAGTCACTTGTGTCATGCAGCGGCTAACGGAGGAGGCAATATCAATCGCCGGGTAATGACCGACATCGGCGAGGCGACGAGAGAGAACAATATGGCCGTCCAGAATCGCGCGGGCACAATCCACAATCGGGTCTTGATGGTCATCGCCTTCGGCGAGCACGGTATAGAGCGCACTTAAGCTGCCGCGCGCGCTTTCGCCATTGCCCGCACTTTCCACCAACTCCGGCAACATACCGAATACCGAAGGCGGGTAGCCTTTGGTGGCGGGCGGCTCCCCCAATGCCAAGGCAATTTCGCGCTGCGCCATGGCGTAGCGGGTGAGCGAATCCACCAGCAATAAAACGTCTTTGCCCTGGTCGCGAAAATAGGCGGCGATACTGTGGCACAGCTCGGTCGCTTTCATGCGCATCAGCGGCGATTCATTGGCCGGTGCGACTACCACTACCGCTTTGCGCAAGCCTTCTTCGCCGAGCGAATGGAGGATAAATTCCTGCACTTCGCGCCCGCGTTCGCCGATCAAACCAACCACAACTACATCCGCCTTGGTCTGGCGGGTGATCATGCCGAGCAGCACGCTTTTGCCCACGCCGCTGCCGGCGAACAGCCCTACCCTTTGGCCTTTGCCGAGGGTGAGCATAGTGTTGATAGCGCGCACCCCCACATCCAAGGGTGCCGATACCGGTTGACGGCGCAGCGGGTTCACCTTGGGTAATTCCATGGGTAGCGGGTCGCGCCCGCTGAGTTTGCCCAAATCATCCAGTGGTTCACCCAAGCCATTGAGCACACGGCCCAGCCAGGAGTCATCAATATGCAAGCTGGTGTCGTCATCGGCGGGGAATACCCGCGAACCTGCAGCCAAACCCAGGGGTTTTTTAAAGGGCATCAGGTAAGTGGTATCGCGGTTAAAACCCACCACCTGCGCATCCAGCATACTGCCGTCGCCCTGCTCTACATAGCAGCGCTGGCCAGTCATGCGCTGGCAGCCGTGGCTTTCCAGCAGCAGGCCGGAAACACGCACCAGCCGGCCACTGACCCGGGCGAGCTGGATGCTATCGAGCGAGCGCAGTGCGTCGTCGAGCTTAAAATCGTTGAGGGGCGATGGACTGTTCACGCTTAGCCCTCAGCGAGATGCATATGTTCGGCGAGGGTATCAATACAGGCATCCAGCCGCTGCTGGCAGCCGATATCCACTTCCGTTTGCGCGGTCACTATGCGGCATTCGCCCA
>JAGKXD010000011.1 GCA_021151525.1 Cellvibrionaceae bacterium | reverse complement strand
TTTCTAGGTGGGGCAAAAAATTGTTTGGTTTTTTATTCCTTAATCTAGTGTATTTGGCAGCTCCTAATACTCTTTCTGTTTGCATGCGGGGTCTTTAAATTCCTTGACAGGACATGGGTGTCATCTAAAGGCATATTTAATGCTGCTTTCGTCGGCGGCAATTTGCTACACTGCGCGCCTTTTAAACGGCCCTAACGTAATTTCTGGAACCTCTGTTATGTCGAACATCAATTTCACCAATATCCGTATTGTTTTGGTGAATACAACTCACCCGGGAAACATTGGCGGTGCGGCCCGTGCTATGAAAAATATGGGCTTATCGCGCCTCTATTTAGTTGCACCAAAAGAATATCCTTCTGATAAAGCCGTATGGCGTTCAGCTGGCGCGACTGATGTTCTGGATAACGCGGTGGTAGTAGAAACATTAGATGAAGCCATTGGTGGTTGTTCGTTGGTTGTAGGTACTAGTGCGCGGGAGCGTCGCATCCCTTGGCCCTTGCTCGATCCGCGCGAGTGTGGTGAAAACGTTTGGGTGGAAGCAGGCCAGCATGAGGTGGCGATTGTGTTTGGTCGCGAAGATCGCGGATTGACCAACGAAGAACTGCATAAATGTAACTATCACGTTCATATTCCTGCCAACGAAGAGTATTCATCGCTGAATTTAGCAACGGCCGTTCAGGTGATTTGCTATGAAGTGCGCATGGCTTACCTCAAGGCTGCAGAAGGTAAAACCTTGCCCAATCATACGTGGGATATGCCGCCCGCTGATTCCACAGCGCTGGAAAATTACTATGAGCATTTGGAGCAAACCCTTGCCGGCCTTGGTTTTCTAGACCCACAGAATCCAAAACAGACAATGACTCGCTTGCGCCGCATGTACAACCGCGTACGTATGGATCAAATGGAACTGAATATCCTGCGTGGCGTGCTTACAGCTATGCAGAACTATGTCTACTACACCAATAAAGTAGTGGGTAAGTTGGGTATAGAGCCCGGAATTGACGCTTTGCGTGAAGCCGCAAAATGTGAGGGCGAAGAGCCTAAGCCTTAATCAATAGGGGCAAGTTGCCTGCAATTGCCGGCAAAAATATCTTCCAAGCGAGTCTTTGTCGCATTAAGCGTTGGAAAACAGCTAATAGTTGAGTAAAATGGTAGGATATAAGCCTCGTTTATACCTTACAGGGTTTTTCTATGAGACTCACCACTAAAGGGCGTTATGCCGTGACCGCCATGCTAGATTTAGCTCTGCACACTGAGCATGGGCCAGTGAGTCTGGCGGATATATCTGCCCGGCAGGGGATTTCCTTGTCTTACCTTGAACAGCTATTTGCCCGTTTACGTCAGTGCAATCTTGTGCAAAGTGTGCGAGGCCCTGGTGGCGGTTATCGTCTGTTGGGAAATACGGTAGATATTTCAGTCGCTCAGGTTGTTGATGCGGTAAGCGAGTCTCTGGATGCAACCCGTTGTGAAGGCAAGGGCAACTGTCATGAGGGCGAGGTCTGCTTAACCCATCATTTGTGGGAAAGTTTGAGTGAGCAGATCCACCAATTTTTAAGCAGTATCAGCTTGGCGGATTTGGTAGCGCGCGGCGATATTCAGGCCGTCAGAGAGCGTCAGGATTTGCGTCTTCAGCAAGGCGTGAAGCCAGAAAACCATATTGCCCTCAGTGAAATAGTGTAAGTATTGAATTTATTGTTCGAGATCACGAGTGACTCTTAATCCCCCAGCCACATCCTTTCGTAAACCAGTCTATCTGGATTATGCCGCCACCACGCCGGTAGCCCCGCAAGTGGCCGCGAAGATGGCGGAGTGTTTAACGCTCGAAGGCAATTTTGCGAACCCTGCATCCCGCTCACATTTGTTGGGATGGCAGGCAGAAGAGGCGGTAGAAAATGCACGCGCGCAGGTTGCGGCATTAATAGGTGCAGATACGCGTGAAATTGTGTGGACGAGTGGGGCGACTGAAGCGAACAATCTCGCGTTAAAAGGTGCCGCAGAACACTACCGCACACAGCATAAAATGGGCGGCCATATTGTGGTGTCGGCGATTGAGCACAAAGCTGTGCTTGATCCTGTCGCGTGGTTGGAAGAGCAGGGCTTTGCGGTTACGCGAGTGCAACCCAATTCATTCGGTGTAATTGAATTGGATGTGGTGCAAGCAGCTCTGCGCGACGACACTTTTTTAGTGAGCATCATGCAAGTCAACAATGAGTTGGGTTGCATTAACGATATCAAAGCCATTGCTGCGCTCTGCAAGAGTCGGGGCATTTGGGTTCACTGCGATGCCGCGCAAAGCGCAGGCAAAATTGCAGTCGATGCAAAAGAATTGGGCGTAGATTTATTGTCGCTCTCTGCGCACAAATTTTACGGCCCCAAAGGCATGGGTGCACTCTATGTGCGCCGTGCGGGCGATGTAAAAATCGCCGCGCAAATTCACGGTGGTGGTCACGAGCGCAATATGCGCTCCGGCACACTAGCAACACACCAATGCGTCGGCATGGGTGAGGCCGCAGAAATTGCGCAACACAATTTGGTGAGTGATGCAGCGCGTATCGCAGATTTGCGAGACGCATTGTGGAACGGCATTTCCGATTTGCCAAATGTGCAACGCAATGGCTCGACAACAAATTCCGTCAGCGGGATTTTGAACGTTGCCTTTGCGACTGATGCAAGCAACGGCTGCGATGGCGAAGCCCTTTTATTATCGCTGCGCGATTTGGCTGTATCGAGTGGCTCCGCGTGCAACTCGGCAAGCATGTCACCGAGTTATGTATTGAAAGCAATTGGTTTAAGTGATGCGCAAGCGCAAGCATCGCTGCGTTTTAGTGTGGGGCGTTACACCACACGCGAAGAAATTGAATTTGCGATTGAACACATTCGTAGTGTCGTCGCCAAGCTGAAAAAAGCTTAAGGTAAAAACATGTCTGAACAAGTTGAACATCTCATTAAGAAAGAATATGCCGCTGGTTTTACCACCGACATTGTTTCTGAAACCTTACCTCCCGGTTTGAATGAAGATGTGATTCGTTTTATTTCTGGCAAGAAAAACGAACCCGAATGGCTACTCGAATGGCGACTAAAGGCTTATCAAGCCTGGTTGGAAATGACCGAGCCAGAATGGGCGCATGTGAAATACGATGATATAGATTTTCAGGCGGTTTCTTATTACTCCGCACCAAAATCAATGGACGACAAACCCAAAAGTTTGGATGAGGTCGATCCTGAGTTATTAAAAACCTACGAAAAGCTCGGCATCCCTTTGCACGAACAAGCGGCGCTCGCGGGTGTTGCAATGGATGTGGTGTTTGATTCGGTTTCAGTCGTAACGACCTTTCGCGAAAAACTATTGGAAGTTGGCGTTATTTTTTGCTCCATCAGCGAAGCAGTGCATAAATATCCTGAGCTGGTAAAAAAATATATAGGCTCAGTGGTTCCGCAAAAAGACAACTACTACGCCGCGCTGAACTCAGCGGTATTTTCTGACGGTTCATTTGTTTACATCCCCAAGGGCGTGCGTTGTCCTATGGAGTTGTCCACTTACTTCCGCATCAACGAACAAAACACCGGCCAGTTCGAGCGCACCTTAATTATTGCCGACGAAGGTTCTCACGTAAGTTATCTTGAGGGCTGTACCGCGCCCATGCGCGATGAAAATCAATTGCACGCTGCAGTTGTAGAATTGGTTGCTTGCGACAACGCGGAAATTAAATATTCCACCGTACAAAACTGGTACCCCGGCAACGAAGAAGGCAAGGGTGGTATTTACAACTTTGTAACCAAGCGCGGCGTGTGCCACACCAACGCAAAAATTTCCTGGACGCAAGTTGAGACCGGCTCAGCAGTAACGTGGAAATACCCCAGCTGCATTTTGCGTGGCGACAACAGCGTGGGCGAATTTTATTCAGTAGCGCTTACCAATAATTATCAACAAGCCGACACCGGCACAAAGATGATTCACATTGGTAAAAACACTCGCTCGACCATTATTTCCAAAGGTATTTCTGCAGGCAAAAGCTCCAATGCCTATCGCGGTTTAGTGCGTATGAACCCCGGCGCAGAGGGCGCAAGAAATTACACTCAATGTGACTCGCTGTTAATCGGCGATAAATGCGGCGCGCACACTTTCCCTTACATCGAAAGTAAAAACCCAACCGCCGTTATCGAACACGAAGCCACAACCTCAAAAGTTAGCGACGACCAATTATTCCTCTGCCAACAACGCGGCCTCGACGCAGAAAAAGCCGTCTCCATGATCGTAAATGGATTCTGTCGCGAAGTGTTTAAAGAATTGCCAATGGAATTCGCGGTTGAAGCGGGCAAATTGTTAGAAGTAAGTTTGGAAGGTTCTGTAGGCTAAAAAATTTAATTCGTCCGCCAACTCTTCATGCGAATTCCCCGCTGCGCGAGGATGACGATTCCCAGCTTAATGAAATTGATTTGAAAATTATCGGATTAAAAACTTTATGTTACGCATTACTGATTTGTTTGCCAAAGTGGAAGAAAAAGACATCCTAAAAGGTTTGAATCTCACCATCAACCCCGGTGAAGTTCACGCCATTATGGGACCCAATGGCGCGGGTAAAAGTACCCTCGGTAATGTGCTCTCTGGTCGCGAAGGTTACGAAGTCACCGGCGGAGCTGTCGAGTTTAACGGCAAAGATTTATTCGAACTGGAAATCGAAGAGCGTGCACGCGAAGGTTTATTTCTAGCATTTCAATACCCCGTAGAAATTCCCGGCGTAAGCAATATGGAGTTTTTAAAAGCCTCTGTGGATGCAAAACGCAAACACCAGGGGCAACCAGAGTTGTCAGCCGTTGAATTTATGAAGCTTGCACGCGAAACTAGCAAGCGTGTGAGTTTGGATGCAGCTTTTTTAAAGCGCGGTGTGAACGAAGGTTTCTCCGGCGGTGAAAAGAAGCGCAACGAAATTATGCAAATGATGCTGTTGGAGCCAAAGCTTTGCATTCTCGATGAAACTGACTCAGGTTTGGATATTGATGCATTGCAAGTTGTTGCAAACGGCGTAAACGAAATGCGCTCACCCGATCGCAGTTTTATTGTGGTAACCCACTACCAACGTCTGCTCGATTATATTGTGCCTGATTATGTGCACGTGCTTGCAAACGGTCGCATTGTAAAAACCGGTGGCAAAGAGCTCGCATTAGAGCTGGAAGAAAAAGGTTACGCATGGCTTGAAGAAGAGGCTGTGTAAGCAATGAGTGATTTTCAACAACAAGCTTTAAAGCTCGCCGCGCAGCAACAAAGCCCCGCGTGGTTGGGTGACTTGCGTGCGCAAGCTGCGAATGATTGGTTCAATGTCAAATGGCCAACACGCAAAACCGAACATTGGAAATATACGTCACTTGCATCGCTGCAAAAAAATATTCCAAGCGCGTGGGCGGCTAAATCAGTCAGTGCAGATGCTGCATCTGAATTTATTGCCGTTGACGCAATCCGTTTGGTATTTGTAAACGGTGTGTTTGATCCGGCTAGTTCAAGCGAGCTGCCATCCGAAGTTGTGCGTTTTTCGCAGGCGAATGATGTACAACAAAAGTTAATCGTTCAGCATCTCGGTAAAATTGTTGATGGTCCGCAACACCTGTTTGCGACTTTGAATAATGCCTGGGTTGACGATGGCATTTTAGTGCATGTTGCACGTAATCAAACGCTCGCGAAGCCGATTTATCTCGTGCAAGTTTCTACTCCAGAAGAGCAAGCTGTTTCAGTGAATCAGCGTGTGTTGGTTGTGCTACAAGATTCTGCACAAGCAGAAATGATTGAGCATTATGTTTCCACTGCTAATGTGCAAAACAGTTTTGTAAATTCGCTGACGGAAATTGTGGTTGGCGATAACGCGCAGTTGCAACACTATCGTTTGAATTTGGAAGAAGAAAATATTCAGCACATTGGCGCAGTACATGTGAACTTGCAACGCAATGCAAGATTACGCGGTTTTACTTTGGCGATGGGCAGTAAACTTAAACGCATTGATTATCAAGTCAATCATCGCGGGCAAGGTGCTGAACTGAATTTGCAAGGCGTGTATTTGCCGCGCAATAATCAAATGGTGGATTACCACAGCAATGTGCAGCACTGGGTGCCACATTGCACTACGAGCGAAGTTTTCCGCGGGATTATCGCCGATTCTGCGCAAGCGATTTTTAATGGTCGCATTTACATTCATAAAGATGCACAAAAAACCTTGGCAGAGTTGAGCAACAAAAATTTGCTGACTTCCAATAAAGCCGAAATCAATACCAAACCTGAGCTGGAAATTTACGCGGACGATGTTAAGTGCGCTCACGGTGCCACCGTTAGCCAGTTAAATGCTACAGCGCTTTATTATTTGCAAAGTCGCGGTGTATCGCGCACTGAAGCAGAAGTTATGATGAGTTTTGGCTTTATCAACGAACTGCTGGAGCAAATTTCAGAAGTGGCCGTACATGATTATTTGTTTCCGCGTTTGGCCGCGCTTTTTGGCCGCGATCAAGCTTTATTAAACATGGCGGATGAGTAATGTCGTTTGATGTTGAAAAAGTCCGGGCTGATTTTCCCATTCTTCATCAAGAAGTCAACGGGCAGCCATTGGTGTATCTTGATAATGCTGCCACTACTCAAAAGCCCAATGCAGTTATAGATGCAATCAGTGATTATTACCGCAATGACAACAGCAACGTGCATCGCGGTGCACATGCCTTGGCAGATCGCGCCACCGTAAAATTCGAATCGGCGCGCACCAAGATTGCAGAATTTATTAATGCACCAGAAGCCAAGCAAGTTATTTGGACTCGCGGTACTACTGAAAGTATTAACTTGGTTGCTGCAAGTTGGGGCAAAGCAAACTTAAAGGCTGGCGATAGAATTTTAGTGTCGGCCATGGAGCACCATTCCAATATTGTTCCCTGGCAATTAATTGCGCAGGCAACTGGTGCAAGTGTTGAAGCGATTCCGGTCGATTCAACCGGTACTATTGATATGGATGCTTTCGCCTCCATGTTAACGACAAATGTGAAAATGGTCTCTGTTGGTCATGTATCCAACGCTATGGGCTCCATTAATCCCATTGAAAAAATTATCGCTGCTGCTCATGAGGTTGGTGCAAACGTATTGATTGATGGCGCACAGGCCGTTAGCCATTGGGCTGTAGATGTTCAAAAGTTGGATTGTGATTTTTATGTTTTCTCTGCGCACAAATTATTTGGCCCAACGGGTTTAGGTGTGCTCTACGGTAAGCGCGAAATTTTAGAATCCATGCCGCCTTACCAAGGTGGTGGTGAGATGATTGAGATCGTGAGTTTTGCGGGCACAACATTCAATCAGTTGCCCTATAAATTTGAAGCCGGTACGCCGGATATTGCTGGCGTTATTGGTTTTGGTGCAGCGATTGATTATTTGAACAATCTTGATCGCGAAGCTGCTTCTGCGCACGAGCAAGCTTTGCTTGCTTACGCAGAAGACAAGGCACGTGCGACTGATGGCATCGAATTGATTGGTACGTCGGCGAATAAAACTAGCGTAATGAGTTTTATGTTGAAGGGCGCACATCCTGCTGATGTTGGTGTCTTATTGGATAAGCAGGGCGTTGCTGTGCGCACTGGTAATCACTGTGCGCAACCGATTATGGATCAATTTAAAATTCCCGGAACTGTGCGTGCGAGTTTTAGTTTTTATAATACTTTTGCAGAAGTAGATCGCCTGTTTGTGGCAATCGAAAAAGCAAAAATGTTTTTGTTGTAAGTGGAGGTCGCCATGAGTGTCGAAACATTTAATCCGCAACAAGAATCTGTTTCAGTAACTGCCGCCGCCGCTGCGCATTTTCAGCGTCAGCTCAAGAATCACGCTGATGCCAAAGCGGTGCGTTTAAGCGTGAAGCAAAGTGGATGCACAGGTTGGATGTACGTAGTGGACTTGGTGCCCGAAGGCAAGACCGACGATTTGCATTTGGCGTTGGGCGAGGGGGCTGAGCTTTTGATCGATCCTGCTGCATTGCCTGTTGTAAGTGGTACTGAAATTGACTACGTCACAGAAGGTGTAAATCGCCAGTTAAAATTCAATAATCCGCGTGTAAAAGATTACTGCGGTTGTGGCGAAAGTTTTAGCGTTGCTAGTTAATTAAAAGCACCCCCTCCCAACCTCCCCCCTTCGCAGGGGGAGGGGCTTTACTCCCCAATTAATACGGGGTGCAATTTGCTCCCTCCCCTGTGAAGGGGAGGATTGGGGTGGGGTCACAATTATTCGAGATTTGTTATGTCTGAAAGACGCATGGTGGTTGCGCTGGCCGACTGCCCCGCACGTCGAGTGCCGGATGGAACACCTATCACCATTCCGCAAGATACTTTCGTCACCATCACTCAGGCCTTGGGTGGCAACTATACGGTGACCTACCACGGCCAGATGGTGCGTGTAGACGGCACCGATGCCGACAAACTTGGGCTGGAAGCTGATACCTTGAGCTTTCCCGAGCCGATTGATGACAAAATCCATGAGGATCAGGTCTGGCAGGCGCTCGGCAGTGTGTTTGATCCGGAAATTCCGGTAGATCTGGTTAATCTCGGTCTGATCTACGGTGTCAAGGTCGATCAAGCCGAAAAGCGTGTCGATATCCGCATGACCCTCACTGCGCCCGCGTGCGGTATGGGACCAGTGTTGGTGGGCGATGTCGAGTACCGTGTTCGCAAAGTGCCCAACGTCAAATTGGTCAAAGTCGAACTGGTGTTCGATCCGCCTTGGGCGCGCCACATGATGAGCGAAGAAGCTCAGCTTGAAACAGGTATGTTTTTCTAATGGGCTGAAAGGCATAATGCCACCCGCATGAAATTCATCCTGTTTAACCTCGGAATAAGTCCCCAATGATCCAGTTTGGTATAGATGTTAGCGCCGACGATATAGTCGATACCCTCGGCTTTTTTGACTCATGGGAAGATAGATACAAGTACATCATCGATCTAGGTAAAGAGCTGCCTCCCATGGATGAAAGCCTTCGCACCGACGACCACATAGTGCGCGGCTGCCAAAGCCAAGTATGGTTGGTGGATGAAATGCGCGATAACCGCCTGTTTTTCCAAGCTGATAGTGATGCTTTTATCGTAAAGGGCTTGTTGGGCGTGGTTCTTGCGGCCTACAACGGCAAGACGGCGGCAGAGATTTTAGCGGTCGATATTGAGGCGTATTTCGCCAGCCTCGACCTCATGCAGCACTTGAGTTCCACCCGTGGCAACGGACTTAAAGCAATGGTGAAACGGATTCAAGATACCGCTGCAAGTCTTTAATAATCTGTGATTTTTTCCCTTTTGGTGCATATAAAATCCGGTCAAACCCGCGTATAATCGCGGGTTTTGTATTTATGGGCTGCTGGGCGAATTCTACCCAAGCCGTTTTGAGTTAATTTTGGAGATCCACATGGCAGTTGAACAAACTCTTTCCATCATCAAACCCGATGCCGTTAGCAGAAATTTGATTGGTGAAATCGTCAACCGTTTTGAAAAAGCTGGTTTAACCATTGCTGCTCAGCGCATGCTGCAATTGAGTCGTGCCCAAGCTGAAGGTTTCTACGCCGAACACAAAGGCCGTCCATTTTTTGATGGTTTAGTTGATTTTATGATTTCTGGCCCTGTAGTAGTACAGGTTCTCTCTGGCGAAAACGCCATTCTGGCAAACCGCGAATTGATGGGTGCGACTAACCCTGCCAACGCTGCTGCTGGAACCATTCGTAAAGATTTTGCTGAAGCGGTGGATCGCAATTGTGTTCACGGTTCAGATTCTCCTGCATCAGCTGCACGTGAAATTGCTTATTTCTTCGCGTCTAGCGACATTATTGTTCGTTAATTTTTTAGTTTATTTTTTAGGTAATACCCATGGCCGAGCTTATTAATCCAATCGCAGAAACTGCTTCAGTAGCGGCAGGTGAAGACGTGATTGCTACGTCGGCCAAGGTCAATTTATTGGGCTTATCTGAAGCCAAGTTAATTGCATTTTTTGAAACCTTGGGCGAACCAAGATTTCGCGCTGTGCAAGTGCTTAAATGGATTCACCAATTGGGCGCAGACAACTTTGAAGACATGACCAATGTGAGTAAAAGTTTGCGCGCAAAACTTAATGCTGTTGCAGAGATTCGCCCACCAGAAGTTGTAAAACAACTAGATTCTGCAGACGGCACGCGTAAATTTTTGATTCGCGTGTCCGGCAACAATGTTGTTGAAACTGTTTTTATTCCTGATGGCGATCGCGGAACTTTGTGTGTGTCCTCACAGGTAGGATGTTCATTGGATTGCAGTTTTTGCGCAACTGGCAAGCAGGGTTTTAACCGCGATTTAACGGCTGCAGAAATTATTGGCCAAGTGTGGATTGCGGCAAAATCCTTCGGCCAATTGGCGATGAATGGCCCGCGTACAGTCACCAATGTGGTGATGATGGGCATGGGCGAGCCGCTACTCAATTTTGACAATGTTGTCGATTCAATGAACTTGATGATGCACGACAACGCTTACGGTTTATCAAAGCGTCGCGTTACCTTGAGTACGTCAGGTGTGGTGCCGCAATTAGATCGCTTGAGTCAATTTACCGATGCATGTCTTGCGATTTCTTTGCACGCTCCTAACGACGAATTGCGCAACGAGTTAGTGCCTATCAATCGTAAATACCCAATCGCCATGTTGCTGGATTCTGCGACTCGTTATATTAATGCCATGCCAGATACGCATCGCAAAATCACTATCGAATACACCTTGATCGATCATGTGAATGATCGTCCGCATCACGCGCATGAACTTGCAGAGCTTTTGCGTGATGTTCCAGTGAAAATTAATTTAATTCCCTTCAATCCATTCAATTTGTCGAACTACAAGCGTGCAAGCAATAACGCTATTCGTAAGTTCCAGGATATTTTGATGGAAGCAGGTTACATCACCACAGTGCGCACAACTCGCGGTGATGATATTGATGCTGCATGTGGGCAATTGGCCGGCAGCGTCAACGATATTACTAAACGCAGTGAGCGCCATAAGGCGCGTTTTGAAGAAGCTCAACCGATAAAAATGATTAATTCATAGAATTTAGATTAATTGCCGAGTTTAATACTTTGGAGTAACACAATGCAGAATAATAAGTTGTTGTTAAGTTTCAAAAGTGTATTGATTTGTGTATTGGTAAGTGTGTTTTTGTTGGGTTGTGTTTCAGAGCAAATAAGTGGCAAAGGAAAAAAAGTTGAGCAGGACAAGGGTAAAGCTCTTGAGTTGCACGTTCAAATGGCCTTGGGCTATGTGGAAAAAGGTAATCGCGAGTCGGCACGCCATCACCTAACTAAAGCATTTGAGATTGACAAAAGTTCTGCCGCAGCAACAAATGCAATGGCGATGTTGTATCAATTGGAAGGTGAGCTGCCATTAGCAGAAGAACAGTTTAAGTTGGCTATTAAGCGCGATAAAAATTTGACGGTTGCGCATAATAACTACGGTATTTTCTTGTACAACCAAAAACGTTATCAAGAAGCGTTGAGTCAGTTTGAATTGGCAGCGGCAGATTTGGCGTTTATTAATCGCTCTCAAGCCCTAACCAACGTTGGGCGTACAGCCTTGAAGCTAAATAACAAAGCGCGTGCGCAGTCAGCATTTGAGCATGCATGCATTTTGGATCGAAGAAATCCTGATGCGTTTATCGAGTTGGCAGATATTAATTTGCAAAACCAAGAGTACGCAGAGGCTAAGAAAAATTTAGATGCTTCGGTATCTCTTTCTGGGCATAGTCCTCGCAGTTTAATGATTGGTATTCAGCTGGAAAAAGTGTTTGGTAATAAAGATAAAGAGGCTAGTCTGGCGCTTATCTTGAAAAATAATTTTCCATATTCCAAAGAATATTTGGAGTATAAGCAAAAGAATTTTAACTGAGGTTCCCTATGGTTGAGAGCCTTAATGCGGATGAGGTGTCGAGTAAGCGATTGTCACCTGGCGAAATGCTCCTGCAGGGGCGCTTGCGTGTCGGTCTAACACAAGAGCAAGTTGCGAAAGACTTGTATATGACGGTTTATAAGGTTAAGGCCTTAGAGGCTGATGATTACAAGCGCTTAAACTCTGATACTTTTGCGCGCGGATATATTCGTGCTTACGCAAATTTGGTGCAAATTGATGTAGTTGCAGTCTTGGCTGCCTATGACAAGTTGATGGATGATCTTAGGCCTCAACCAGTGGAGCAAAAGCCTGCTGTGGCAGTGGATAGTAGTCACAGAGGGGCTTGGCATTTTTTGGGGGTTATAGGTGCTTTTTTTGTAGGCCTTTGGTTAATTTCAGTTTGGTTTTTTGATAATCACAGCGAGTCACAGTACGTTGTTACAACTGAGAATTTACCTCCTGCAACCTCTGAAAAAATTAAGGTTGCAGTATCGTCGAGCAGGATAAGCGAAAGCAAATCTAGCTCGCCGGCCTCGTCTAAAAGTAGTGATGTTAGTGTCATATCGAGCAATGCGGCGCTAGTCACGTCCGTGAATAGTAGTTCATTGAGGGCTGTATCTTCGACGAGCTCCGTGTCGGCATCCTCTGTAGGCGTGCAAGTGTCGAGTGCTTCTGCTGTGGTACAGCAAACTGGTTTGGCCTCGATCAAAAAGACCAGCCTAGACGAATTAAGTTTTTCATTTCGCGCTGAGTCGTGGATAGAGGTTAGTGATTCTCGCGGCGATGTGTTGGCAACTGAGTTGCAGCAGGCGGGCAGCAAAATCAGATTGGTGGGCATTGCTCCTTTCGATGTGAAGCTTGGTAATGCTCCTGCAGTTGATGTGCAACTAAACGGAAAAAAAATTGACGTTATCCCATTGATGGGATCAAACGTATTGATTATGAAGATCGGCAATTAAATTTGATTTTTGCGATTTTGCTAGGAAAAGTTTATGCATTGTGAATCACCCATTAAGCGTCGTAAGTCGCGTCAAATTATGGTTGGAAATGTTCCAGTAGGTGGTGATGCGCCTATTTCTGTGCAGAGTATGACTAACACAGAAACCACTGACGTGGCTGCAACTGTCGATCAAATTCGACGTATTCAGTTGGCGGGCGCAGATATTGTGCGCGTGTCGGTTCCTTCTATGGATGCCGCTGAAGCTTTTGGTGAAATTCGTAAGCAGGTAAATATTCCGCTGGTGGCAGATATTCATTTTGATTACAAAATCGCACTGCGTGTTGCAGATTTGGGTGTGGATTGCTTGCGTATTAACCCAGGTAATATCGGGCGCGAAGATCGTGTGCGTGCTGTAGTCGATAAGGCGCGCGATTTAAATATTCCAATTCGTATCGGCGTAAATGCGGGTTCACTCGAAAAAGATTTGCAAAAAAAGTACGGCGAACCAACGCCCGATGCTTTGGTTGAATCGGCCTTGCGTCATGTTGAAGTTTTGGATGCGTTAAATTTCCATAATTTTAAAGTAAGTGTAAAAGCTTCAGATGTATTTATGGCGGTTGCTGCCTATCGCAAACTTGCGACACAAATTGAACAACCCTTACATTTGGGTATTACTGAAGCAGGTGTGTTGCGTGCAGGCACTGTTAAATCTGCAGTGGGTTTAGGCGCGCTCTTGATGGATGGTATTGGCGATACCATTCGTATTTCGCTCGCAGCTGATCCAGTTGAAGAAATTAAAGTAGGTTGGGATTTGCTGCGCAGTTTGAAATTGCGCAGTAAGGGCGTGAACTTCATCGCTTGCCCAAGTTGCTCACGTCAAAATTTTGATGTGATTAAAACCATGAATGAGCTTGAAGCTCGCGTAGAAGATATTACTACGCCGATTGATGTCGCCGTGATTGGATGCATAGTAAATGGTCCCGGTGAGGCTAAAGAAGCCGATTTGGGTTTGACTGGTGGTACGCCTAATAATCTGGTGTATATCGATGGCGAACCAAATCATAAAATCGACAATGAAAATTTAGTGGACAATTTAGAAAAACTTATCCGCGATAGGGCAGCAAAGAAAGCCATTCAATTGGCTGAGCAAGAAAAAAATATTATTGCTCGCGCTTAAGCGAAACTGGATACAAGATTAGCTAGGAAATTATTTTGAAAAAAATTCAAGCAATACGTGGAATGAATGATTTGCTGCCGAGCGATTCGGCAGTATGGCAATATGTTGAGTCTGCTGTTGCCAATATTCTGCGTCGTTACGCTTATCAGGAAATTCGTTTCCCTATTTTGGAATCTACTGATCTTTTTAAGCGTTCTATCGGTGAAGTTACCGATATCGTTGAAAAAGAAATGTACACCTTCGACGATCGCAATGGCGACAGTGTTACCTTGCGCCCTGAAGGCACCGCCTGTTGTGTGCGTGCCTGTGAAGAGCATGGTTTGTTGTACAATCAAACCCAGCGCTTGTGGTACATGGGCCCTATGTTTCGCTATGAACGCCCGCAAAAAGGCCGCTACCGTCAGTTCCACCAAATTGGTGTAGAAACCTTCGGTATGGATGGGCCTGATATAGATGCAGAAGTTTTATTGCTCAGTGCGCGCATATTGCGTGAACTTGGCGCGGCTTCGTTTGTCACACTGCAGATTAATTCGTTGGGTGATTCTGAATCGCGTTCAAAATACAAAGATGCCCTAGTGGCATACTTGGAGACGCATAAGGAAAAATTGGACGCAGATAGCCAGCGCCGTTTAACAACCAATCCGCTGCGTATATTGGATAGCAAAGAGGCCGGCACCCAAGCTTTGCTAGATGGTGCTCCGGTGTTGTTGGATTATTTGGATGGTGCGTCCCGCACACATTTTGAGCAGTTAAAGGCACTGCTTGATGCGGGTGGTATTCAGTATCAAGTTAACCCGCGTTTAGTGCGCGGTTTAGATTACTACGGTAAAACAGCTTTCGAATGGGTAACCGATAAGTTAGGCTCACAAAGTACAGTATGTGCAGGTGGGCGTTACGATAATCTGGTAGAGCAATTAGGTGGTAAACCAACGCCAGCAGTAGGTTTTGGAATTGGTTTGGAACGTTTGGTGTTGTTGCTGCAGGCAGTTGATGCAGTGCCGAAAAATTTGGAACAAATTGCGGATATTTACGTAGTTGCTGTTGGCGATGTGCAAAAAGAGGCATTTCAATTAGCAGAAAAATTGCGCAATGATTTGCCGGAGTTGCGTGTTATTAATAATTGCGGTGGCGGTAACTTCAAAAATCAATTGAAGAGAGCTGATAAAAGTACCGCTAGCCTAGCGTTAATTTTAGGTGAAGATGAGGTTGCTAAAGCCGTGGTCGGCGTAAAGTTTTTGCGTGAAGATCAGCCTCAGCAAGTTATTGCGTTAAACGAAATTATAACTTTCTTAAAAACTCGTGTATAAATTTTAAATTGATATGAATCAGTAGGAGTTCATTGTGAGCGTACATTTAACCGAAGAAGAACAATTAGAAATATTAAAACGCTGGTGGAAAGATTACGGTAAAACAGTGATCACCGGAATTGCGGCTGCAATTGCCATTTATTTTGCGTGGACTGCATGGCAAGACAAACAACGTAACAAAGCTGAGTCTGCATCTTCTCATTATGAGGAGTTAATTAAAGTATTGAATGTTGAGCCCGGCAAAGCCTTGTCAGATGCAGACAAAGCCAATGCAGAACACATTGCCAATGATTTGAAAGCAAATAATGGCAATAGTTTGTATGCACTAAGTGCTGCTTTTTATCTTGCTAAAGCAGCTGTTGATGCAGGCAATTTAGATAAAGCGGTTACTGAGTTGCAATGGATTCTTGCAGCCAAGCCTGATGTGGCAACTGCTCAATTGGCTCATGTGCGTTTGGCGCGTGTTTATGTTGCAAAAGCTGCCTATACAGAAGCTCAAGCACAATTAGCAGAAGAGCCAAGCAAAGCTTTTGCTTCGGAGTTCGCTGAAGTGCGCGGTGATATTTTGAAAGCCCAAGGTAACAATGCAGCTGCTGCAACTGCTTATCAAAAAGCGCTCGAAACATCTGATCCTCAGCAACAAGAGCGCGCTATGGTGTTGCAAATGAAAGCTGATGAATTGAAAACTGCTGATGCAACTCCTGCTGCACCAGCCACTCAGGAGAAAGCCCAATGAGGCACTTGAAATGGGGCGTTTTGCTCTGTGCCCTAATGATCTCTGGTTGTTCATGGTTTTCCAAAAAAACCGGCCAAGAACCGATGGATTTAGAAAGCTTTAAAGAGACGGCCAAACTTACCGAAGTTTGGAGTGCTGGTGTTGGCAATGGTCAGGGTGTTGGTTTTACTCAGCTCACTCCTGCTGTTGATGCAGATAAAATTTATACCGTAGACAATGAAGGCATAGTCACTGCGCTTAATCGTCAAAACGGTAAAAAACTTTGGTCAAAAAATGTGACTAAAGATTTGACCGGTTGGAGTGGCAAACTTGTTTATCTATTCAAAGATAAAGATTTAAATCCCGGTATTACTGGCGGTATTAGTTATGCGGACGGTCTACTTTATATTGGTAATTACGCCGGTGAAGTAATTGCACTTTCTGCATCAAATGGTAAAGAGGTTTGGCGCAAGCAAGTTAAAGGTGAAATCTCATCGGTTCCGCAAAGTAACGGCCAAGTTGTTGCTGTGCAAACCATGAACGGAAAACTGTTTGTGTTAGATGCTAAATCTGGCGCAGATATGTGGTTCTTCGAAAACCCACCGCCATTATTAACATTGCGTGGTTCTGCTGCACCACTGGTAATGGATACTGCAATCTATGCTGGTTTTGCAAACGGCCGCTTGATGGCATTTAACCCGAGTAATGGTTTGATTTTGTGGGAACAGCGCATGGCACTGCCAAAAGGGCGCTCTGAATTAGATCGTATGGTGGATATCCACGCGAGCCCATTGTTAAAAGACGGTATTTTATACGTAGGTACTTATCAAGGTCGTATTGCTGCCGTTGCTCGCGGTACGGGTGGCAATGTGTGGGGGATTGATGGTTCTACGAGTGAAAGTTTGGCCGCATCTGATGATAAATTATTTGTAAGTCAGAGCGATGGTCATGTTGTTGCCTACAGTTTAACGTCGGGCGAACAGATCTGGCAAAACGAAAAATTATTGCGCCGTCGTTTGGGTGCGCCACAGGCATTTGGTGATTATGTTGCCGTCGTAGATTTTGAAGGCTACATGCACGTGTTAAACCAATCAAATGGTGAATTGGCCGCGCGTGAGCGTGTTGATCGCAGAGGTGTGCGTGCACCTTTGTTGACTGATGGCACCTTACTTTATGTTTATGGCAATGGCGGAAGTCTAATGACTTTCAAGGCTTCTGCTAAAAAATAAACCTTAGTGTTAGCCTAAATCCAAAACCACTTAAGGGCTAAATGTTCTTAAGTGGTTGATTTTTTTGTGGTGCGCTCATTTTCATCTAAGCTCCTTATGATCTTGGTGAATTTAAAACGTGCTTCGTTGATTTAATTAATTGATGTACTCATTATGATTCCTGTTATCGCACTTGTCGGCCGACCCAACGTTGGAAAATCCACACTCTTCAATCGCCTCACGCGCAGCCGTGATGCTTTGGTTGCTGATTATCCGGGCTTAACGCGCGATCGAAAGTACGGTGAAGGTACATTTGAAGAACGTCGATTCATTGTTATTGATACCGGTGGTATTAGTGGTGAAGAAGAAGGCATTGATAGCATGATGGCCGGTCAATCGCTTATGGCGATTGAAGAGGCAGACATAGTTTTATTTATTTTAGATAGTCGTGCCGGTGTGCATCCAGCAGATCATATGATCGCGAAACATTTGCGCGTACATAATAAAAAAACCTATCTCGTCGCCAATAAAATTGATGGCATGGATCCCGATGTTGCGCTCGCACCTTTTTATGAATTAGGTATGGGTGAAATTTTTGCAACTACAGCAACCCACGGTCGTGGTGTTAAATCCATGATGGAAGAAGTGCTGGCGGAGATACCAGAATTTGTAGAGAGTGAAGAAGAAGTTGAAACTGCTAAGGGCATTAAAATGGCCGTTGTTGGTCGCCCTAATGTTGGTAAATCAACTTTGGTAAACCGCTTGTTGGGTGAAGAGCGTGTGGTTGTTTATGATCAACCAGGAACCACGCGCGATAGTATTTATATTAATTACGAACGCTTCGGAAAAAATTACACCATTATTGATACCGCTGGTGTGCGTCGTCGTAAAAATATTGACTTGATGGTAGAAAAGTTTTCTATCGTAAAAACTATGCAAGCTATTAGCGATGCCAATGTTGTTATCTTGGTAATGGACGCGAGCGAAGGTGTGGTTGAGCAAGATTTGCATTTAATGGGTTCAACTATTGATGCTGGGCGTGCATTGGTTATTGCCCTAAATAAATGGGACGGGCTAGATGATGCCCACAAACAATATGTACGCAATGAAATTGAACGCCGTTTAAGGTTTGTGGATTTCGCGACAATTCATTTTATTTCTGCATTGCACGGCACGGGTGTAGGCAATCTGTATAAATCTATCGAAGATGCTTACCAATCTGCCACAGATAAATTCTCTACCAACTATTTAACGCGCATTCTTGAAGACGCTGTGCGCGAACATCAACCGCCAATGATTCAAGGTCGCCGTATCAAATTGCGCTATGCGCACCCCGGCGGGCACAACCCGCCAATTGTCGTTATTCACGGTAATCAAACTGCTGATATTCCCAGTCATTACACCAAGTATTTGGAAAAAACATTTAGGCGTGTAATGGATTTGCACGGTACGCCAATTCGCATTGAATACCGTACCAGTGAAAACCCATTTGCAGAAAAGAAAAAGAAAGTCACCCAACGTGAGTTTATTAAAAAGCGTCGTTTGGAAAATGCTCACTCGCGCAAAAAGTAATTTAACAAAAACTCGCAAACCATAAATTTGCGAGTTTTTATTTTGTGGGCTTTATTTTCTTACATTTTCTATGAGCAATCTTTTAGTCATTCTTATCTGCTTAACAGTTGGTTTGCTGTTGCAGAAGCATCGCCGTTTGCCAGACTCCTTCGCGCTGTCGCTAAATACCTATGTAATTTATGTCGCCTTACCAGCGCTAGTACTTTATGAAATCCCCCATCTAACATTGGATTCGCGTGCATTATTACCGGTTGTGTTCGCGTGGCTGATGATGTTTTGCAGCGGCCTATTTATTTGGGTTGTTGCCAGCAGAGCCGGTTGGTCGCGCTCGGTGACCGGTGCGCTGATGTTAACGGTGCCGCTAGGGAACACCGGCTTTGTTGGAATTCCCTTGGTCGAAGCTTTGTTGGGAACAGATGCCGTTCCCTATGCAATTCTCTACGATCAATTTGGCACCTTTCTGGCCTTAAATACGTTGGGTAGTTTTATTGCCGCTTATTACAGTGACGGCGAGACCTCCTGGAAAAATCTTGCGCGAACTATTGTTAGCTTTCCACCATTTATTGCACTTGTTCTTGCGTTTATAAGCCTGCCTTTACACTTTCCCGATTGGTTTTCAGGTGTGTTGCAGCGAATTTCATCTACACTTGTACCAGTTGTAATGGTTGCCGTAGGCTTGCAGTGGCGTTTGCGTTTGGAGCGAGACATGATTGCGCCCTTAGCCTTGGGCTTAGTGGCAACTTTATTTCTCACGCCTTTACTAGCTTGGGTAATTTTGCATTTACTTGGGATTAATAACCTTGCGGCACAAGTTGTTGTGTTGGAAGCGGCTATGCCAGCGATGATTTCCGCTGGGGTTCTGGCCATTAATTACCAGTTGGCACCACGCTTAGCCTCGAGCTTGGTGGGCTACAGCTTGTTGTTGTCGCTAGCGACAGTTTGGGCATGGAGGCAGTTTATATAATCAGGTAATGTGGGTAAGAAATGCTAAGACTCATAACTAATAATAAATCACATGCATACGATCCTTTAGTTCCAGATGCCTATTTGTTGCGTCTGGCTTCTATTGGTTCACAATGCGGAGTTTTTTGCTCCGAAAATATTTACAGTGCCCAACACGATTTATTGGCTGCTAAAGACAGCTTGCTTACACCCGCACTTGCCGCATTTATTTTATCCCACAAATTGCAGAAGCAGCTTGAGCAAATAATTTATCTAGAGCGCGAATTAAGTTCTAATGAGTTAGAGAAAAACCTAATTGCCGTGATGCAACAGGATGACTTATTACTTGCGCTGAATGAGCATCAAAATATTGTTGACTTGATTGCTCCTTATTTATCTTCCTATGAAAAATTTCCGTTGTTACGGCAAAAGATAAGCGTTATGGCGTTGGCCATGCCAGAGTTATTTGTTCGTACCCTTTACTGTGTTTGGTTTTCATTGTTAATTGCTAAAGAAATGCGCTTTAGCGAATTGGGGTGTGTGGAAGTTTTTTTGGCAGCACTAAGTCACGATATTGGAATGTTACATCTGGATATTTTTGTGCTGGAAAAAAAAGGAAACTTATCGCCGGAGGATTGGAAACATATTCAAGAGCACGTATTTATTGGCGCGTCACTTTTGAGGCAAATGCCTGAGATGCCAGTTGCTGTTGTTGATGCTGTTTCTGAACATCACGAACGTTGCGATGGTACGGGCTATCCGACTGGCGCAGTAGAGAGCGAACTTAGTTATGCGGGAAAAATTGTTGGGTTGGCAGACTCCATAATTGCGATTTATCACAACCGCTTTAAAAACAATCAACGTTCTTGGCGAGAGGTTATTCCTGTTATTCAGATGAACGCACCCGCATACTTTTATCGCCATGATGAGATATTGGCAATTATTTGGCGGCGCAGCGAGATGCCTTTTAAGAACGTTGTGCAAGGTGATGGATTGCCTGAGTTTATTGCGGGGCTTTTGCGTGAGCGAGAATATTTAAATGCGTGGTTTGAAGTGCAAAAAGAAAGTTTAGTTTCGCTTGGTTTCACCCACGGCGACCGCCATTTGCACGCGCTGCAAAACGTTATGCTTCACTTGTCTAGCTCAGTGAAGGGGTCGGGTGTTTTTGATGAGGAGCTAACTAGCTGGCTTCGGTTGCCTGATCTTAAAAAGGATAACGATGTCTATCGTAAAATAGAAAAAGCGCATGTCCAGCAACAAGAAATTGTGTTTCATTTGCAGCGGCTTAGTCGCATGATGCAGCTTTATATAGACTCCACTGACTTCAAACCAAAAAATATTAGAGATACATTAGTAAGTGCGCTTGAAAAAATTCAAGCGCTTACTCGTTAACGGATTTGTTCAATCTCTATATTTATTGTTGATGCCAAAACGGTTGGCCTACCGTTGGAGTGCTTGGGCTGGCTGTTTGGCGTTTTTGCATCAAACCTGCTTTATATGCCTTTCTTCCTGAATCTATAGCGTCGGCAAATGCTTCTGCCATTAAGGGCGGGTTGTGCGCTTTTGCGACTGCAGTATTTAATAAAATACCATCAAAGCCCATTTCCATAGCTTCTGCTGCTTGCGATGGCGCGCCCAAACCAGCATCAATAATCATGGGCACATCTTTGATGCGCTCGCGTAAAGTGCGTAGGTTATAGCGATTTAAAAGTCCTTGCCCTGTGCCAATGGGGGCGCCCCACGGCATTAACACTTCACAGCCGACATCTAATAAGCGCTTGCACAGAATTAAATCATCTGTGCAATAGGGTAAAACCTTAAAGCCTTTTTTGATTAATAATCCGGACGCTTCAACTAAGCTAAAGGGGTCCGGCTGCAAATTATAATCATCGCCAACCACTTCCAATTTAATCCAGTCTGTATCAAAAATTTCGCGTGACATTTCCGCCAAAGTGACAGCTTCTTTTACGGATTTGCAGCCAGCAGTATTTGGAAGTAAGCGGCAGCCGCTTTCTTGGATAAATTTCCAAATGGCATCGCCAGAGCGATCTTCTGGATTTTGTCGGCGCAGGCCCAGCGTCACAATTTCTGCACGTGACTGAACAATAGAATCGCGCATTAATTGTGGCGATGCATAGAGTGCGGTGCCTAATAAAAAACGGCTGGAAAAAGTTTCACCGTAGAGTGTGAAATCTTTTGCGGGTAGTGTAGGTGTGTAACTCATGACTATCCGCCTCCAACGGGTTTAACTATATCGATTTGATCGCCATCGTCGAGTTTACGTTTGCTATAAGTAGAGCGGGGGACAAACTCACTGTTAATGGCTACAGCAATTTTTATTTCACCAAATCCCCATTGCACAAGAGCATCGCTAAGCAAAGTGTTTGCTGCAATTTGTTTGGGTTCGTTGTTTAGGCTGATGTTAATCATATTTGCTGGTCGTATTTATTTGGGGGGCGTCATCCTCGCGCAGCGGGGATCCAGTTTCTGATCTTTAACAGCTGGATCCCAGCTGCGCGAGGATGACGACTCCCCACTTTGCTAGATATAAGTTATCGATTTAATAATTCACTAAAAACCGCTTCAGGTTTTCCAAAAATGTTCGCCAACACATTTTCTACAACGGCAGGCGCCAATAAATAGCCATGCCTAAACAAACCGTTTGTGGTTATCAATCCATCCTGAATTTTTACGCGCGGTAAATTATCCATATAAGCAGGGCGCAAGTTGGTATCCATCTCGATGATGCGCGCTTCTGCAAATGCAGGCGATAAGGTATAAAGTGCGCTGCTTAATTCAAGCGATGATTGTAAAGTTACGGGTGAGCGATCTTCACTTTCAATTTGGGTTGCGCCAATTATAAAGCGGTAATTGGGTTTGGGCACAATATAAAGCTGGTAGCGCGGATGCATTAATCGCACTGGGCGGTGCAATTGAATTTCTTTAGTTTCAACATGTAATGTTTCACCACGCACACCGCGTAATTTTCCGTCTTGAGCTTTAGCGCCAAGACCGCGGCAATCAATCACCAAGTCAAAATTTTCTTCACTGTTTTCAGTAATGATTTTATTCGCAGTAACATTCACTTTGGTGAATTCACGCAAAGCCACACCGAGAGAAATAATTTCTCCACCAATGGCGCTAAGTAGCTCACGATTATCCACATGACCTTCTTCTGCAAGAAACAAACCTTGCGAAAAATGTGGGTGTAAATCTGGCTCTAGTTCGTGAATTTGTTGCTGGTTAACGCGGTGATAAGTTTTGCATTGCGGAATAACAAATTGTAGTTCGCGTTCGAATTGCTCCAGTTCGCTAAAATCTTGTGGATGTGCAATAACCAAACTGCCGCGTTGGAAAAAGAAAGGTTGTTTTGTGTTAAGTTTTGCCAGCCAAGTGGGCCATTGTTGTAGCGCGAATTGCCCCATGCGATAAACGCCTTCATCTGAAACAACAGCCTCACTTAGCGGAGCAATCATTCCTGCCGCAGTAAATGCCGCGGCGCGATCAGTTTGCGGTTGATTGGGTGAAAAACTTCCCGCTTCAAACAAAGTGACTTTGCAGCCAGCTTGCAGCAATTGCCACGCAAGCAAACGCCCCAGCAAACCAGCGCCAGCAATTGCGATATTGTGTGGAATTAGATTGGTCATTGCGCCTCGAAGGTGTTGCGTTGAGGCGGGGGATTTGGAACGAGGTTGGGTGAAAACCCATAGATACCTTGTTCCCTCCGCAGGTCTCAACCTGATCAGGTTCTACGGATTGGGCCGAACCCATCTCAGCCTCCGTATAAAAGATACTGTAAAAATTCGATAGCTGGGATGAGAGCAAGGCATTTTTGCGCGCAGGGAGGGAGTTTATAAATAATAAATAACCGACCGAGCACAAAAATAACGCAGCTATCACCCGGATAGCGGATTTTTAGAGTGTCTTTTACCAAGGCGCTCCGACAAGAAAGTCGGCAATATACCGATTGATGGTGGTAAGTGCAATCTTGTGGCCCGCAAGGAGCGGAGCGTATTGCGGGAGTTTATAGGCGTCACTGACCTTCCCGTAATGAGCTTCGCTCCTTACGGGTTGCGTGATGTGATGCTTTCCACTACTGAAACAAACTCTCCCTTGGCGATTCTCGTCTTAACTTTGTCACCCGGTTTGAGTTGTTGACTATCAACAACAGGGGTTTGCGAATCACCAAGTGTACTTAGAGAGTAGCCACGCTCTAATGTTTTAAGCGGACTCAATGTATTCAGCATTCGCACGGCCTCATTAAAACCTTGGCGTTTTTGAATAAAAATTTGCGATTGGGCTTTAATTAAATTCTGTCGTGCCAACTGAAATCTATGCGTGAGTTGCAGTAGGCGCGTTTGTGGATGCTGCGCTTTCTGGCGAAGAACCAATGTGTTTAATTGGTTTTGCGAATGTGTCAGCGCCTTCTGAATAGCGTTTTTCAGGCGAATTTCCAAAGTGTCGCAACGCTGGGATTGCTGCTCCAACTTGTCTTTGGGATGACGCAAGCGGGAACGCAACCACTGCAGCTTTTGTTGCCAGTGATTGAGTTTTCGCTGCATGGCTTCTTCGAGTAATACTTCAAAGCCAATAAATTTATCCAGCCAATCTTCGCCGTCAGGCGTGATCAATTCGGCGGCGGCTGATGGGGTTGGTGCACGTAAGTCAGCGACAAAATCGGCAATGGTAAAATCTACTTCATGCCCAACAGCGCTGATGATGGGCAATTCGCTGGTGAAGATTGCTCGCGCAACTGCCTCTTCATTAAATGGCCATAAATCCTCAAGCGAACCGCCGCCGCGCCCCAGAATCACAACATCAAATAGATCCGCACAATTGGCGAGAGTGATTGCTTTTACGATCTGCGGCGCAGCTTCTTTACCTTGCACGGCAACCGGAATCACCGTCACCGGAATGCTGGGGAAGCGCCGTTCCAACACGCTGAGAATGTCGCGAATGGCTGCACCGGTTGGGGAGGTAATCACCGCTATATGTCTGGGTAATGAGGGTAGGGGCTTTTTGTGTTCAGGGTCGAACAAACCTTCGCGAGCGAGTTTCGCTTTTAGCTCATCAAAGGCACGTTGCAATGCGCCTGCGCCAGCTTCTTCCATATGTTCGGCGATAATTTGGTAGTCGCCGCGACCTTCGTAAAGGCTGACTCTGGCGCGCACAAGCACGTGTTGGCCCTGTTGCGGCCTGAATCTCACCATCATATTGCGGTTGCGGAACATGGCGCAGCGCACCTGGGCATCGCTATCTTTGAGGGTGAAGTACCAGTGGCCGGATGAGGGCACAGAGACATTGGAAAGTTCGCCTTCGACCCAAAGCAGGGGTAAATGAGTCTCAAGAAGTTGTTTGGCACGGCGATTGAGCTGACTGACGCTGATAATTTCGCGCTCAGGCATTGAGGTTCGCTCAAGGTTCGAATTAAAAAGGTCTGATGTTGTCATAAGCAGCATTCTAGGGGATGACGGTAAAATCGGATAGCTTGAATTTACTGCCGCGATAACCCCAAGCTATTGTGTTTTGGGTTTACCCAAGTTAGCTAAGTGTTTATAATTCCGCGTTTATTTTCCATGGTATGCCCGCTTAGGGTTGAGGTTGATTGGTATGTTGCGCATTGCTGAAGAAGCTCTCACGTTTGATGATGTCTTGTTGGTGCCCGGTTTTTCCGATGTGACGCCTAAAGATGTGTCACTGAAAACCCAGCTGACCCGCAAAATTCAGTTGAACATCCCCCTTATTTCCGCCGCCATGGATACAGTAACCGAATCCCGTTTGGCGATTGCCATTGCACAAGATGGTGGTATCGGCATTATCCATAAAAGCATGTCGATTGAAGAACAAGCTGCTGAAGTCCGTGCTGTTAAGAAGTTTGAGGCTGGCGTGGTTAAAGATCCAATCACCATTGAATCGAGCGCGACTATTCGTGAGTTGATTGCCTTAACGCGCAAAAACAATATTTCTGGCGTACCCGTTATGCAAGACGGCAATCTCGTTGGTATTGTGACTGGCCGTGACGTCCGTTTTGAAACTAATCTCGATGCTAGCGTATCCAGCATCATGACTCCTAAGTCTCAGTTAGTGACTGTGAAAGAAGGTGTTTCAGCTGAAGAAGTGCGCAATCTTTTGCACAAACACCGTATCGAAAAAGTATTGGTTGTTAACGATGCTTTTGAATTGCGTGGTTTGATCACCGTTAAAGACATCAACAAAGCCGAAAAATACCCAAATGCCTGTAAGGACCCAGAGGGGCGTTTGCGTGTAGGTGCAAGTGTTGGTACTAGCCGCGATACAGATGCACGCGTAGATGCTTTGGTTGAGGCTGGCGTGGATGTATTGGTTGTTGATACCGCTCACGGCCATTCTAAAAACGTACTTGATCGTGTAAAAGCGATTAAAACAAAATATCCTGATGTACAGGTAATTGGCGGAAATATTGCGACTGGCGCAGCTGCATTGGCCTTGGTTGCCGCAGGCGCAGATGCTGTTAAAGTTGGTATTGGCCCAGGTTCTATTTGTACTACCCGTATCGTAAGCGGTGTTGGTGTTCCTCAAATTTCTGCCATTGCTAACGTAGTTGCTGCACTTAAAGGTACCGGCGTTCCTGCAATTGCTGACGGTGGTATTCGTTACTCTGGTGACATCGCCAAAGCAATCGTTGCTGGCGCACACTGTGTGATGATGGGTTCAATGTTTGCCGGTACTGAAGAGGCACCGGGCGAAGTTGAGCTTTACCAAGGTCGTACTTACAAGGCTTACCGTGGCATGGGTTCGTTAGGAGCTATGGCGCAAACTCAAGGCTCATCTGATCGTTACTTCCAAGATGCCAGCGCTGGTGCCGAGAAATTGGTACCGGAAGGTATTGAAGGCCGTGTTCCCTACAAAGGCGCCTTAACGGCAATCATTCACCAAATGATGGGCGGCGTGCGCTCAGCTATGGGTTACACCGGTTGCCCAGATTTGGAAACCATGCGTACCAAGCCTGAGTTTGTGCGTGTAACCTCCGCTGGAATGGGTGAGAGCCACGTACACGACGTTCAAATTACGAAAGAAGCTCCAAATTATCCAATTGGTGGAAGATAATTTTCTTCGCGCAGGATTGACGTAAAAACTCGGGTGCGCCCGAGTTTTTCATTTAAAGAATTTCATTTTATTTATCTTCAGGATTCAACATGACTCACGATATTCACGCACAGCGAATACTAATTTTGGATTTCGGTTCGCAATACACTCAATTGATTGCACGCCGCGTGCGTGAGATTGGTGTTTTTTCTGAAATTCGCGCTTGGGACATGAGCGATGAAGAAATTCGCGCTTACAATCCAAAAGGTATCATTCTCGCGGGCGGCCCGGAATCGGTTCATGAAGCCAATTCGCCGCGCGCACCACAAGCTGTGTTTGATTTGGGTATTCCAGTGTTTGGTATTTGTTACGGCATGCAAACTATGGCCGAGCAAATGGGTGGTGCGGTTGAAGGTTCAAATATTCGTGAGTTTGGTTACGCACAAGTTAAAGTCTTGGGTGAAAGCGCAATTTTCAAAGATATTAAAGATCACGTTGATGCTGACGGCAGTGCATTGCTTGATGTTTGGATGAGCCACGGCGACAAAGTTACCAAAATGCCGGAAGGTTTCAGCGTTCTTGCATCAACTCCTTCGTGTCCAATCGCTGGTATGTACAACGAAGCGAAAAAATTCTACGGTGTGCAATTCCATCCAGAAGTGACTCACACGTTGCAAGGCCAGCGCATTTACGAACACTTTATTTTAAATATTTGCGGCTGCGAACCTTTGTGGACGCCAGCCAATATTGTTGAAGATGCCATCAAAAAAGTAAAAGAGCAGGTGGGCGGCGATAAAGTATTGCTCGGTCTTTCCGGCGGCGTTGATTCATCTGTTGTGGCTGCGCTTTTGCATCGCGCTATTGGCGATCAATTAACCTGTGTATTTGTAGACAACGGTTTGTTGCGCAAAAACGAAGGCGATCAAGTAATGGATATGTTCGCCAAGAACATGGGCGTGCGTGTAATTCGCGCTGACGCTGAAGAACAATTCCTCGGCAAGTTGAAAGGTGAAAACGATCCTGAGAAAAAACGCAAAATTATCGGCGGCACTTTTATTGATGTGTTCGACGCCGAAGCCACCAAACTGCAAGATGTTAAATGGTTAGCGCAAGGTACTATTTACCCTGACGTTATCGAATCTGCTGCAGCAAAAACGGGTAAGGCTCATGTGATTAAATCCCACCACAACGTAGGTGGTTTGCCAGACGATATGGCATTCAAACTCGTTGAGCCGCTGCGTGAATTGTTTAAAGACGAAGTGCGCAAAATTGGTTTGGAATTAGGTTTGCCTTACGACATGGTTTACCGCCATCCGTTCCCTGGCCCAGGTTTGGGCGTACGCATTCTTGGTGAAGTGAAAAAAGAATATGCCGATATTCTGCGCGAAGCCGATGCAATCTTTTTAGAAGAGTTGCATGCATCAGGCTGGTACCACAAAACATCACAAGCGTTCGCTGTGTTCTTGCCGGTTAAGTCAGTTGGTGTAGTGGGTGATGGTCGCCGTTATGAGTGGGTAATTTCTTTGCGTGCTGTGGAAACTATCGATTTTATGACCGCACGTTGGGCGCATTTACCTTACGATCTATTGGAAAAAGTTTCAGGCCGTATCATCAACGAGATTTCTGGTGTGTCACGTGTTTGCTACGACGTATCAAGCAAACCGCCAGCAACGATTGAGTGGGAATAATTTCCTTTGTAGTTAAAGAAAAAAAGCCGATCACTTGATCGGCTTTTTTTCTTGGTAGGTTCTTTAGGTTTGAGGTGTACCGGACATCAGAATAAGTATTAGATACATGCAACAATTTTTTCTGAATTTATTTATAGAGTGGAAATGGATTTTTATTGGAGTAAAAACGTTGTTCATATTTTACGGCATGATTTTCTGGCCCAAATGGTCGCATAAACACCAAGCTTTTTAGCTTGCGATAAAGTGTAATGTCTTCTATCGCAACAGATCGCTCGGTATTCGCAGTAATCTCAATGACAATTTCACCTGTCGCCTTTTTGCCTGTTACGCTCCAGCCTAACTCAGGTAAATGTAGTGCAAAATCCTCTGTTTCTACGGGTAGCGTTGATTCCTTATCGGTCCAAAAATCAGAAGCAGGAGGGTTTAACATTGCAATTACAAGCGATCGAGTTCCCCAGTGACAGCTGCCCGGGCCTGTGTAGACGTCAACAAAGCGCAGGTCATCCCCAAAGTATCCTTGCGTTAAGCGCCCATTTTTTAAGGCTCCATGTGTAATGAAATACTGCCAAACTACATCTAATGAACGACGGGCTACACCGTTGCTCATTTTTTGAGGATCTTGGTAATTTGCAATCATGATTGGCGAAGGAATGGCTGTTCTATAGCATACACTTCGACCCATGATTGGAATTCCTGCGGGGCTGATTAAGTGTGTGACCAAGCTTGCTGAATCGCTATTGGCCTTATTTATAAAGTCACTATCAAATGCTGGTGCGATTAAATTTATCCAAAATAAATCGTAAGTCATCCCCCAAGCATTGTAGTAATCAATGCCTTCAGGTGTATCGTAAAACCACCCATTGCTTTTATATCTCAATTTAAATTGTTCGTAAAAATTCATGTAGGGTATAGCGGGGGTATAGCCTAAGTTTTCAAGAGTGACTCCAATTACAACGGGAAACAACAACCAGTTATTATCTGGAACCTTCGCTGCCATTGCCTTTTGTAACCAGTTAGCTATGCGGTCTTTTTCTGCCGGCGTTAAGCTATCCCATATCTGTCGTTTGGTAAGCCACAGTACTCGGGAAATATCAACGGCCTCCACTGTTTTCTGGTCAAACATAGTGAAGTTGCCCCAATAGTCAGGGCTGTTTGGATCGGTACCGGTTAGGAGCCCTTGTTTAATCGTTGTAATCAAATCAATTTTTTTATCTAAATATTTTGATTGGTAGATAGGGTCTCGCCCCGAGTATATCCATGCAGCCAATAATGGTGCCGTTCTCGCGAAGCCTTCAATTCCACTAACGGAAAAACCTCTAATGCTCCCCGCGCCTGGATAATTTATTCGTTCGAAATTCGGTGTGGCGTTATCAACAAATCCACGCAAGAAATATGAAAATAGCGCGTCATATCTCTGCGTTGCAGAAGAGGATTTGCTCATGAAGTCTTTTACAAATATTTCGTTGTAGTCATAGTTGACGGTGTCGTCATTCCAATACTTAAGCCAGCCTTGGGCGCCGTATCGAAGTAGGATGGCAGCATAGGCAATAACCATAATCAAAAGGATTGACATAACAGCGAGTGACAATTTGCGCGTGGGTTTAATTACACCACTTAAGGTAGGTATATTAATCATCCGAGTATCCCAACAAAACTGACCAAGAAAGCAAGGCTGCTTCGGGAGTTATTCCCTCTGATAACGTTGCTGCAAAATTTAAGCCTTAGTTGTTGGGGTGAGCGTATATCGGATATTTTCCCTAAATAGTTCGCAATTTTGCAGTGTCTTTAAGTTTTTTTTGCACTTGAATTGTCCGTCTATTGCTATATTGGTGCAGAGTTTGAGTGGATGAATATTTTCAAAGACAACCTCAGTGCAGCTCGCTGTCAGAAATATGAGTACTTAATTTTGGCTGATTTTATCTGGCCAAGAATGCAGGGATAGGGCTCATTTTTTTAAGCCTTGAATTTAATGTCGCGAATAAGGTTATTGTTCGTTAGGTTGTTGGGGTGTTTCCAACAAGAGTTGAAAGTAACCGCAATCGCGCCAATCGCCGAATTTGTAACCGGCTTGTTTGATGGTGCCAACATGGATGAAACCTAATTTTTCATGCAGCGCAATACTGCTGGTATTTTCCATATCGATAATGCCAATTAATGTGTGAATGCCTTGTTCCTTTGCACGACTAATTAATTCAAGCATTAATTTTTTGCCTAAGCCTTTACCTAGGTGTGCCTGATCTAAGTAGACGGAATGTTCGACACTGTATTTAAAGCCTGCACCGGCACGAAATGTGCCGTAAGTGGCAAAGCCCATAAATTGATTGGTGTCATCTACTATACCTATGATAGGAAAATTCAAACGAGTTTTCGCATCGAACCAGTTTTTTACAGTGTCCAAACTGCGCGGTTCATAATCATAGAGTGCAGTTGATGTGGCTATTGAGTGATTAAAAATGGAGAGAATTGCAGGGGCGTGGTCTTCGTAAGTGCAATTAATAAAGTTCATATCATCTCCCTCAAACCATTTTTAAAATGTAATCCCATTCTGCTTTGGTTACAGGTTGTGTCGATAGTCGGCTTTGCTTTATTAATACCATATTTTCTAAAGCAGATTGCGCTTTGATTTCTGCGAGGGAAATTAGCTTTGGAAAAGTCTGCGTGACTTGAATATCTACCGACACCCAACGCGGATTTTCTTGCGTGGATTTTGGATCGTAGTAATCGCTTTCGGGGTTAAATTGCGTTGGGTCAGGGTAGGCGATTTTAACGACTTTTGCAGTGCCTACTATGCCGACGTTCTTGCAGCTGCTGTGGTAAATAAAAACTTCATCGCCTAGCGCGACTTGATCGCGTAAAAAATTGCGTGCTTGATAATTGCGGATGCCGTCCCAGCGGCCAATTTTTTTGGGTGCCGCGTTAAGATGATCTATACCGTAAATATGAGGTTCGGCTTTGAAGAGCCAATAGTTTTTGCTCATGGTGTGAACCTCCTAAATTGGGAGTCGTCCCCGCAGCGAGAGGATGGTGACTCCCTTTTGAATATTCTTGCGTTTACAACCAAGCACTCAGGCGATCAGCCGTTGCTTGGTCAACAACATCAAACGCAATTTTGCGTTTAACAACATCTACTTCTTTAATTAGCACATGTACCTTTTCGTCCAAGCGATAAGTTTTACCTTCAATAGTTAGGCTTAAGCGACGTGAATCAAATTGCGCTTTTATCTCGCCATCACGTGGCGCGAGCAATGCGTAACCTTCAATACCTAAATCATCCAAGCGTACGCCAATACCATTTGAATTTACCAATGCAATCGTGCCTGTGTGCAAAGTGTCAATATGTTGCAACATAAATTGGCTTTGCAGCCACAATTCTAAATAGCGACACGCCTGACGACTGGTGTTGAGTTGTTCTTGTAATTTGGTTGATAAAGCTTCGGAATTAATTTCAATTGCAGGTTCGCCGCGCAAAATGCGTTTAATGGCAAGGTGATTATAAAAATCGTTGTAGCGGCGAATAGGTGAGGTCACCATGGCGTAGGCATTAAACCCCAAACCAAAATGCGGAATGTGTTCGAAGGATAATGAGCCCGCTTGCAACATGCGTTGTAGTAACGACAAGAGCGGTGGGTTTTTAGGGTTGTTATCAGGGTTGATACGCAATTCTTTGATGAGCTTTTGGAATTGGTCGAGTTTGGTCAATTCAGTTGCGGTTAAACCAGCTTCAATTAAATCGGGGCGATCTTCAGTAATTAAACTGATGGCATCATTCAATCGTTCCGGGCGAAAACCAACGTGTGTAGAAAAAATACCGTAACCTGGATTGTTAACAAATAATTCACCCGCACAAATATTGGTAACTAGCATGGCTTCTTCAATCATGCGGTGAGCGACATTACGTTCGCGTTTATCAACGTGATCAATTTTTTTCTGATCGTTGAGGATAAAAAAGTAATCTGCTTTTTCGTCCATAACTAGCGCGTTTGCCGCGCGATAGTCTGCGCGGGTTTGAGCAAAACCCTGAATGGTAGTGAGCATAGCTTTAATTTCATCGCTCACGTTGTAGCCGGCATCATTTAAGGTTTTAATACCGTTTAAGTGATCAGCAACCGCTTGGTAGCTTAGTTTATGTTGCGAGCGAATTTGCGCTTCAGCGAATTCGTAATGCGTGATTGCACCATCGCGAGCTATTTGAATTTTACAAATTAGCGCAGGGCGTTTTTTCTCTGGCACTAACGAATAGGTGTCGTGCGATAACTCAGGCGGCAACATGGTGATGGATTGGCCGAGTAAATAAACCGTGCTCGCGCGTTCGCGCGCGGCTAATTCAAGCGGGCTACCTATATCAATTTGTTTGCTAGGGTCTGCAATAGCAGTAATTAATTCCCAGCCATGTTCAGTTTCGGTGATGTAAATTGCATCGTCCATATCGCGTGTATTTTCTGCGTCTATGGTGACGAAGGGCAGGTGTGTTAAATCCAGCTCGCCGTTTTCAAATACCAAGGGCGACCAATTTATACTGCTCGCGTGATTTTGTGCCGGTGCAGTCCATTCATTAGGTAATTGGAATTTTGCGACTGTGTAGCGGTTTTCTATGCCAGGTTCGTCAGCTGTACCCAAACGTGCAAGCACTTTGACTTGCGCTTTGCCATCGCTAAAGGGGTGGCGGGCAATAGTGCAGCGAACTAAGTCATCAACACTGAGTCCTTTGCGATCTTGCGGCGGCACAAATAACCAGCGGCTGAAATTGAGTACGTCGGGCTCAACAAAAAAATTGTTGCCTTTGTTGACGTAGCGTCCGACAAACTCCTTGAGCGAGCTACTGATCAGTTTTTCCAGCTTGGCTTCGAGTTGATCTTTGCTATTGGTTGTTATCTCAACTTCTACCCGGTCGTCGGGTAATACGCGCAACATTTGTTCGGGGTCGAGAAAGGCTTCACGGCCATCATCCAGAATGACAAAGCCAAAACGCTTGGTGGTACTGCGCACGGTGCCTTGAGCTATATCTTTTTGGGCGACGAGGCTGGTTTTTAATTGAGCTAATTGCTGCAGAGCAGAGTTATTGAGCATGAGGACATCTTAATAAGGAAAATAATGGGGCGAATCATAGCAGCATTTGAGGGTACTCAGAACAAAAGGCTGGTATTGATCGCCATGCACTTAGGCTTGGCGCTAATTATCCAAAATGCGGGGCCGCTATGAGCTATGATTGTAGTAATATCGCAGAAGACTTTGATTAATCGATTGTTTTTACAGGTTTTATTGGATGGATGTACTGAACCAACTCATGTTGTTTGGCGGCGCGCTGTTTATCATCAGCATTCTTGCCAGCACACTGTCGCCGCGTATGGGCATGCCTTTGCTGTTGGTGTTTTTGATTATTGGTATGTTGGCGGGTGAGGATGGCTTTTTAGTCCTGCAATTCCAGAATGTTAAAGCCGCTTATTTTATGGGTACCCTCGCGCTGGCCGTTATTTTGTTTGACGGTGGCTTGCGCACCGAAATTCATCTCTTTCGCGTGGGCTTACGGCCTGCGCTTTCACTCGCCACTATTGGTGTGGTTATCACAGTGGGAGTTTGCGGCGCTTTGGCGGCGTGGATTCTCGGTCTGTCGTGGGCGCATGGTTTACTACTGGGCGCGATTGTGGGTTCTACGGACGCCGCAGCCGTATTCTCTGTGTTGACGATGCAAGGTCTTGCGTTGAAATCCCGTGTGGGCGCGACGCTTGAAATTGAATCAGGTCTCAATGACCCAATGGCCGTTTTTCTCACCATCATGCTGGTTGAATTGATGGTTACAAAGCAAGCCAATTTCAGTTGGTTGATGTTGGGTGATTTTGTTTGGGAAATGGGCGCGGGTTCGGTGGTAGGTATTGTAGGAGGTCGCATTCTGGCTTACGCCGTTGAACGTTTACAGCTTAGCCCCGGGTTGTACCCATTGCTTGCGTTATTTGGCGGTATTTTTATTTTTGGTTTGGCAGCGGTGATGCACGCCAGTGGCTTTCTGGCCGTTTACCTTGCGGGTTTAATGGTGGGGAATCGTGTATCGCGTGGGCTCTATAACATTCAGCGCTTTCACGATGGTTTTGCGTGGCTTGCGCAAATAAGTTTGTTCTTGATGTTGGGCTTGCTCGTATCGCCGCATCGCTTAATGGAATATGCCTCTAGTGCGCTTTTGGTAGGTGTCTTGTTGATGTTTGTTGCGCGCCCTTTAGCGGTGTGGTTGTGTCTGCTGCCTTTTCAATTTTCGTGGCAAGAAAAAACCTTCATCAGTTGGGTTGGTTTGCGTGGCGCAGTGCCGATTGTGCTCGCCATGTTTCCGTGGCTTGCGGGCGTACCTGAATGGAATTTCTTTTTTAATATCGCTTTCTTTATTGTATTGATTTCTTTACTTGTTCAAGGTTGGACAGTAGGGCCCATTGCTAAATGGTTGAAACTGAATGTTCCCACCAGCAGCTCTCGTGTGCAACGGGTTGAGTTGGGAGTGCCTGGTCAAGTGGGGCATGAATTTGTGGGATATAAATTAGCCGATGGCAGCCCGGCGTTGCGCCGTACAGTGGGCAATTTAAATTTACCGAATAAAGTTCAGCTTTTATGTTTGCTGCGCGATGGACACCCTATTGCGTTATCGCCTGAGCAAAAATTTTTGGCCAACGATCATATTTTTTTATTGAGTTTACCCAGTGAATTGGAGTCGCTCGATAAAATGTTGGTGGGTATGCAAGAAAATGAGCGTTTGTCTGCGCAGGCCTTCTTTGGTGAATTTGTGCTTACATCGCGCGCGAAATTGTCAGATCTCAGCATGGTTTACAATTTTCCCGTTCCACCTGAAATGGCTAATTGGAGTATTGCGCGCTACATTTTCAGCAAGTATCGCCAGCCGGTTGTGGGGGATAGGGTGCGTTTAGGACAAGTAGAATTCGTAGTGCTTTCCATGCGTAACCAACGTTTAATAAAAGTCAGTTTGAAGTTGCATAAATAATATCTTCAATACTTGCGTAGAACGCTAACTATTGGCTTTTCAAGCAATTTTTGTAATGTGTACTAAGCTACAGGGACGATACTTACATCCAATAAAAAGGATAAGAGGGTTTAATTATGGCTTGGTACGCAAATCTCTCATTTCGGTGGAAGCTGAGTATTCCATTAGCTTTCTTAGTGCTGCTGTTCTTATACGTGGGGGGCTATTCAGTTCACTCCAGTGGCATTTTGGCGAAAGACGCAAAAACTATTGCAAAGGTAAGCCTTCCGGAAATTCAATTATTAATTCAGGCTGATCGCGATATGTATCAAGCCTTGACGGCGGAACGCGCGCTTCTATCGTCCAACTTAACGCAACAACAAATTGCTACATTTCTGAAAGAGCATTCAGATAATCTTAAACAGGCGCGTGATCGCACCATCAAATCTATTGAAACTTCGGAAACGTCCACGAAAGCCGAGCAAGAAGAATATTTGCGCTATTTGCAAGACTGGCAAACAATTTCTGAATCTATTGTTAAAAGTGCGAGTGATGCAGATGATGCCGTTCGTGCAAAATTAATGGCGCGTTCTTTAGGTGAAGGCTTTAATGCATTTTCAACGGCGCGAAACTTTCTTGATAAATTGGAAGAAAAACGTTTAAACCATGTTGATGAATATACGATTGATATTGAACAGAACAGTGATTCAATTGCGCATCAACTTTTGGTTCTATTGATAGTAGGAACTTTATCGACCTTGGCTGCAGCCTTCTTTTTACCTCTGCTCGTAACGGTTCCGCTACAGAAAATCAGCGATCGCATAAAAAATATTGCAGCGGGTGACGGTGATTTGACTATTCGTATTCATGTTGATCGTGATGATGAGTTGGGAGAGCTGGCAAACCACGTCAATCGTTTTATGGACCAATTGCAACATCTAATTCGCGATGTGCGCGCTAATACGAATGAGGTTTCAGCGGCCGCAGAGGGGTTGCTGAAAGTATCTAGCAGTGGCCAGCGCGCAGCCGACGATCAATGTCATGCGATTACCATGGTGGTAACTGCAGTGAATGAACTCACTATGGCAATTCAGGAAGTTGCACGTAATACCAGTAATACAGCTCAAAATACGAAAGATGCCAACCAGATTGCCGAGCAAGGGCAGGAGCGTATTCGCGTTGCTGTGAGTCATGTGCAGGGGCTTTCTACTCACGTAACTCAAACGGCGGCGGCCATGGTTAAGTTGGAAGACGAAGCAAAAAATGTTACATCGGTTATTGATGTAATTCGTGGCGTCGCCGAGCAAACTAATTTACTAGCACTAAATGCTGCCATTGAGGCTGCGCGTGCCGGCGAGCAAGGGCGAGGTTTTGCTGTTGTGGCAGATGAGGTGCGTACTCTTGCCAGCCGCACGCAGCAATCCACTGCGGACATTCAAGGTATGCTCAGTCAACTGCAGCAAGGCGTGCAAAAAGCAGTGGAAGGTATGAATTCCAGCGCAATCATGACGAATGAGGCAGTTACGTCTGCTAGCGATGTAGGAGCTTCCCTTTCTGGCATAGGAACGGCCATTCAAGAAATTACGAATATGGCGATCCAAATTGCCACCGCAGTTGAGGAGCAAAGCAGCGTAACGGCGGAAATAGATCGTAATTTGGTGGAAATCAATCAATTAGCCATGACAACTTCATCTGGCGCGACCAAAACAGCTGAAGCCAGCCAACAGCTCAGCCAGCTTTCTGCCAGCCTGCGCGATAGCCTACGTCGTTTCACTGTTTAAGTGAGGTGATTTGAAAAGGCTGCTTGATGCGATGCTCCAAGCAGCCTTTTTATTTTGCTGTACTCAATACCCGTAGTAAATTTAGCGAGCTATCTCAAATAGGAAGCTGGGTGGTGTATTTGATCTGTTTTAAGGAGAAGGTCGAATGGATACTTCCTACGTTAGGCAGCTTCAACAGGGTTTTGCGCAGCAGTTGCTCGTACTCCTCCACACTGTTGATGACGATCTGTAGTACATAGTCTTTATCGCCGCTGGTAGAGTAGCACTCCACAATTTCAGGGATCGATTGAACGGCCGCTTCGAAGGCGCTCAGCGCTTCTTCATCGTGGTTTTTAGCGGTTACAAATGCGTGCACCCTAACGCCCAAGTCAATTTTCTTAGCATCCAATAGCGTCACTTTTCCACGAATCACGCCCTCGGTTTCCAAGCGTTTGAGGCGACGCCAGCAGGGTGTATGGGATAATCCAATGAGGTTGCCTAAGTCGGCCATGGAAAAGTCGGCATTTTCCTGTAGGGCGCGCAAAATTTTACGGTCGTATTCATCGAGTTCTACATTGGAAACCATTTTGATGCCCTATCAATTGTCATTATTCAGGCAATTGTAGGATGAAACATCTACAGGTACAACGGAAAGAGGACACTTTTAAAGCGATCTTGAATGTTGGTGTCTAAATATTGCACAGAGGTGTTACCGCTGTCATTTGCGAGTGTGTAGACCAACTCGGATTTACGCCTAAAACCGCCTTGAGGTTGTGATTGGCCGCCTGGCCGTGTATCGTAACGCCTTTTTTACCAGCACTTTTTTGTGCGCGCGTTGGCATTTATAAGATGGTTCCACAGGCGAGGGAAACCCGACCTGCTGGCGCTCAAATAATTTTGAGGAGCAATCCGTAATGAGAGTGATTTTGTTAGGCGCACCTGGTGCAGGCAAGGGTACCCAGGCGCAGCTGATTATGGAGAAGTTTGGCATCCCCCAAATTTCTACCGGTGATATGTTGCGCGCAGCAGTAAAAGCAGGAACTCAATTAGGCCTGCAAGCGAAAGGCATTATGGAAGCAGGTGGTCTGGTGTCAGATGACTTGATAATCTCTTTGGTTAAAGAGCGTATTCTTCAGAGCGACTGCAACAACGGTTTCCTTTTTGACGGGTTTCCACGCACTATTCCTCAAGCAGAAGCGCTTTTGGATGCAGGTGTAAATATTGATCACGTCATTGAAATTGATGTTGCTGATGAAGAAATTGTAGCGCGCTTGAGTGGTCGTCGTGTGCACGAAGCGTCTGGCCGTGTTTATCACATAGTTCATAACGCCCCCAAGGTTGCCGATCACGATGACATTACCGGTGAGCCATTGGTGCAGCGCCCTGATGATCAGGAAGAAACTGTGCGTAAACGTTTGAATGTTTATCACGCGCAAACAAAACCGCTCGTTGGTTTTTACCAAGGCCTCGCCGCTAGCGGCCAAAAGAATGCTCCTAAATATACACGTATTGATGGTGTGGGCAGTGTGGATTCAATTCGCAAACAATTATTGTCTGTATTGAGCTAAATGTTTACGAATAAGTAAAAATAAATAGGCTCCTTGTGAGCCTATTTTTTTATCGCCAAGTTTTAATTGAAGTTTTTATCAAACGTTTTTTGAACGACATTTGTTCTGAAAGAAAAATATCCATGACTAAAATTTTAGCACTCGATGCGTCCACTGATGCTTGCTCTGTCGCCTTATATTTAAATGGTGAAGCGACGCATATTTTTGAACTGGCTGCGAAAAGTCACACTCAGCGTTTGCTACCCATGGTGGACGAAATTTTGCGCGCGGCCAATTGTACCTTGAAAGATTTGGATGCAATTGCGTTCGGGCGTGGCCCAGGTTCATTTACCGGCTTACGTATTTGCATGGGCATAGTACAAGGTTTGGCATTTGGTGCAAACTTACCGGTAATTCCTGTATCAACCTTGCAAGCTATGGCGCAAGGTTTCGTTACCGAAAATAAAAGTAGTTCGCAGCCATTGTTGGTGGCTTTGGATGCACGAATGGACGAAATTTATTGGGGCTTGTTCAGTGCCGATAGAATTCCAAGCGCATTGTCTGCAGAATTTGTGATGAAACCTGCTGAAGTATGTGAACAAGAAGCTATAGTGAAATTGGATAAACAATTTATCGCCATAGGCCCCGGTTGGCATTACGCAGATTTACAACCTATTGTTCCCGCAACGCTTGTGCAAGATGTGCACCCAGATGCGCGTTTTATGCTTCCCATAGCGGTAGATGCTTTTAATCAGGGGAAAACTCAATCAATTTTTGATGCACAACCGGTTTATTTACGTGATTCCGTATCTTGGCAAAAACGCCAGCGTATACGCACCCAATCCCTTTAAATATCGAAAGCTGTAGGTAAAAAATATGTCTCAATTATTGGCGCAAGCAGAATTTAACCAACAATTATTGAGTTTTTTACAAGCATCGCCCACGCCTTTTCATGCAACGCAAAACATGGCTGAACAATTATCGGCAGCAGGTTTTGCTGAATTGGATGAAGCGGCGGCGTGGAGTTTACAAGCGGGTAAACGTTATTTTATTAAACGTAATGATTCATCCATTATTGCGTTTGTCTATGGCAAAAAAAATCTGCTTGAAACAGGTATTCGCATGTTAGGTGCGCATACCGATAGCCCTTGTTTAAAAGTAAAACCGCAACCAGAATTAAATCGCAAAGGTTACATGCAGCTCGGTGTGGAAGTTTATGGTGGCGCTTTGCTGGCTCCATGGTTTGATCGCGATTTGTCATTGGCGGGGCGTGTAACTTATAAAACGGCAGACAATAAAATTGCCAGCGCTTTAATCGATTTTAAACAACCTGTTGTGACTGTTCCTAGTTTGGCCATTCATTTAGATCGCGAAGCTAATAACAGCCGCAGCATAAATCCACAGCGCGATATAGTGCCGGTGTTGCTGCAATTTGCTCAAGAGCAAACGCTGACGCCGAATTTTAAAGCCATTTTATTGACGCAACTAAAACAGGAACATCCACATGTTTCTGCAACGCAAATTTTAGATTTTGAAATTAGTTTATACGATACCCAGGCGCCGTCATTTATTGGGCTGCAGCAAGATTTTATTGCCAGTGCACGCCTCGATAATTTGCTCAGTTGTTTTGTAGGTTTACAGGCACTTTTGCATGCGGATGATGAAGTATCCAGTTTATTAATTTGTACAGATCACGAAGAGGTTGGCAGTACTTCCTGTTGCGGCGCTAAGGGTCCCATGTTGCAACAATTTTTGGAGCGCCTGATTCCCGATGCCGAAACGCGTATTCGTGTTATTGAACATTCGCTCATGATTTCGGCTGACAATGCACACGGTGTGCATCCCAACTTTATTGATCGCCACGATGAAAATCATGGCCCGTTGTTAAACCGCGGGCCAGTGGTGAAAATTAATGCCAATCAACGCTATGCAACCACCAGCGAAACCAGTGGATTTTTTCATTGGTTGTGCGAACAGCAACAGGTTCCGGTGCAAGTGTTTGTAGCGCGTACAGATATGGGCTGCGGTAGCACGATTGGCCCAATTGTTTCTTCTGAAGTGGGGGTTAAAACGATTGATGTTGGCGTGCCCACCTTTGCCATGCATTCCATTCGCGAGCTGGCCGGCGTTGCTGATGCACATTATCTCTACCAGGTAGCATCCGCTTTTTATCAATATCCTTCTCCAATACGCTTCCTCTAGGCAAAATCTTGCGACAGGCTTGAGGCCCTTCAAGCCTCGTTTGCCCCTATTAGAGATGACTTTGCGCTAAGACTTGGTAAGGTCGTCACACTGTTTCTCGTGAGAGCTGTTTATACTTCGCGCATAACGACTAAAAAGCCTTTGCACGACGCGGCGACCAAGGCTTACTCCATTTATCGATAGGCGTCACTATGAATCTTTCACATGAGCTTTTGGCCAGATTTTCGCCCTTTAACACCCTCGCATTTGAATACTTAACCCGAGTTATTGAAAAAGCGAGCCTTAAAGAATATACGAAAGGCACCATTATTTTTAAGCGCGGACGCGAGCTACAAGAATCGCTTTATCTTGTAAGCGGTGATGTTGATTTAATTGACTCGCATTTTACGGTGACGTCAGTTACCAGCCAAGACGAATCGCACAAGGTTCCGTTGAATAGCGCATCGCCCACCAAAGTTTCCGCTGTTGCAAAATCTGCTGTGGTCATTCTCTCGGTTGAAAGCGATTTTTCTGATTTAGTGTTGGCTTGGAGTGAAAGCGGCAGCGACACTCCAGCAGATGAGCTCGTAGAAGAAGATTCAGAATTCGAATCTGCGGAAGAGGGCGATTGGATGTCGAGCCTTTTGCAGTCGCCATTTTTTAACAAAATTCCACCGGGTAATATTCGTCAATTATTTTTGCGTTTTAAAACGCAGCGAGTCGCCGCCGATGAAATTATTCTCAAGGAGGGTGAGCGCGGTGAGTTTTTTTACGTGCTTGAAGTTGGCAGTGCAAAAGTAATTGATAAGCAAGGCAATATTCTCGCAGCATTACGACCCGGCGATTATTTTGGCGAGGAAGCATTAGTCGGCGATACCACGCGCAATGCAACGGTTCAAATGCTGACATCGGGCAAGTTAATGTGCCTTGAAAAAAGTGATTTCCTTACCTTGTTGCAAGAACCCGTGCGCCGCTTTATCTCTTATGAAGAGCTCGCTAAAAATACCGAGGTGAAAAATCGCTATCAAATTATTGATGTGCGCTTGCCGTTGGAGCGACGCTTCCAGTCAGTTCCGCAAAGTAGGAATATTCCTCTAAGCCAATTGCGCAAAAGTTTACCCACGCTGGATTTATCGCAAGTTTATGTGGTGACTGATGATGCTGGCCGCCGCGCAGATGTTGCAGCCCAGTTATTGAATCAAGCGGGTTATGAAACCCTGATTCTACAAGAGTCAAGTTTGCACCAAGCGGCGAATTAATCTCCCTCCTGCTCAATTTTATACAGATAAGCGCTACAACTGGCGCATATCTGTATAATGCCCCTTTAATTTTGAATACATCCAACTTTATTAAAAGATAGAAGTGCAACCATGAGCAAGCAACGTGTTCTTACCGGTATTACAACTACCGGAACTCCTCATCTAGGTAACTATGTGGGCGCGATTCGCCCGGCAATTGCAGCCAGCGAGCGCGCTGATGTGCAATCTTTTTATTTTTTGGCCGACTTTCATGCGCTCATTAAGTGCCATGACCCCCTGTTGGTTCACCAATCTACGCGCGAAATAGCTGCAACTTGGTTAGCGCTAGGTTTGAATACTGATAACGCGATTTTTTATCGTCAATCAGATGTGCCGGAAATTCCAGAGTTGTGCTGGATGCTCACCTGCATGGCAGCCAAAGGTTTAATGAACCGCGCCCACGCATACAAAGCATCGGTTGATGCAAATGTTGCAGCGGGTGATGACGCAGATTTCGGCATTACCATGGGTTTATATTCCTACCCAATTTTAATGGCTGCCGATATTTTAATGTTCAATGCCAATAAGGTTCCTGTTGGTAAAGACCAAATTCAGCACATTGAAATGGCTCGTGACATTGCTGCGCGTTTTAATCACCATTACGGTGAACATTTTGTATTACCTGAAGCGGTTGTTGATGACAACGTAGCGGTGCTGCAAGGTTTGGATGGCCGCAAAATGAGTAAGAGTTATGGCAATACCATTCCGTTGTTCTTGCCCGAAAAGCAACTCAAAAAATCCATTAATAAAATTGTGACCAATTTGTTGGAACCGGGCCAACCAAAAGATGCGGATACTTCAACGGTATTCCAAATTTGGCAAGCCTTTGCAACGCCAGAGCAAGCTGCAGATATGCGTAAAGCTTTTGCGGAAGGTATTGCTTGGGGTGAAGCTAAGAGGCAATTATTTGAATTGATTAACGAGCAAGTTGGCGAAGCGCGTGAAAAGTATGAAGCTCTGCTAGCAAACCCCGCACATATTGAAGATGTTTTGCAGGCGGGCGCAGAAAAGGCACGTGCGCAGAGTAAACCTTTGTTGGAAAAAGTGCGTGCTGCGGTAGGAATTAAAAAAATTCAATAAGGTTGCATTCAATAAAAAAGCCCACCGCTTGAAAGAGCGGCGGGCTTTTTTATTGATATTTTTTAATGTTTTTATTGGATGACTTGGTAATCGTGTAAGAGTATAGGTTTGTCTAATCCCAAACTATAAGGAACTTCAGGGCTCCGCAAAATAAATACTTTTAAGTTCGTCGCTTTAAGCTTTTCGAGTTCTTTTGAAAAATAACTTTCAAATAACATTTTAAATGACCCATCTGCTTGGGCAATATCGAGCCCTTGATTGAGTCTGCTTACCAGCTCTGGGTGTTTTGCACTTATATTAAAAAGCACTGGAAATGGGTAGTAGATAATAATGTTAGGCACAACTACAAAGTCCTTTGAGTATTTTGAGAATCGCTCCATGATGTCGTCGATTTCGATAACGCTCAGCGGAATATAATCAAAGCGACCAGCAGCCAACATAGCGAATAAATTAAAGTAGTCAGCATTATCCACAACAGAATAATTGTTGAATCTATAAATATTAATGTCTTCCCAATCGCGTCCTTGGCCTGCTGCTAAATGTTGTAACTGTGCTGCAGATGTTATTGCCTGAAACTTTGGTAAATCGCTCTTGCGGACAACCAATTTTCTGTACCCCAATAGCCCACGCAGTAACGGCTTTTTTATAACAAATGGCGCTTGCGGATTAATAGTCGTGGGCTGCCACGTTGGCGTGGGTAAGGCAATTACATTAATAACATCACCACGGTCCAACTCGCGCCTTGAGCGAAGAGACGTGAGTTTTTCATTGTTTTTGGTGAGCTCAAAGTCGCCGTGACTACTGACTGTTTTTTGTAGCGCAAGCTCTAGTAAGCGGAACTGGTATTCATCGCGTATATCACTCGCTTTTAAATCCCAATAGTGATACGTCATACTATCTTGTGCAGCATTAGCTACTAGGCTCTGACAAACATACAGCAGGACTAGGAGTGCAATATTTTTCATAAATTAATCCAAGTATGACTACTCAAACCTTATTGAATAGTTTTTTGGGTATTAATCCTGCGTTAAAAATGCGCTAAATCCTTGGCGTTTTCTAGAGTAGGGAATATTGCCGACTTCAATAAATGTTTTGTTTAGGCGATATTAGAGACAACGTCGTATATACCTTCGGTGAGCTTGCGTAATTCCTGCTCGCTTATAATAAATGGGGGCATTAGGTATACCCATTTTCCAAAAGGCCGCACCCAAATTCCTTGGGCTACAAATTGCGGTTGTAGTTCGGCCACCTTCGCTGGTTCTTTCAGTTCAACAACACCTATGGCACCCAGTACGCGAACATCTGCAACTGCAGCCAGTGTGCGGCAGGGTTCTAATTCTGCTTTTAATTGTTGTTCAATATTCAAGACTTTGCTTTGCCAATCAGTATTCATCAACAACTCTAAACTGGCATTGGCTGCAGCGCAGGCGAGAGGGTTGGCCATAAACGTGGGCCCGTGCATAAATACACTGTTTTTTCCGGTGCTAATACCGTTGCTAACTTTGTCATTACAGAGCGTTGCCGCAAGCGTGATGTAACCGCCCGTTAATGCTTTTCCAATACACATAATATCGGGGCTAATGTTGGCGTGTTCGCAGGCAAAGAGTTTTCCTGTGCGACCAAAGCCGGTAGCAATTTCGTCTGCAATTAATAACACATCTAATTGGTTGCAAAGCTCGCGCACACGCAATAAAAATGTCGGCGAATAAAAATGCATTCCGCCGGCACCTTGCACAATGGGTTCTAAGATAACAGCTGCAATTTTTTGGCGATTGCGTTGTAGTAGTTGTGAGAAATTAGCAAAGCTACGCTCATCAAATTTTTCGTTGAATTTGCATGCGGGAACTTCAGCAAACAGATGATGCGAAAGACTTTGGTGAAATAAATGATGCATTCCCGAATGGGGATCGCATACCGACATAGCACCAAAAGTATCGCCATGGTATCCCTGCTTGAGAGATAAAAACGTGGTGCGCTGTGCTTGGCCTTGTGAATACCAATATTGAATCGCCATCTTCATGGCCACTTCGACGGCAACCGAACCTGAATCGGAAAAAAATACTTTGTTGAGTCCGGCGGGTGTGATCTCAACCAATGTTTTCGCGAGTTTTGCGGCGGGCTCGTGCGTAAAGCCGGCAAACATGACATGTGCTACCTGATTGAGTTGATCGGTAATAGCCTTGTTAATAACAGGGTGGTTATAGCCATGCAAAACGCTCCACCAAGACGACATACCATCAATTAATTTTTTACCATCGGCCAATTCTATGTGAACGCCTTCAGCACGGCGCACGGGAAAAACGACGGGTGGATTGGTGAAAGATGTATAGGGGTGCCAGAGGTATTCGCGGTCAAACTCAATTAACTGTTGGGTCGATAACATGGTTCACTCATTAAAGTTCAGGGCGTCTGCGAAAACACAAACAATGTACTTATTATAGATTTAAGCGAGTGATTGCGTTGCAGTTTATTGCGATTTAATTTTTATAGGATGATATGCCTATCACTGAAGGTAGGGTAGGCCTCACCCTACCGTGTATTGTTAATTGAAACGGATAACTAAATCTTTTTGTTTTTGTGAGAGCTCAGCCATTTCGTGATTGAGTCTGTCTGCTTCATCAATTTGGGCTTGGGATTGGTCAGAAATATGGGAAATTTTTTGTGTATTTTGTTCAATTTCGCGAGCCATTGCGGATTGCTCTTCAGCGGCTGTAGCAATCTGGTGCGACATTTGATCAATAGAGTTTACTGAATTCGCGATTGCGTTCAGCGCATTGCGTACATTGCCCATTTCATCCACGCTGCGATTAGCTAAGGTTTGGCAGTTATCCATATTCACGCTGGCTTCACTAGTCGCTTTTCCAAGGTTTCCAATAATTTCTTGAATGTGTCCGGTAGATTCTTGTGTTCGCTGTGCCAAATGGCGAACTTCATCGGCTACTACGGCGAAACCTCGTCCTTGCTCGCCTGCGCGCGCGGCTTCAATGGCTGCATTGAGTGCCAGCAAATTAGTTTGCTCAGCAATACCGCGAATTACATCGACTACGCTGGCAATTTTATTACTGTCTTCGCTCAGTTTGGTTAACACTTGGCCCAAATCGGCAACCGTTCCAGATAAGTTTGAAATAGCATTGTTAGCAACGGCAATTACGTGTTTGCCTTGTTCAACTTCGGCAATAGCTAAGCTGGTTGCCGAAGATGTTTTAGTCGCACCTATAGCAACTTCTTGAACGGCAAGTGACATTTGTTGCATTGCATTAGCAACGCTAGCGGTTTCATGTTGTTGCGCTGAAATACCTTTATAGGTTTTTTGCGCTTGTTCGTGCGCATGTTTAGCGGTCGCGTAAATTTCGTAAGAGGATTCACCAAAGCGGCCGAGTGCTGTACGTAAGCGCGCTTTACTGGCGATTTGTGCCAGCATAATTTCACCCTGAATATCACAGCGACCGGTATAAACGTAGGCGGCTATAGGATCATTGATAATTTTGTGTGCGTCATCCAAAGTGCCAGATAGGCTGCTAAGGTGAATTTGATGCGCGCTAAAGCCAATGGTTAATGAGGCCAACGCTAAGCCGGCCATAAGCCCCAGCGAAGGAGTACCGCTGATAAATGCAATAAGCGACATTACAACAAAACTTATGAGCGAAATAATAAGAGCATTGCCCCATTGACCCCAAATTTTTTCGGTGAGGGAATTGCAATCCAAACCTTGTTGAATTCGTTCATAAACACGCTCCGCCCGTTTAATACGATCTTGATCCGCTTTTACGCGCACAGATTCGTAACCAACGGCTTGCCCTCTCTCGTGAATGGGGGTCACATAAGCATCTACCCAATAATGATCTCCGTTTTTGCAACGATTTTTGACGATCCCCATCCAAGGCTTATCGGCCTTTAATGTTTGCCAAAAAATGGCAAATACGGCGGCGGGCATATGCGGGTGACGCAAGATGTTGTGGGGTTGGTTAAGAAGTTCTTCCTGGGAATAACCGGAGACTTTGCAGAATGTTTCATTGCAAAAAAGAATCGTACCTTTTAGGTCCGAAGAGGAGACAATTTCTTCGTTGTTGGGAATATTTACTTCGCGTCCGGTAGTAGCGCCATTGTTACGCATGTTAGATCCTGTTTTAAATGTTAATCACCAGTCAATCCCATGGTTGAACACCCTTCCGGGTACTGCATATTCCCTAATAGCTTAGCGCAACTTGTTTATTTTGCTGGCTAATGAGGATTTAGGCGCTGCGGAGCTCCAGACGCTCATCCACCTCTTGAAGATAGATCAGGTTGTTAATGAATTGCTGCAAGTGCTGTATCTGCTCATGTGCTAGGTCGATAAACTCTAGGCTTATTTGGGTGTGGCGGTGTGGGCTGCGGACTAACCGAAAGCCGCGTACGCGAGCGCTGCAACGAATAGTTAATTCATCGCTCAGTCTTATTTCGCACAGCGGCACGAGTGCTCCGTGGCGTAATTGTCCAAGAAGATTTCCGGGAACGCTTGTGCGCAGGCCTCCGCTAGAAATATCCATAACACTGCCATAGCTGATTTCTTGTCCGAGAGGCCGAACTTTTACATTTAAGTTGGAATTGTGGCGCATATCTGCACGACGGAATTGCCGGCGAGGTGTATAGGACGCGTGCTCCGGTAACATGATGGCGAAGCCCGTGGCTCCATAATTGCTGCCCCAGGCCAAAATAGGGGAGCTAAAGGTTAATTGTTCGCCGTTGCGGTGGTGGCGTAGTCTAATCTTGTCTCCAATCTCAAGTAAGTGTTGGCTGGGGAAAAGGTCATCAAGCCACAAAAGGCCGCGCTGAATATCAATAGCCAGTACCAGTGTTTGGTAGGCGAGCGAGCTGCCGTCAACTCTCACCTCAATTAGTTGGCGTTGATTTAAGAGTTGCCATAGAGAACTGTATTGGTCGAGTAGGGCGTCCTGACTTACCTTTGGTCTGCTCGAAACCGTGGCAAGTGTTAAGTTTGAGGTGCGCACTGCTTTAGATTGCTTAGCGGAAGGCATTGATGATGCCTTTTTACTGATTAACTTTTTCCACACTGAACCCAAGATCGTCATAGCCCTACCTTTTCATGCAATCGCAAGCACGCCATGCTTGCCGTTAATCCAGTAAGAGCAAGGCCTATGCCATGGGCAACCTATGGCTAATTGAACAGAAAAGGAATGTTTTTGATTGAGTTTTAACCGATTCTAGCGGTGAATCTGCCCAACGAGAGGCAAGGCTTTTCCGCTAGCGGAGGCCACTGCCAAAGACAGATGGGTGCAGGTTTGCCGTTCTTGTTGCCTCTCATGTGCTTACGATTTCCTCTGGTGCCCAATGCGCAAAATCCGTACAATGCGCGCCTTTTCAGCGAGAGCTAGTGGCTATCAGCTGAGTCCGTTTTTGTTCAGAGTCAAAACCTATGAAAGAGCTGCATGTACGCCAGGATCGTCTGGAATTCAACAAACTGCAAAAGCGCCTGCGTCGCTTGGTAGGTACCGCGATTGTTGATTACAACATGATTGAAGATGGCGATAAGATCATGGTCTGTCTCTCAGGCGGTAAAGACTCTTACACCATGCTCGATATTTTGCTGAGTCTGCAAAAAACAGCACCGATTAACTTTGAAATCGTTGCCGTTAATATGGATCAAAAGCAACCCGGTTTTCCTGAGCATGTATTGCCGGAATACCTTACTGCGCTCGGTGTGCCGTTCCATATTATTGAGAAAGATACTTACAGCATTGTTAAAGAAATTATCCCCGAAGGTAAAACCACCTGTGGCCTCTGCTCGCGTTTGCGTCGCGGTACGCTCTACAGCTTCGCAGACGAAATTGGCGCAACCAAAATTGCTTTGGGGCACCACCGCGATGACATTATCGAAACCTTGTTTTTGAATATGTTTTACGGCGGTAAACTCAAAGCTATGCCGCCCAAACTCTTAGCCGATAACAAGCGCAATATTTTGATTCGTCCTTTGGCCTACTGCAGTGAAGAGGACATTATTGAGTTCGCTGAGGCAAAAGGTTTTCCCATAATTCCATGCAACTTGTGCGGTTCGCAGGAGAACTTGCAGCGTCAAGTTATTAAAGACATGTTGCATGCGTGGGAGAAACAATATCCCGGTCGTACTGAAACGCTTTTCTCGGCGATAAAAAATGTAACGCCCTCGCAGCTTGCCGATACATCGCTATTTAATTTCACTGATTTGCAAGCCGATAAAACCGCTCCTATCGAAGCAGAGAGCGATGCCTGCGCAACCGTAGAAACCTTCGTGCCGAACCAAGGTGTAGTTCAGTTTTTGGATGCGAGCGATATTCTGTAATTCGTATCTTTAATTCCTCTGCTCAACATTGGGTAATAAGTATAGGTAACTTGTTACCCAATGCTCTTCGAATAGACACCAAAAGAAACATAAGTTGATTGATTTTTGCTCATGTTTTGAGTGGGTCTGATTTTTTTATACCAAAACGTATAGCCGCGAAAAATAGATTTTAACTGTAATAAATTCCACGTAGACTGCCGCCGCTCCGCCAATGAGCTGAACACTCCATGCCGCCACATAGCTTTGTGGATTTTTAAAGGCGTATGGAATTTTAGGGGATAACAGTTGTCTGTATTGAAAGACATAACAAGAAGGAATGCCCAAATGACATTGCCCAGTTCTTTTACCCAATATTCATTAGCAAACCGCTTGGGCCAAGCATTAGAGCTAGCGGTTTGCCATACACAAGCATTTGGTCGCGAGTATGTTTTTGTAACGACGCTCGCACAACATGCCTCTAGTGTGGTCGCAAAAAATGCCGAGCATTTTGCGTTTCAATTGCGTGAACTTTTTAAGTTGGATGCGCGTCGTTTTGAAATGGTGGAATTACGTGGTGACATGACTAGCCCACAATTGTGGCGCTGGCGCTTCGAGTGGGTGGGTAATTCACCTTTGTCTGCCAAGTGTGAAGCGATTAGTTCGCACAGCCAACAGAATCAAATGCTGACTTTATTAAATATTCACGGTGGTTTGCAGGTGGCAACTGCGTAAGTAAACCTGAGATCAAAGCAAAAAAAATCCAGACGTTAGTCTGGATTTTTTTTGCTCAAAATTTGGATTAAGACCAAGCTGAGGATGCTCAACAGCACTAAGGGTAAACTACCGAAACGCATAAACGGTGTTGCGCCATCGACCGCGTAAATTTCGCTGCTTAAGCTGGTTTGTTTGAAGGCTTTTGTCTGTGCAGTGATATTTCCTTTGCGATCAAAAATAGCGCTGGGGCCATTGTTGGTACTGTAGGCGTAATAGTGTTGAGTTTCGAGTGCGCGCATCTGCGCCATTTGCATAAACTGGTGGCGGCCAAGTGAATCACCAAACCAACCGAGATTACTGACCGACAATAAAAGTTGTGAGTCTACCGCGTTTTTGGCAATTAAATCGGGGAATGCCACTTCGTAACAAACTGAGGGCGCAATCATTAAATCATCAACTTTTAGCCCGTGTTGTTCTTCCGGCCCTAGACTAATGATGGACGTGGGTAAGTTAAAAAATTCGATTAAATTGCGCAGCGCCTCTATAGGTACATATTCACCAAAGGGAACAAGTCTGCGTTTGTGGTGAATGCCAATTGCCTTGCCAAAAGTTACTACAGAGTTGTAGTAAACCTCTTTTTCTTGATCATCAAAAATAATACCTGTAATCAATCCTGATTCAGTGTCAGTAGCTTTGCGATTCATTTCATTTAAAAAAGGCAGCACAGTGCTATAGGGTTGAATAATGGCAGCTTCTGGCCAAATAATAAGTTTGTGCCCCCACAATGGTTCAGTTGTACTACGTAATAAATCGAAATTGGTTTGCTGAAAATCTGTTTGCCATTTATCTTCCTGATTAATATTGGGTTGCACAATTGCAATGCTGGTGGGCGTAGGGGCGACTTTCGTCCATTCTACTTGTTGTAACGCAAAACCAGCGAGCCAGATTACAACGACTGCAATGGAGCCCAATATTAAGCTGAGCGATTTTTTGGGGGTGGAAATAACTTGCGCAATTAATGCTGCGGTTAAAGCGCTAAATAAACTTAAACCCATCACGCCGACAACAGGAGCCCAACCTGATAACCAATTAGTTAAATCTGCATAGCCAATAAATAGCCACGGGAAACCCGTTAACAACCAAGTACGCAACCATTCGCTGATTAACCATGTAGCAGGAAATGCGATAAGTAAATTTAATTTGTGGCGACTAAACCAGCGTCCAAACGCATAAAACGGCAAGCTAAAAAATGCCGCCATAAAAAAAACGAAAATAAGCACAAGGAATGCGGCGAGAGGCGCGGGCGCGCCGCCAAATCCACTGATGCTGACGTAAATCCAAGATACGCCAACTGAATACATTCCCACACCAAACCACCACGAACGCCACCACACGGCTTTGAGTGATTGTCGGTTGATAAGCAAAGCGAAAATGCTGAGCGCGAGAATTCCTAGTGGCCAAATATTGAAAGGCGCAAAGCTAAAAGGAATAAGGCAACCTGCAAAAAAGGTGATAGCAAATTGCCCCCAATTTGGGAGTTGGTTAATGCGTTCTATAAATTTGGATGGAGTCATATATGGGGCGAGAAATTTTGCGAGACTATCTAAAAATACTGTCGTCATGCTCGCGCAGCGGGGATCCAGCTTTTGATTTTATTTTTTAACAGCTGGATCCCCGCAGCGTGAGGATGACGACTCCCTAAGAAAAGTAAAACTGTACTTGGTTAAGAAATTATAAAATCGTCAAGCGCAACAAATGGATCTGGCGATTGTCGGAATAGAGCACACGGAATTGAAAATTTTTAATCACGGCAACTTCATTACGTTTGGGGATGTGACCAAACTCTTGCATTAAAATTCCGCCGATAGTATCGAAATCTTCGTCACTCAATTCAGCGTTGAAGTGCTCGTTGAATTCTTCGATTGGAGTAAGCGCTTTGATAATAAAGTCGCTTTCGCTCATTTTCTTAATGTAATTATCGCTTTCTTCTTCGTCGGTTTCATCTTCAATTTCGCCAACGATTTCTTCCAGAATATCTTCAATGGTCAATAGACCAGAAATGCCACCGTATTCATCCATTACCAACGCCATGTGGTAACGGTTTTCGCGGAACTCGCGCAATAATACGTTAACGCGCTTACTTTCAGGAACTATGTTGGCGGTACGCAAAATACTTTCCAAGTTAAAATTGTCGGTGCCATTTAAGGCAAGCGGCAATAAATCTTTAGCAAGCAGGATGCCTTTTATATCATCCAAGCTTTCACCAATCACAGGGAAGCGAGAGTGACCTGATTCTATAACTTGCGGCAAATAATCTTGTGGGGAATCGTCCAAACGAATGGCGGTGATTTGCGAGCGCGGCACCATGATTTCGCGTGCTTGTAATGAGGAAACATCCAGCGCGCCTTCGATAATGCTGAGGGCATCTTGATCAAGTAATTTATTGTCTGCAGCGTCTTTGATGATTTCTAAAAGTTCATCGCGTGATCGCGGTTCATCGCTAAAGGCATGCAGTAATTTATCCAGCCAGGATTTCTCGTGTTTATCTGTATGGCTGCTGTAGTCTTCCGACATTTTGGTTCTACCTGATTTTAAAAATTATGCCCGCGTGGAGCATTCATCGCCTAACAAAATAAAGATTAATCGTCGATTGTTTCAGTATAGGGGGCGGGAAAATTGAGCTGGGTAATCAAGCGCGTTTCCAGTGCCTCCATTACGTCTGCTTCATCGTCTTCGATATGGTCGTAGCCTAGCAAATGCAAAGTTCCATGTACCAACATGTGCGCCCAATGCGCTTCCAGTGTTTTACCTTGCTCTTGTGCTTCGCGCTCAACAACAGGGGCGCAAATGACTAAATCGCCCAGCAGGGGTACGCCCACTTCATCGGGAATATCTGCCGGGAATGACAGCACATTCGTGGGTTTGTCTTTGTTGCGATATTGGGCGTTTAGCTCTTGGCTTTCGGGTTCATCCACAATATACACACTGACTTCGGCCTCATTAAGTTCATCGCTTTGCAGTGCGGTGGTAATCCACAGTTCAATATTTTCTACGCTGGGAATTTTTGTGCTGGAGCTATTCACTTCAACATCAATTCGGTACGACATGATTTAGTTTGCCTGATTGTTATTATTTGGGTTTGAATGAGTTGGGTTTGATTTTTCAAAGGCTTCGTAAGCTTCAACAATGCGCTGCACAATAGGGTGGCGCACCACATCTTTGGATGTGAAATGAGTGAAGCTAATGCCGGGAATATTATCTAGCACTTCTATTGCGTGGCGCAGGCCTGAGGCTTGACCACGTGGCAAGTCGATTTGAGTTGGGTCGCCGGTAATAATGGCGGTGGTACCGAAACCAATACGCGTTAAAAACATTTTCATTTGTTCGCGCGTGGTGTTTTGGCTTTCATCCAAAATTACAAATGAATTATTGAGTGTACGGCCACGCATAAATGCAAGCGGAGCAACTTCAATTACACCGCGCTCCATTAATTTGCCAACGGTATCGAAGCCGAGCATTTCAAATAAGGCGTCGTAAAGCGGGCGCAAATAAGGGTCAACTTTTTGTGCGAGATCACCGGGCAAAAAGCCCAATTTTTCACCAGCTTCTACGGCTGGGCGAACCAACAAAATACGTTCAATTTGATCTTTCAATAGCGCTTCAACAGCGCAGGCAACGGCAAGGTAAGTTTTGCCGGTACCAGCTGGGCCAATGCCAAAATTAATATCGTTACTTTGCACGGCGCGCACGTAATTTAGCTGATTGCCGCCGCGCGGTTTAATTGTACATTTCTTGGTGCGGATTAGGGTGACACCATTAGATTCGGTTGCGTCGAGTTCAACTTCACGAGCATTTTCAAACGGGGTGTTCAGTTTTTCCATGAGGGCTTCGATACCAGAGGTTTGCAGAGCAAGATGAATTTCGTCGGGCGTTAATTCAACGGACGCAGTTTCAACGTAAAGATGGCGCAGGAGTTCAGCAGCTGTGCTCGCAGGCGTATGTGCGCCCAGCAGTACAAATTCGTTACCGCGATTGCGGATTTCAATTCCAAAGTGCTTTTCAATCTGATGCAGGTGTTGGCCAAGAAGGCCACAGAGATTGGCAAGGCGGCGGCTGTCGTTAGGTTCCAGAGTAAGCTGGACGGGTGTAGTAGTGGTCTGTTCAGAGCTACTTATGTGGCTGTTCAAAGTGTTCGATAAACTCGTGTGACTTAGATAAAACCAAGACTAAACCATAACGCGGAGCGGATAAAGCAAAAAAAGTGGAATGGCTGTCTGAATGGCGGCTAAACAGGCGTCTAGCCGCTCAGATTTTCATAAATTTACTTAATCCAATCCTCGTCCAGCTCTGACGCTATAAGTACGCCACGTAGAGAGTTGGTCAGGGCTTCTTCGATAACTATATCGGCAAACTTGCCGATCAAATCGGTGTTGTCAGCGCGGAAGTTCACTACGCGGTTGTTCTCGGTACGGCCTGAAAGCTGGCCGGGGTCTTTCTTGGAGTAGCCGGTCACCAAAATACGCTCGGTATTGCCGACCATGCGGCGGCTGATGGCCATAGCTTGTTGGATCAAGCGATCTTGCAGGATCTTTAAGCGCATTTTCTTGGTTTCTTCGTCAGTATCATCCGGTAAGTCGGCGGCTGGTGTGCCAGGGCGCGGGCTGTAGACGAAGCTGAAAGAGGTATCGAAATCCATCTCTTGAATCAGTTTCATGGTCGCTTCAAAGTCAGCTTCAGTCTCGCCAGGGAAGCCGATGATAAAGTCTGAGGAGAAGCTGATGTTCGGGCGATTCTTCTTGATTTTGCGCAGCTTGGACTTGTATTCCAATACGGTGTGACCACGTTTCATCGCCATCAAAATACGGTCAGAGCCGCTTTGTACGGGCAGGTGCAGGTGGCTGACGAGCTCAGGAACGTCGTTATATACGTCGATCAACGCGTCAGTAAATTCTACGGGGTGCGATGTGGTGAAGCGGATGCGGTCAATGCCATCAATAGCTGCCACGCAGGTAATCAATTCCGCCAAATCCATCACTGTGCCGTCGCCGTTATCGCCGCGGAAGGCGTTTACGTTTTGGCCGAGCAGGTTAACTTCGCGCACACCTTGTTTGGCAAGGTGGGCGATTTCAGTTAGTACATCTGCCGTGGGGCGGCTGACTTCTTCGCCGCGGGTATAAGGCACTACGCAGAAGGTACAGTATTTGGAGCAACCTTCCATAATGGACACGAAGGCACTTACGCCGTCGGCATCGGGTTGGGGGAGGCGGTCGAACTTCTCCACTTCGGGGAAGCTGATATCAACCACTACGGCACCATTCGCACGTTTGGTTTCCATCATCTCGGGTAAACGGTGCAGGGTTTGTGGGCCAAAAATCAAATCCACGTGCGGCGCACGCTTGGCAATGGCTTCACCTTCTTGGCTGGCCACACAGCCGCCTACACCAATCACCAAATCCGGATTCTTCTTTTTCAGGGTTTTCCAGCGGCCAAGCTCATGGAACAGGCGCTCTTGGGCTTTTTCGCGAATGGAGCAGGTGTTAATCAGAATTACATCTGCATCTTCTGGGTCTTCTGTCGCCACCATGTTGTGGGATTCGCCCAGCAAATCACGCATACGCGATGAATCGTACTCGTTCATCTGACAGCCATGCGTTTTGATATAAAGCTTTTTGGTGGGTTTTTCGATGGTGGTAGACATGAAACGCGCCTGCTTAAAAACTATACAAAAAAGAGGCGCGCATTATAGGGTACTTGGCGGGGGAAGCCTAGCGTATTTCCACGGCGATTTGGTTGCGGCAGCGGCATTTGGCGGTGTGGCAATAGCTTGCCGTTGCGGCAAAAAACCTTTCTGCTTTCAGAGAATGACAGCAGGCTGCTTTTTATAAAACTTATTTAAATTACATAAGTAGAGCTGTGCTTATGAGGATGTTTGGGCAATTGTGCAAGCAGTGTGTAAGAAGCTTGCAAACACCGTGAATACTGCACCCTTCGTTTGTCGTTTGGGTTTCTGTGGCCGATAGTTTGCTTTGCAGGTATGCCAGTTAGCAGTAATTGGCTGCTTAGGAGGCAAGTGAGCTTCTATTCGCTTGCTAAATTTAAACCTGTAGGGAGGTTATGGCTATGACAAGCATAAGCAGCTTTTCGGGTTCATCGGTATGGGCTCAATATGCCAATGCTAAAAACACCCAGAAGGCACAAACCTCGTCGGTGGTAGACAAGCTGTTTGAAAAGCTCGATACCAAGCAACAAGGTTTTCTTGATAAAAGTGAGTTACAGGCAACTTTATCTGCAAACGCAAGCGGAAACTCAACGTCATCGGCCAGTGCAGATGAAATGTTTAGCGCAATGGATGCCGATGGTGATGGCAAAATTACCGAGCAAGAGTTGAGTACTACCTTGGAGTCGCTCGCGGACAAAATGGACAATCTTGCCGCCTCCATGCGTGTTCATGGTGGACGAGGAAAGCATGGTGCAGATGAAGGTTTTACCAAAGACCAGCTGACGCAAATGGCGCAAGACACCAATGGAACTGATTCAAAACGCTCGGCGTTTATGGGTCAGATAGCCGCAAACTTTGAACAAGCCGATATCAATGGCGATGGCAAAGTTAACCGCGAAGAAGCTAAGGCTTACGCTAAGGCGAATGGTTTGGAAATGGGCGGGGCACATGGAGCAGGTGAACCGCATGGTGCTAAGGCGGCTCAGGAGGCTGGTGGGGCGCCGTCAGATGGAGCTGTTCCAGCAGATTCAGCCAGCGATTCCAGTTCAACGGCGACCGCATCAACTGATCCCGCCGATACTAACGGCGATGGAAAGGTTAGTGCAAAAGAAGCGGTGGATTATTTGTTGGCGCAACTCGCGAAAACAGATAATACACCTGAGTCGTCAGATACAAGTTCATCCAGCTCCTCTGCGAAAGAGAAATTGGATGCGCAAGTATCGCGGCAAATTTCGCATTTGGTGAAAGCCTACGGGTTGGGTTCGTCGGCAGCGAATGATGCGAGTTCTGCAGCACAAACACTATCCGCTTCGGCTTAATTTGAAGGAAGTTTACATCTCGTTTAAAAGCCGCAGGCCTTGAGCCCAGCGGCTTTTTTTATGTAGGTATGGAGTTATTCCAAATTAAATTGGAACGCTCTATCGAGTTCAACCACGAGGTTTTTTCGACTAAAAGGGCACACAAACTCCAAGCGATAAGCGAGTAGTTGCAAGCCGCATTTGGCTTTGGTGCCGTATAATTTATCGCCAACAATCGGGTGACCAATGTTGGCGAGATGGCGGCGAATCTGGTGTTTGCGGCCAGTTTCAATGTGTACATCTAGTAAGGTGCCTTTGTTGGTCACGCCAATTTTTTTGATATGGGTGATGGCCGATTTGCCATCCAATTCGTAAGTAAGCGTCATACCTTCGGCGGGTAATTCGCAGTCATCAACTACCAATGCTTGATAATGTTTTTTGATGTCGCGCCCTTGGAAAAGCACCGATAATTTCGCTGCGCTTTGGCTGTCGTGGGCGATGATCATTAAACCCGCGGCATCAGCATCTAAACGGTGAACTAAAAAACAATCGCGTTGGCTTTTGCCTATTTGATAGTCGCCATTCACTTCAACCCACCGTAAAATGCTACAGTGATCGCCCCATTGCGAGCCCTGTGCAAGCATGCCAGCGGGTTTGTACCAAATGCTGTAATGCTCGGCATCGTGAATTAATTGGGCGCTTTCGGGTTTGCGTGCGAGCACTTGCTCGTCGTAAAAGAATTGAATGACTGAGCCTTTGAACAAAACTTTGGTGGCGCGGCGCAAGCGCAAGGTTTTACCTTTGAGTGTCCACCAGACTGCGCCTTTGTTCATTGCATCTTTAATGCGCTGTTTGGAAAGGCCAGTTCCCTCCGCTAATAAATCCAACGCAGTTTGCTCGGGTTTAGTTACGGTGAATTCGTATTTTTGCGGTATTTCGAACGAAGTATCTGTCATCAGCTAGCACATCAAGTGAGAAAAATTGTGGCAGAAAAGCCAACTATTCATAAGTTAAATCTTACGCTATCCAATATGGATTCCAATGTCTATGGCGACTACAACCTGACTATCGCGCTGCATCCATCGGAAACTATCGAGCGTATGATGGTGCGTATTCTAGCCTTTTGTTATCGCGCTGCGGAAAATTTAACTTTCACGCGTGGATTATCGGCAACAGAAGAACCGGCGCTTTGGCTAATTCATGATAACGGCACTATTTTGGAATGGATTGAAGTCGGCCAGCCATCGCCAGATCGTCTTAAAAAAGGTTGCAGCCAATCGACAGCCGTTAAAGTATTCAGCTATGGACGTGGCCTTGATATGTGGTGGAAAACCAATGCTTCAGCAATTACTGTTTTGCCGAAAGTCACCGTCAATTATTTTGATGCAGATGAGTTGCAAGCGCTGTGTACATTGGCAGATAAAACCATGACCTTAACGGTGACTATCACAGAAAATATCGCTTACGTTGCCAGCGCAACTGAAAACGTAGCCGTAACACTGCGCGAGATGGAAACACTTTAAATGAACATCGTCGAAATTAATTTAGAAAATGCTAAGCAATATTTGATTGAAGAATCTTTCATTCGCCCGGTGCTCATTGATTTTTGGGCTGACTGGTGCGCGCCCTGTAAAAGTTTAATGCCGATTTTAGAAAAGCTCGCCAATGAATATGCAGGTGCTTTTTTATTGGCGAAGGTAAATGCTGATGAAATGAATATGATTTCATCGCAATTTGGTGTGCGTAGTTTACCAACGGTAATGCTGATGAAAGATGGGCAGCCTATTGATGGTTTTGCGGGTGCCTTGCCAGAAAAAGAAGTGCGCGAATTACTGGAAAAATATTTGCCCAAGCCCTGGGAAAAGTTTGTAACCGATGCGCAAGCGTTCATCATGAGCGGTGATTTTAATTCAGCTCTACCGCTATTGCGTCAAGCTTACGACGAGTCAAAACAAGAGGCAGCTATTGCATGTTTGTTGGCGCAATGTCACTTGGAATTGAATCGTATCGATAATGCGGAAGCGATTTTAGCTACCGTAAAAATGGCGGATCAGGACGCACATTACGAGCAATTAAAAGCGCAGATCGAACTTAAAAAACAGGCGGCGAAAACTCCCGAGCTGGTGGCGCTGGAAGCGGCTCATGATAGTGAGCCAGATAATTTACAAATTGCTTATGAATTAGCCATTCAATATCACGCTGAAACAGCACATCGACAAGCGTTAGAGTTGTTGATCGTTATTCTGCGCAAAGAGCGTAATTTTGCAGACGGTGCTGCGAAAAAGACATTTATGGATATATTGGCTGCACTAGGAAAGGGCGATCCGCTTGCCATTGAGTTTCAGCGCAAATTATTTACGTTGCTTTACTAGTTTTCGCGGGGCGAAAAATAGTTAAGTGTGCTAAACCTCGGTAAACTACTGTTTTGTTGGATGAGCGATAGGTTTGCGCCTAGCGCTCATATCCATGTGGGGCTTGGAAAGCATGGCTCCAGCGTCTTGTTAGTTTTTGAGGATTAAATGAAGTTATTTTGCCAATTAATTGTGCTTCTAGCCTTGAGTTGTGTGCTCTCGGCATGCGATAGCCGTAAAAGTACAATTAAGTCTACTGATCTCCCCGCGTTTGTTGCTCAAAAGGGCAGCGTGTACACCATCACCCAAAACCAAACCCGTCTTGAAATTAACGCTAGTACTGCTGGTCGCATCAGTTCATTAAAAATTGATGGCGTGGAATTACTTCTGACCGCCGATAAAGCCAGTAACCCCGTGTGGGGTAGCACCTTTTGGACAAGTCCACAAAGCGAGTGGAGCTGGCCACCCATTGAGGTGCTGGATACGGCTCCTTACAATGTGAGTATTCTTGATAACCGTATCGTGTTTACCAGCAAGACAGATCCTGCAACTGGTTACCAGTTTATAAAAAGTTATGGAGTGAATACTGAGAAAAATTGCATCAGTATTATTTATTCCATCTACAACCATTCCAACACCGAAAAAAATGTAGCGGGTTGGGAAGTCACTCGTTTTAGACCCACGGGCATGGCATTTTTTCCGCAGGGCAACACCGAGAGCAGCAGCGGAATTTTTTATCCTCTTGCGGTTGAACACGTGGGTGACATGACTTGGGCAACGTATAACGCCGAAAACATTTTGCAAAATCATCACAAACTGATGACCGATGGCAAAGAAGGTTGGGTTGCTTATACCAACGCTGGAAAATTGTTGGTGAAAGAGTTTGCGGATGTACCTGTTGAACTAATGGTGGCAGGCGAAGGTGAAATCGAATTATTTGCCAATGTTGAAAAAACCTTTTGGGAAATTGATCAGCAAGGTGTGTTAACAAAATTGGCACCGGGCGAGCATTTAGATTGGGAAGTAAGATGGCACACGCGCACTTTGCCAGAGTCTGTTTCATCCAAAATGGGTAGTGAAGATTTGGTGAAGTATGTTCGCGGTGTATTGAGTGGCGCGAATTAAATTTTAATTTTTTGATTGGTATGTAGCCCGTAAGGAATGAAATGCATTACGGGTTTTTCATCCCCCGTATTACGCTAAGCTTCATACGGGCTACTAGCTCAATAGGGAATCGTCATCCCCATTTCGCGAGGATGACGACTCCCAGTTAAATACAAATTGGTGCTGTTTCAAAGCACTGCCTTCTTATCTCCAATAAAAATATCATGTTTCCCCATGGGGCTGTAAATCGCGTAACCATTTTTGCCTTTGCGTTTTACCGCGTACATGGCTTGATCCGCGTGTTTGCGTACACTCATTTCGTTATCATCTTTCTTGTCGTAAAACGCAATGCCGATGCTCATGGCAATGGTTTCAAAAAAGCCGGGTTGTACTTCCATGGGTTGCTGTTGATCGGCGAGTAATTTTTCTGCCAACTCTTTTACGCGAGTGCGATTATCGGTTTGCGTTAATATCACTAAAAATTCATCGCCCCCCAAACGCGCAACCACATCAGATGCACGCACGCGGCGATGCAAGCGTTCGGCAACCATTTTTAAAACCCAATCGCCCGCATCGTGACCATAGGTGTCGTTAATGAATTTAAAACGATCCAAATCAATTAGCATAACAACAAAATTTTGATTGGTGTGCGATGCATTTTGTGCGAGTTCGCGCAGCACTAATTCTGCGGCTTGGCGGTTGGCTAAACCTGTAAGCGAATCTTTTTCTGCCAGTTCACGGGTAATATCTTCTGCGAGTTTGCGTTGGGTTATATCGTACATTACCCCTTCAACAACGGGGCCGGATTGGTCTTCACCTGCTGGAGAAAAAATGCAGTGAACCCAGCGAGGTTTTTCGCCATGTTCAAGCGATGAAATTTTCAAATCACACGAGCAGGGGCGTTGACTGACGATGGCTAATTTTATTAAGCCGCGCGCTTGATCGGGCTCTAAAAAAGTGTCTCTGATGATGTTGGTACTGGGTGCAACATCTTCCACGCTTGCAAATTTTCCCGTCAATTTAAAGAATGCGGGGTTGGCGGTAACCATGGTGCCGTTTTCGCGCACTAGAAAAATTCCGGCGCTGCTGTCTTCAAAAATACCGCGAAATCTGTGTTCGAGTATTTCAACTCTGTGACGCAACTGACGCTCTTCATACAGCATATTATCGACTGTGGTGAGTAGTGAATTAATGTCGTTAATCAGTAAACCAATTTCATCGGATTTATGTTGATTAAGTACATCAAGGCGTTTGCCGTCGCCGGGAGTAATATTGTGTAGACGATTGGAAACGGATGACAGCGGGCGAGTCATCATCCAATACACCAGTATAAGAACCAGTAGGGCAACCCCTGCAGCTTGCGTGGCCAGACTCACCGTGGTTACGAACGCAGAATCTTTTGCTCGTTTTGCAATGAGTGGCAAATTGGTTAAAACAGACACCTCTCCCACTGTTTCATTGCTATCAAATGGGCCTTTTAATTTTAGTGTTGCGTAGCGCGGCTTATCCAGTGGAACAGGGCGGCCTTGAAAACCTAGGCGCGAATTGTTTGCGATAATTTCTGCACCAATCACAATGTCATTTTTAGTTAAACCCGTAACCACTTCTTGCGCTAGTTCTTTGTTTCCTACATAAGCCGCAATGGCCGCCGTGGTACTTACTGTTTCCAACAATTGTTGTACAGAGCGCTCACTTTCGGTAAGCGAGCTTTGGTAAATTCGCTGATAAAAAAAGTAGGAAGATATGAGCATAAGCAACAGCGCCGCGGTTGCTACCGCAAGTGAGACCCTTACGTGTAGGCTTTTTAGTTTTAGTTTTTTGTTTGCTGCGGTTGCAGGTAGCTCAGTGATCTTGGTGCTCATTCTGATGTTGGCAACTCCATAACAATTTTTACACCCGCGGGTAGCGTTTGATGAGTCACATAGCCAATTGCGGCTGGATTTTCTTTAACGGCTCTCAAAACTGCTGCCTCGTTCGGTAGCTTTTCAGGAGGCGACATACGCCCTGCAAATACCAGTGTTGCCCAATAGGCATCTACCTGGGCTTCATTTTTTCCGGTGAGACTTTTATAAAAAATTGCGCGCAAGTTATTGCTGCCCGTAACGTCGAATGTATGAACCGGCTTTTGGTTGGGAAAGGCCGTAGCTCGCCCCATAAAAATATCAACAACTTGTTTGCGCTCCAAACGCGTAATTGGATTACTGGAGTTTACGATGAGCAATAGATCGGCCCATGCCGGTGAGCAGCATGTGAGCGCAGTAATTAAAGTCAAAATTTGTGTGCGCATTAAAACAACACATCCATTGAAATGCTTAACACATTTGCCGTTTGGTTTGTGCTTGGGTGATTTGGATTAACCTTGAGCCAAAGTGCTGAGCCATCCCGATCAACGTTAATGCGCTCCGCCTGAAGTTTGAGCGCCATTTTGCTGGTGAAATCCCAACGTAGGCCGAGTGTCATGCTGTGCTGATTTGACCGTGAACCATTGAAAGCCTGCGCCGTGGCATTGGCTAAGAGTTCGAGTTGTTGGCTAAGCGGTGGTGGGTAACCAGCGGGGGCATCAATGCGAAGGGAATCTCGCAGGCTGCGAACGTAGCCGGTTACTGCATAGAGCGTAACGTCATCAATTCGACGGCCAACACTGAGGTAAAAATGACGAGTTCCTGAAATGGCGCCAGCCTCACTATTTAGTTGCGTGGCCTCTGTTTGCACCGACCACATGTTGTTGTCGTAGATCATGCCTATCTGGTTGTAGTTAAGGTGCTTTGATTTCGTGTAAAAACTCTCTGCATAAGACGCGGCAGCAGGCCAGTAGGGAGTTGCAGCGAGTAGGGCATCTATAAGCGGGTTGGCATTATTGTTGGTCACCTTCACCGTTGCATAGCTGTACCGCAGCTTCCATTCGTCTTTCTCCCAGTTGATGCTGGTGCCAGCGCCTTGGAATATCAGCCGGTAATCAACGGAGTTATTGTGATCAAGTGGGTATTTTTGATCTGATCTGCCATAGAAGGCTTTGATATTCAGGGTGCCTTCGTTGATATCAAACCGCTTGTTCACGTCTATTCCATCGAAATGGTAGAAGGAGAGCAGGCCATAGGTATCGATAGGTGGGCGTACCCATGGCAGGGCATAACCCACTTGGCGATAGTCGGAAAGCATAAAAATATCCGTACTCATGCGCCCAACACGAATATCCAGACCATCGGTTGGGCGATAGCGCAGAAAGCCCCACTCAAGGGCGTTGTTCAGGTTGTTCTCTAGGCGATCTTTAATGACGAACTGAGCGGTAGTTTCAAGCTGGTAAGACCATTGGGTTTGCCATTGCAAACCGAGAATGGAATCGTTGCGCCAATCGACCCTGCCGTCATAGGGACCATCGGTCTGTATGACATCGCGGCGAAATACGAGATTGGGGTTATCGTTAGTGACGAGTCCAATACTGGCGAAACCTGAGAAGTGGTTGGTGATTGTGCTGTCGTCAGAAGCTAAAGCGATATTGCCGGATAAGAAAAGCGCCAGCAATCCTGCCAGTGATTTTTGATAGAGGCTCATGGGAAGGAATACCTGCACAAAGCGGCCCAAGATTCATAGAGTGTAGCCAAGGATTGCGGATTAGCGGTTTTTCGGCTGCATTTTTACGAATGTGAAGCCCTTAAAAAGCATAAAACTGAAAAAATAATTCTGTCGTGTAAATAAGTGTTTCTGGTCTTTTGGGAGGTAGTTTTTTTGGTAGGTGACGTCCCATCTTCAGTTGGGTGGCGTGCGAATAAAAATTCCACGGTTTCCTGA
>JAGKXD010000167.1 GCA_021151525.1 Cellvibrionaceae bacterium | reverse complement strand
CTATTAAGTTAATAGAAGTTTAAAAACTGTACCGCTAAAACAACAACGGCTAGAACAAGTCTAGCCGTTGTTTTGCAAAATTACTCTTTATTTTGCATTTGCGCTTTGATCAAGTCACCCAAAGTAGTTGGGGCAGCTTGTTCAGTTTGCTTGGTGCTGTGTTCTTTCAATGCTGATTTTTCTTCTTCAACATCTTTAGATTTCACAGACAAGCTGATACCACGATTTTTGCGATCTACCGCAATGATCTTGGCTTCAACTTCGTCACCAACTTTCAACAAGTTGCGCGCATCTTCTACTTTCTCACGGCTTAGTTCAGACGCTTTCAATACAGCTTCTACGTCCGGAGCCAAAGTGATAATAGCAGCCTTAGCTTCTACTTCTTTAACGATACCTTTAACAACAGCACCTTTATCGTTCACAGAAACGTATTCTGAGAATGGATCGGCTTCAAGTTGTTTGATACCTAAAGAAATACGCTCACGCTCCGGGTCGATTGCCAATACAACGGTTTCCAACTCATCGCCTTTCTTGTATTTACGAACGGCTTCTTCGCCAGCTTCGTGCCAAGAAATGTCAGATAAGTGAACCAAACCATCAATACCACCGTCCAGACCAATGAAGATACCAAAGTCAGTGATTGATTTGATTTTACCGCTGATTTTGTCGCCTTTAGCGCAAGTACGAGCGAATGCATCCCATGGATTTTCTTGGCATTGTTTCAAGCCGAGAGAGATACGACGACGCTCTTCATCGATATCCAATACCATAACTTCAATTTCGTCACCCAATTGAACAACTTTTGAAGGGTGGATATTTTTGTTGGTCCAATCCATTTCAGAAACGTGGATCAAACCTTCAACACCCTCTTCCAGCTCAGCGAAGCAACCGTAATCTGTCAGGTTGGTCACTTTTGCCTTCACGCGAGCGCCTTCTGGGTAACGCTTGGTGATAGCGATCCATGGATCCTCGCCCAATTGCTTCAAGCCCAAAGATACACGATTACGATCACGATCAAACTTCAATACTTTAACGTCGATCTCTTGACCAACTTCTACGATCTCACCTGGATGCTTGATACGCTTCCAAGCCATATCGGTGATGTGAAGCAAGCCATCTACGCCGCCCAAATCAACGAATGCACCGTAGTCGGTAAGGTTTTTAACAATACCTTTAACAGCCTGACCTTCTTGCAAGGTAGCCAACAACTCATCGCGCTCAGCAGAGTTGGTTTGTTCCAACACAGCACGGCGAGAAACAACTACGTTGTTACGCTTTTGGTCCAACTTGATAACTTTGAATTCTAACTCTTTACCTTCCAAGTGAGCTGTATCGCGCACTGGACGAACGTCTACCAAAGAACCTGGCAAGAACGCACGGATGCTAGCAACGTCAACAGTGAAACCACCTTTAACTTTACCATTGATAACACCTTTGATAACTTCTTCTGCAACGTGTGCAGCTTCAAGCACTTTCCAAGCTTCTGAACGCTTGGCTTTTTCACGAGACAGTTTGGTTTCACCGAAACCGTCTTCTACGCTTTCCAGCGCTACTTGTACTTCGTCGCCGATTTGGAGAGTCAACTCACCCAATTCGTTACGGAATTGTTCTGCGGGGATTACACCCTCTGATTTCAGGCCGGCGTGAACAGTCACCCAGTCTTTATCAATATCAATTACTACACCAGTAATGATGGTGCCTGGCACCATATCAACGGTTTTCAAACTCTCTTCAAAGAGAGCTGCGAAACTTTCATTCATGCTCATGGTAATACCTTCAAAGGGGACATAGAAAACATCTCTATGCCATACCGCTGGCCAGTAAGCGGGTCAATTAATAGGAACGAAGGCTTCCTCTGGCAGGATGCTAGCCCTCTAACCACCAAAAATCGAATAGACTTTTTAGCAGGTGCGGCAGGCTAACAGAATCGGCCTTATAGATCAAGAAGTTAGCGGAATTTTTGAAGATGAAAACCAGTGAAGACACAAGGAATAACCCTTGTGTCTTCTGAATCGATTAGCTTTGTACAACGCTTTTACCACGACCAACAGCATAGTACTCGAAGCCATATTCGAGCATACGCTCTGGCTCATATAGATTGCGACCATCGAAAATCACAGGATTAATAAGCGCGCTCCTCAGTAGATCGAAATTTGGGGCACGGAATATTTTCCACTCGGTACAAATAATTAAGGCATCAGCCTTTTCCAGCGCAGCTTCTTTGGTACCTACCAGCTTCAAATCCTCACGCAAACCATAGATATGCTGGGTTTCATCCATAGCAACAGGATCATAGGCCTGCACTTTAGCGCCCGCCGCCCATAGCGCCTCCACAAGCACACGACTGGGAGCCTCACGCATATCATCAGTATTGGGCTTGAATGCCAACCCCCAAAGTGCAAAGGTTTTGCCCTTCAGATGGCCGCCGAAATGCTTGTTGATATAGCCAAACAACTTACTCTTTTGAGCTTGATTTACCTTGTCTACCGACTCCATCAGGTTCGCTTGGTAATCGACATTTTTTGCGATATTAATCAGCGCCTTCACATCCTTAGGAAAACAAGAACCACCGTAACCACAGCCAGGATAAATAAAGTGATAACCAATACGCGGATCAGCACCTATACCGTTACGAACCTGTTCAATGTCAGCGCCCAATCTTTCTGCCAAATTTGCCATTTCGTTGATAAAACTAATTTTGGTTGCCAACATGGCGTTAGCAGCATATTTGGTCAGCTCAGCAGAACGTATATCCATGAAAATCATACGATCATGATTGCGGTTAAACGGAGCATAAAGTTCGCGCAATAATTTTTCCGCACGTTCGCTATCTGTTCCCACCACAATACGATCAGGCTTCATAAAATCATTGATTGCGGCACCTTCTTTTAAAAATTCAGGATTAGATACCACATCAAACGGAATTTCTATTTCACGAACCTTCAACTCACCCATTAAAGCTTCGGAAACTTTTTCCGCTGTACCAATAGGCACGGTCGATTTATTAACAACAACCTTATAGCCTTTCATGCGCTGACCGATGGTTTTCGCAACTGCAACTACATACTGCAAATCTGCAGATCCATCCTCCCCCGAAGGTGTACCCACAGCAATAAATTGCAACTCGCCATGGTTAACCGCCTGATCCATGTCAGTCGTGAAATTCAGCAAACCATTTTGTACAGCCTGCTTAACGATTGAATCCAAACCCGGTTCAAAAATTGGAATTATTCCATTTTTTAAGTTATCAACTTTTTTTTGATCGATATCGACACAAAGTACATCGTGCCCAACATCAGCCAAACAAGTTCCCGTCACCAAACCCACATAGCCCGTACCAAAGACTGTCACTTTCATTTGCGCACTCCCTATATCAACATAAATTCATGTGATAGTTGGCACCAATTATTAGGAGCGTCCATAACTATCTTCGTAACGAATCACATCATCATCTTCAAGATAAGGACCTGACTGAACCTCGACAATTTCTAAAGGAATTTTCCCTGGATTACTGAGCCTATGCTTTGTTCCCACTGGAATATATGTTGATTCATTCTCAGATAAGAGCATGACTTCATCATTTTTTTGAACTAACGCGGTACCCTTTACTACGATCCAGTGCTCTGCGCGGTGATGATGGACCTGTAAGGACAAACTTGCACCTGGCTTCACACGAATACGATTTACTTGATAACGATCACCGTCATCAATTGCATCATAACAACCCCACGGGCGATAAATTTCACGATGTTGCAAATGCTCTTTACGCGCTTGCTTTTCAATTTGCGAAATAATAGCTTTCACTTCTTGCGCTTTGGACTTATCTGCGACCAATACTGCATCAGGCGTATTAATAATCATCAAATTATTAACCCCCAGTGTTGCCACCAATTTATGATGAGAGAAAACCAAGGTATTGGTTGAACCAACATCAATACTGTCACCGATAAAACTATTTCCTGTAGCATCTTTTTGCGAAACATCCCAAAAAGACTTCCAATCTCCCACATCACTCCATCCTGCATTCAATGGAACACAAAAAACGTTACTGCTTTTTTCCATCAACGCATAATCAATTGAGATGTTAGGGGCACTTGCAAAAGCCTCCTTATCCACGCGAATAAAATCCAAATCACGCACGGCCCAGGTGCGCGCTTGATCTGCAGCAGTGACGACATCTGGACTAAATGCTTGCAATTCATTTAAAAACACATCGGTTTTAAATACAAACATGCCGCTGTTCCAATAATAACAACCAGCGTCCAAATAACTTTGTGCAGTTTTTAAATCCGGCTTTTCAACAAACTGCTCAACTGCAAAAGCATCAGCCCCTTCGACAGAACTTTGGTTGGTTTTTATGTAACCATAACCCGTTTCTGGATGGGTAGGATGCACACCAAAAGTTACCAAATGATTTTTTCCTGCTGTTTCAGCAGCAATTTTCACGACTCGCTGAAACTCTTCCACATTGAGAATCATATGATCAGCGGACAGCACCAATAAAGTAGAATCAGGTTGTAATTCTTTTGCATGAAGCGCAGCTAACGCTAATGCAGGAGCAGTGTTGCGAGCAAGTGGCTCAAGAATAATTGCGCTATCTGACAGGCCGATTTCATTCAGCTGTTCTGCCACCATAAAACGATGCTCAACATTACAAACAACTATGGGGGAAGCTAAATCAGGCAAACCATTTAAGCGCAAAATAGTTTGTTGCAGCATGGTTTTATCGCCAAACAGTTTGAGCAATTGTTTAGGATAATGTTGACGCGACAGAGGCCACAAACGAGAGCCAGAACCGCCGGCTAGAATGACTGGGATAATCATAATCTTCTCCAGGATTAAACTACGTGCGCGAAAATTCCTTTCCGCGCAGCAGGCATCACACGCAACAAATTATTTTGCAAAACGATCTTTTAAGAAAGCTTCAAAATCAGAACCTACACTGGCGTGACGTACACCATAAATTACGTTTGCTTGCAAATAACCGAGCTTGGTTCCGCAATCATGACTGCGACCGATTAATTGATAAGCTTCAATTGTTTCCAAACCTAACAATGCGTCAAGCGCGTCAGTTAATTGAATTTCACCGCCAGCACCCGGCTGAGTTGTTGCCAGCAACTCCCACACTTTTTTCGATAATGCATAACGACCTACAATAGCCATATTCGATGGAGCTTCATCAACTGGAGGCTTCTCAACCATGGCTTTAATTGGTGCTGTTTTTCCTTCTGGAATTTGAACTCCGGAGCAATCGACAACACCGTATTTATCAACTTGGTCTTGCGGAACTTCTTCAACCAGAATTTGACTGTGACCTGTTTCCTCAAAGCGTTTTACCATACCAGCTAGGTTGTCTTGCTTAAGGTTGCATTCAACGTTATCAACCAAAACATCAGGCAACAAAACTACGAAGGGCTCATCCCCAACAACAGGTTTTGCAGCAAGAATTGCGTGCCCTAAACCTTTTGCCTCAGCTTGACGGACAGAAATAACGGTTAAACCTCTCGGCGTAATTGAACGCACTTCATCTAACAACGAACGCTTCAAGCGTGATTCCAATTGTGCCTCCAACTCAAAGCTGGTATCGAAATGGTTTTCGATGGCATTTTTACTGGCGTGGGTAACCAACACAATTTCTTTAATCCCCGCAGCAGCAGCTTCTTCAATAACATATTGAATTAAAGGCTTATCAACCACTGGCAACATTTCTTTAGGAATTGCTTTAGTGGCAGGCAACATACGAGTACCCAAACCAGCAACAGGAATAACAGCTTTTTTAA
>JAGKXD010000166.1 GCA_021151525.1 Cellvibrionaceae bacterium | reverse complement strand
GAAGAAAGGCGCGATGCGATCCAGGTCATCAATATCCTGCCCTTTGAAAAGCCCGATTAGTAATCGGGTGAGTTTTACCATCTCATGAAGCATTAATAAAAACATTTTTATTAATGGAAAATTGTTCTAAGCAATGCTTCCCAGTCTTCTATAGTCCTTTGGGCAAAGCGTTTTTTTCTGACCGTATATTTTGCTAATAAAAATGTGTTTCTTGAATGCTACTGTTGGCTGTTTTTTGTGCCAATGTGTGTTGTTGAGTAACAGTCTATCTAAATAGTTTTGGCTGCCGTCTCAATTTCTTGTAGTCAAACTGAACATATGATACTTGTATCCAACAATACCGGTTGCGGGCTATGTCTCATTCAGAATCACAATAACGGCAATTGGTAACTGTGGAGGCAGGCGACAAAGCCCGGTGTGACCCTTTCATCTTGCGACCAAGGTGATTTCCAGATCATTACTCCAGCTCTAGGTGTAGTGATTTGGTTTATGCGTTAATCATAAAAAAATCCTGAGCATAATTAATCCAATTAAGGAGAGCTCCATGAGTAGAAAAGTCAGTTTCAATAAAACCATGCTGGCCACAGTTATTGCTTCATCAGCGTTGAGCGGCTTTGCTTTTGCGCAAGACGACGGTTCGGTTGAAGAAGTAATGGTGACCGGTATTCGCGCGTCTTTAGAGCGTGCGATGGATGTAAAACGTAACTCTTCCGGTGTCGTAGACGCGATTAGCGCTGAAGACATGGGTAAATTCCCAGATACTAACCTCGCTGAATCCTTGCAGCGTATCACTGGTGTGTCGATTGACCGTAACAATGGTGAAGGTTCGCGCATCACTGTGCGTGGTTTCGGCCCTGACTACAACATGGTGACTCTGAACGGAAGAACTATGCCAACTGGCAGTGCCTACGGTGGTAGTTCAGGTGCAGACTCACAAACTCGCGGCGGTAACTCGCGCGCATTTGACTTCGCAAACTTGGCCTCCGAATCTGTTTCGGGCGTAGAGGTTTTCAAAACAGGTAAAGCAAACGTCGCTGCAGGCGGCATGGGTGCGTCTGTAAACATTAAAACTGCTCGTCCACTGGACACTGCTGGTTTTAAAGCCACTGTGGGTGGTAAAGCAGTGATGGATACCACCAACCGCACTGGTGACGATGTAACTCCGGAAGTATCCGGTTTGGTAAGCTGGGCGGATGATTCCGAAATGTTCGGGGTTTCGCTGAGTGCTAGCTATCAAGAGCGTGATTCTGGTTTTACCGGTGCGACAGTTAACGACTGGCGTGTGGCTGAGTGGGGCGGTGGTGATTCAGCAACGATTTATGATCGTCCTGCGTCTGCAGCAATTTTCCAAAACGAGCCAGAAGTCGGCCAACTTTATTCTCGTCCAAACGACATTCGCTACGCATTCTCTGATCAACAACGTGAGCGCACCAACGCGCAGTTGACTTTGCAATTCAGGCCAATTGAAGACCTGACTGCAACTCTGGACTACACATTCGCCGAGAACAGCAGAACCGAGAATCGTGGGGAAGTAACTACGTGGGTTCAAAACGGTGGAAACCTGACGTTTGTAGAGTTTGATAACTCTGCGATTGCAACTCCAAAAATTATTCGTGAAAGCTATAACGGTACTCGTGACGTAGGTTTCTCGCAGCAGTATCGTGCGCAAGACGACACTTTGGATTCTTTTGGTCTGAATGTTGACTGGGCTGTTAACGATCAGTTGACCGTAAATGTAGACCTGCATGATTCAGAGCTTGAAAGTATTCCTAAAGGTCCAGGTTACTCTGGTGAATTGGATGTGGGCGTTGGTGCACCCATCAAAACGGGCGCATCCTGGGAGTTTGCGGGTAGAGATTTGCCAAGCTGGACTCACACCCTGGATGACAGCATCGTCAGTAATGGCAACGGTGCGTTGGAAGAAGGTGACCTGAGCTCTTCAGTAATGCGCGTATTCTCTGCTGAACAATTGTCCGATGTAACTCAAGCGAAAGTGGATGCGTCCTGGAAGTTTGACGAAGGTCGTTTTGACTTTGGTATCGAGCGTCGCGAGATGGGTTCAAACACCATCAGCTACAACGGTAACAACAACCAAGTGTTAGGTGGTTGGGGTGCATCTGCGCCAGGTGAGTTCCCAGCTGGCTCGTTTGAGGAATTTAATGTTGCTGGTGAGTTCGATGACTTCAATACTGGTAGCTCACCTGCAATTGGCTTCCGTGCTGATGCTCGTGATCTTGCCAATTTCCTTGTTAGCCACTACAACGGGCCACAAAAAGCCTATATCGGTGTTGAAGATACTCAACTGGGTGGCGTTCGCAACAGCAAGAGCAACAACGACATTCAGGAAGACACTGATGCTTTCTATGTGCAGTTAAGCACACCGGGTAAGCTGGGTGGTTTCGAAGTAGAGGTATTGACTGGCTTGCGTTACGAAGACACCAAACAAGTGTCGTCGTCTGATACCCCGCTCATGGATTACTTCGTGTGGAACTCTGATAACGACTTCACTCGTGTAGATCGCGCCGCTGGAGTGACCACTTCATTCACCAACAGCTACGATGCGTTGCTGCCTAACCTGGACGTAGCGGTTAAGTTAACTGATGATTTGGTGACTCGCTTCTCCTTTAGCAAAACTATTGCGCGCGCTGGCCTTGGTCAATTGGGTGCTGCGGTAGGTGGTTGGTCGATCAACGGCTCAAGCTTGAACGAAGGTACTTCAGTTCGCGCAACCGGTAACAACCCAATGTTGAAGCCGCTTGAGTCAAGCAACTTCGACTTGTCAGTTGAGTGGTACTTCGATGAGGCGAGCTATGCATCTGCTGGCATATTCGAGAAGCGCGTAATTAACTTCATTGGCCAAGAAGACGTAGTTCGTACTTTTGATGGCATTCGTGACCAAACCGCTGGCCCACGCGCTCAAGCTGCAAGACTTGCGCTGCAAAGTGAGGGTTTAACCGTTGATAACGGCAACCTCTATGCAATGATGGCAATTCTGCGTGACCCAGTGAGATTCCCGAATGGTGCGGCTGACTTCACTGAAGACTTGGTGCAAGAGTTAGGTGAAAACTGTACGGCGGCAGCTTGTGATTTCTATCCGACTTCAGAAGATCCGTTGATGGAATTCACCATGAGCAGCCCGGTGAACAACAAAGAAGCGAAAATCTACGGTGCTGAGTTTGCAGCACAACACTTCTTCGGCGAAACCGGCTTTGGTGTAATGGCTAACTACACCATTGTAAGAGGCGATGTGAAGTTCGATAACATGGATATTTCGGCTAACCAATTTGCTCTGCTGGGTCTCAGCGATACTGCAAACCTGGTGTTGATGTACGACAACTATGATATCGAAGCACGCCTTGCTTACAACTGGCGTGATGAGTTCCTCAACAGAACTAACGCTGGTTCCAATAACCCAGGCTATATCGAAGCTTACTCACAAATTGACATGAATGTGACTTATCACCTGACTGAAAATTTGGATGTGTCTCTCGAAGGTATCAACGTAACCGGAGAAGATCGTCGTGAGCATGCGCGCAACAAAGACATGTTGTGGGGCTTGGACGACTTGGGTGCTCGTTATCAAGTGGGTGTTCGTTACACCTTCTAATAACTTTCTCCAAGTTATTGCTTGAAAAAAGAGTCGCTTAGGCGGCTCTTTTTTGTTTTACTGGAGTTAATATCTGGCAGAGATTGATGGTGATCAAGATGCAAAAAATAGAAACATTAAATAATATCGCGCACGAGCATGTGCAGGTTAATCCCCGTTACTCTGCTGAGCTGGGCGATAATGTGGCCAGCACGTTTACCTATGTAACTGAATTCGCTGATGTACAAAAAGAATACCCCATTTTATTACGCAAAAACCTGGAGACAGGTGAGTACCAAGCATTGGTGCTTTTTGGCTTCGAAAAAGAAGAGAATCTATTTTTGACCGATATTGATCCGGCGCGACAAAAGAACCTGGGGTGGAGCGCAGAATATGTTCCAGCCGTGATGGCGCGCGGGCCTTTTTCAATTGGTATTCATCGTGAAATGGTTGATGGAGCTGAACGACACCATCCCATGGTTCATATTGATATGAATCACCCCAAGGTGGTTTCTGAGGCAGGGTATAAGCTGTTTTTAAATAACGGTGGCAACAGCGCTTATCTAAATCAGGTTTCCAAGACGCTGGAAATCATCAACGACGGCATGTCGCTGAATAAGAGAATGTTCGACATTTTTTCCAAGCACGAGTTATTAGAATCTGTAGTACTAGATATAGAATTCCAAAATCAGAACAAATTAAAAATGAGCGGATTTGAAACGATTAGCTTAAAAAGACTAGCTGAGCTGAATGGTACTGCCTTGGAAGAATTAAATAGGTCTGGCTTTCTCCAGTCCGCATATTTTATTGCGGCTTCGCTCTCAAATATTAGAAAGCTAATTGATTGGAGAAATCGCAAGCTGTTACGCAGTTGAGGTGATAATTGATTAACCATAAGCACACAGAAATATTACGAGGTGTACGGCCAGACGCCATACCAGCGGAAATTATATCCGCCGCTGAGCCAGTGGTGCTAAAACAGTTGGTAGGTAATTGGCCTTTGGTTGACGCGGGGCGAGTTTCTGATCAGGAGTCTGCTAGCTACGTTAAAAAATTTTACAACGGTGGCTCTACCATTGTTTGTAAAATTCCACCCCAAAATAAAGGAAGAATGTTTTACAAGGACAATTGCACTGCGCTCGACTACGAAAGTTCTATGGGGCGTATTGATGAGACGCTAGATGCGATCTTGGCATGCGCCGGTAAGGTTGATGCGCCAGCTTATTACATTGCATCAAACATAATAGATACACACTTGCCGGGATTGCGTGCGGAAAATGATTTGGTAATTCCCAGAGTCAAACATCCAGAGGCGATGAGTGAACGGGTTAGCATTTGGATTGGCGGCGCAACTACGGCGACGTGCCATTTTGATGCATTGGACAATATTGCTTGCTGTGTTGCGGGTAAACGCAAATTTACTTTGTTTCCTCCCAATCAAATTAGCAATTTATACCCAGGCCCAATGGAACCAACACCGGGTGGTCAGGTAATTAGTCTGGTTGATTTTAACAACCCTGATTTCGAGAAATTTCCGCGCTTCCAGGATGCGCTATTTACCGCGCAAGTTGCAGAGTTGGAGCCGGGGGACGCGATATATATTCCCAGTATGTGGTGGCACCACGTGGAGAGTTTGCACAGCTACAATTTGCTGGTGAATTATTGGTGGGATGATTCGCCCGCTTACTTAACTTCCGGTATGAATGCGTTATATATGGCGATGCTTGCAATACGCGATAAATCTCCCCATGAACGCGAAGGCTGGAAGCAATTATTTAATCACTATATTTTTGATGGTGTAGAAAGTGCGGGTGCGCACATTCCTGATGAGGCTAAAGGTTTTCTGCGAGAATTGGATCGGCTTGACGCAAGAAAGCTTAGAGCCTTGCTTATTAACAAATTGAATCGTTGATTATCACATGATGCCTGACAAAAAAATGAAGATCGTAGTTGCCGGTGGTGGTACTGCTGGCTGGATTACTGCTGCTGCCTTGTCGAACCAAATGGGTGAGTTGCTCGATATTACACTGGTGGAATCCCAGGATATCGGCACCATTGGTGTGGGCGAAGCAACCATTCCGCCCATGAGAACTTTTCATCGGCTATTAGGAATCAACGAGCAGGAGTTTATGAAGGCTACCAATGCTACATTTAAACTCGGTATCCAATTTGAAAACTGGAAAACTATCGGCGACAAATACTT
>JAGKXD010000165.1 GCA_021151525.1 Cellvibrionaceae bacterium | reverse complement strand
GTAATTATTTAACAACTGACATCCAAAGGAGCACCCAGTGGTTAAACAACCCAAGCATTACTTTGAGGCGATTTTGGGAATAAATGCGCCATGGTCAGTACAGGATGTTGCGATCGACGAGAAGAACCGAGTTATTCAAATTGAATTGTCTTACCAGGTTGAAAAATCGCGCTTTTCCTTTTTCTCGAAAAACCCGGATAACAACAATAACCGTATTTCTGATGCAGGCTTTGCCAAACGCTGGATGCATACCGGTCTTGGCAACTACAACTGCCATATCATCTCCAACTTTTATGATCAAAGCATGAGCGGCTCGGGGATCGGGAAAGAATCTTTGCTGCAGCCCGGTTTCCTCGGTGACGCCAATCGCAACTACACCCATGAGCTGCGCCAACAGGTTGCGCTCTTCCATATTCGCGGATTAACGCCGGATGCAATCGCCAATACCTTGCACATTGAGCAACCTTTGGTGGAAGAAATTATCGGTGATATCGAAAAAACGCCTGAGTCCTATCGCATGGCAACCTGCCTGCCGATGGAATCAGATCCTATTTGGGAAAGCATGATCTACGACAAGTTTCACCTGCGCACCCAACTGTTTTCACTGAAGCTGCTGTTATCGAAATTAAAACTCACCATGATCGACCCCAAGGTAGAAACCAAACTATCCGACTCGGTCACCGAGCTGCGTAAATTTTTTATCTCCCATGCTAATTCGCTAGACGCAGAATTTAGTCAAATCTGCGCCCTTTCTACTAAAAAGCAATCGGTGGAAGAGCGTCGCAGCACAGTCACCAAACTGGTTTTACCCTCGCTTAAAAACAGTATCTGGTTGAAATTGATCAGTGCAAAAATTGACCTTGGCTCCAACAATATGCCGCTCAATTTATTTTTGGTTCGCTCGCGTCACGCCTTTCAAAACACGCAAGATAATAATGTACGCGTGGAAGTATTGAACCAACTGCGCGAATTTTTCCGCAAAAACGCACGCAACTTGAAACAAGAATTAATCCAAATCAACCAGATAATGAATGCACCCGAGGAGCATCAAGTCAGCCTGCCCGATGAGCGCAGCGATGTGTGGAAACGCATTCTGAAAGATGACACATTTATCCCCAGTGCGCATATCGCCTATAAGTTACTACTGTCAAATTTGCGCTCGCAAATTTTGATGAACCCGGATCCTGTGGTTGAGTTAAATGCAGTCAGACGAGTCAGGGATTTCATGAAACACAATCAACGCTTCATGCAACAAGAGTTGCGTATGGTTATAAACAACGGTTATTCAAACTAATTGCCAGGAGAGCTTGTATGGCACAAGATACTGATATTCGTATTCGCAGCGCACTGGTCACTCGTGACCAGGTTGTTGAGAAAATCAATCGCGGTGAATACCTCGTCATTGCCGCCGATGAAAGCGTTTTGAATGACCTACCCTCAGGCAACTGGATTGCAGGAACCATTCCCTACTTCATGACCACCGAAGGTGGAAAAGCGGATCGTGAGCACGTATTTGTCAACACTATTGAAGGCATTCAACCCAGTAACGCGCCCCGCATCACTCTATACGATGTCAATTCAATTTCCCGGATTGCCCAGGAAGCCCCCGAGCACGGTTTCACTATTGTGATTCTGCCAGCCATGTCAGAAGTACATTCTTCCTATGCGCAAAATGCTCCGGACTTCCCCAATATGTATTTCTCGCCGATCATAGGTTGGATTTCCGGCGTACATCTGGATGATATTGGTAGTCGCGCTGCAAAAGTGGGTTTTGGGCCTGCACGCGGCATGTTGTTTGATCAACAAGCTGTTGCCATGCATGTGCCACTCCCCTCGCATCAGTTAGCCAATATCAATATCGTGAATTTGTTTAATCAGGGACAAGGCCCGGAAATTAAATTCAAATCTACCGGCTTTTCCGTGAGTGATTGCACCATTAACGGTGAAGCCGCCAACCTTGCTGATTACATCAAATACGCGAAAATTGACACGCGCCTACCACTGGTGGCCAATTATTCAGGCGTAATGATTAATGTGAGTATCCAGCAGGTGGATGAAGCCAATCAGAAAGTGGATTTGTATGCACCGGTGTTTAGCGACATCAGCTACAGATTTGCCCAGCCGGTAGAAAACTACATTGAAAGTTTCAACAAAGAATTATCTGCTTCCGCGAGCGAGAACATTTCTTTCTCGTGCAATTGCATTTTGAATTACTTGTATTCAGAACTGGAAGGCAAGAAGACCCGCGAACTAACCGGCCCCATTACCTTTGGTGAAGTAGCCTATCAATTACTAAACCAGACTCTGGTTTATCTCAGTTTGACAGGTGGTTCTCGCTAACATCCACGTAAAAATTGATTACAAACGCGCATGGAGTTTAATGCTGCGTTTTACCGGGGTAGTCACTGATTCACTTCGGTAAACTGCAGCATTAGCTTGCATGCAACTTTAAATTTAAAGATACATGCAGATCCTCCAAAACAAGCATGAATCTTCCGCAGAATTTTCAATTAAAAATATCAAACTAACGCTAATTCATTTGCCAAATAACTGTAAGTTACCGATACACGACGTAGATGACGTGATTCAGGATGGGTCAGTAGCCAAAGAGCTGTTTCACACTCATCAAGTACATCTGAAACCCGCTTAAGGTCTGTACGAGACTCAGCCAAAAATAGCGGTAGTACCGCAACCCCCATACCCAATGCAACCGCATCTGCAGCGGTGAGAATACTGGAAACAGAATACGCGGGCACAATTTTAGGATAATGACGCTTGCGCCATAGTACAGATGGGTGCTCCGGCAAAGCCTCATCGGGTGCAATCCAATCAATCCCTTTTGATAAGGCGTCATCCAAAGAAGAAATCTCCATTTCATTCGGTGCATAGAGCGCAACGCGAATCGAACCCAAACATTTTCCTATTAAATGTTCTGGCGGGTGCTTAGTCGCACGGATAGCAATATCCACATCGCGACGCATTAAGTTGGCCGGCTCGTTTCCGGTGTGTAAGTCAAAAACCAGTAAAGGGTGCAGCAAACGGCAAGACTTCAATAATGGGGCGACCAACCCATGGAGAATAGTATCCGTTGTAGTAATCCGCACTCGACCAGACACCTGCTCCGGTTCTGACTGTAACACCGAGCGCGCCGCTTCAATTTCAGCTTCCATTCGTTCTGCATGGGCCACCAACCTTAAAGCCGTCTCGGAAGGCAAATAGCCAGAACGATTTCTCAAGAATAAAGGCTGTCCAATTCCCCGCTCAATACGTTGTAAGGCACGAAACACTGTGGAACTGTCCACACCCAAACGTTCTGCAGCCACTGAAAGGGTGCCGCTTCTGGTCAACACCAGCAAAAGATCCAAATCCTGCGCACTCAACTTATATTGCAAATTTGCATTCATACATTGCATTAGCTCCTATTTTAATTGCAGATCCACAAATCTAGACTGAAATCCCTATCAGTTCAACAGGAGGAAATCCATGAACACTCTTTCATTTCAACATTCGCATCAACTTGGTATTGCACTATTACGCATTAGTCTTGGAGTTATGTGGCTTGCGCACGCACTTTTAAAATTGCTTGTGTTTAAACTTGCCGGAACTGCACAGTACTTTGAAAGCGTTGGTTTTTTTGGATGGCTAGCCTACCCGGTCTTTACCTTGGAACTGGTTGGCGGGGTCGCGTTGATACTAGGAATTTATGCCCGGCAATTTTCACTCTTCTTGCTACCCATTCTGCTAGTCGCTACCTGGGTGCATATTCCTAATGGCTGGACACACACAAGCGATGGAGGGGGTTGGGAATACCCGGTATTTTTAACGGTAGCTTCGATCGCTTTGTGGATGCTGGGCGACGGAGCATTTGCCTTGCGCAAAAGCAAAGCTTGTTCCCTGGAATAGGTGGCGGAAATGGACTCGCTAACACTTATCAGTCATCCGCTATGCCCTTATGTACAGCGGGTTGCAATTATATTGAACGAGAAGAACGTTTCATTTTCACGCATCAATATAGACCTCGCCAATAAGCCAGATTGGTTTTTACGAATTTCACCCATTGGAAAAACACCCGTACTGGTGGTCAACAATGTCCCTATTTTTGAATCAGCCGTGATTTGTGAGTTTTTAGAAGACACCCAAAGCCCGAAGCTTCATCCAATAAATCCGCTCACGCGGGCATTGCATCGAGGCTGGATGGAATTTGGCTCATCCTTATTAAATAACATCGCTGCTTTCTACAATGCGCCTGATAAAGCATCGCTGAAAGATGCCACCCAGATAATCCATGAAAAATTGCAGTACATTGAAGAAACTCTAGACAGTAGTCCATATTTTAGCGGTAAAGATTTTTGCATCGTGGATGCAGTGTTTGGCCCAGTTTTTCGCTATTTTGACCTTTTCGATCAGATAGATGACTTTGGGTTTTTTATTGGATTGGATAAAGTATCTTTATGGCGAAAGACCTTATCAAATCATCCGTCAGTACAAAATGCAGTAGACCGGAATTACAGTCAGCAGCTTCGATTATTTTTACTCAACAAAAAAAGCGCGTTAAGTAAATTGATGAACTCTGAATAATCCACACGGCATCCAACCATTCCAAAAAAAACGGCGATTCTCTTCGCCGTTTTATAATTATAAGCTTCCTCTTTAGCGCCCTGCCCCATACGCCTGGATATATTGCTGCAAGGCTTTTTCATTGCGTTTGATAAATTCGATATCACTGGGCGGCACTGCCAATACCGCCGGGTCAGCTTTTTCTTTTAGCTGCTTAGCCTGCTCTTCAGTCACTTTTCCCAAATCGCCAAATAAAAAATAGGCAGCAATCGCATTGCCTAATCTGGTGCTCAAGCGCATATATTCGCCCACTGATTTCCAACCGTGTTTTTGCAAAACCTGATCAACAGCAGTTTGTAAATTTTTTGCTTGCAAGAGCGCGGCAATTTTTTTGTCTTGTTCTGATGGAGCCAGAGCTTCGAAGGCTTTTACCTCTGCATCGGTTGTATTCATACTATCAACCACTTGCATAATGGGCGCCATATCGCGATTGGATTGCATCCAGCGCTGCACCGACTGCGCATTTAAATGGGTATTACTGGGTAGCAATTGCGCGGTAGCAGGATTGCTCAACCACAATAAACTGAACCAAATAACAAAAATTCTAAACATAAACCCGCGTCCACCTGTGTTTATACAGAACAAAAAAACAAGTACAAATCAAGAAATCCGTAAGGAAATAGCCGTTGTTAACGACCATACCCAGAAAAAGAAAAACACCAAAAAGGGGGTCAATATCCCCAGGGACATGCCCGCAACCCCCTTGCCTTCATAGAATGGATAAAACACAAACAGTTGAATCAAGGTGGGAATCAGGGCGATCACAAAGCTGCGTGCAAACAAACTGCTGGCAAAAATCGGTAATAAAAATAGAAGCCCCCACAAACCGCCCCACACAATCCGGGGATACATCCAATGGGGCGATACTGACCCGGGTAAATTGACATTCAGGGATTGGGTTATACCGTAGCGCCAAAACAACCACATCACCACACACATCACCAAGCCACCCAGGCAGCCTGCTCCAAATACTGATAACGCATTTTTCATAATAGATTCTTCTTAGTAAATTCTTCCCAATAAAACACAGAACAAAGTTTAACCATTAGTTCCTGCCAATATTTGGCAGCTAACTGCCGATAATGGGCGACAGTGTAGCACTGCAAATTAACACTTGGTTACACGATACCGGCAGTGTGAGCTGCTACAATATCGGCCTGAATTTTATACAGCGAAGTATCCCATGTTCCGTTTTTTTGAAAGCCTGATTAAACCCTTCCCCCCCCAGGAACCCACCAGC
>JAGKXD010000010.1 GCA_021151525.1 Cellvibrionaceae bacterium | reverse complement strand
CTTATTTTTTTATCTTTTAGGTTTTGCATTTATAAAAAACTCGCGCCCTTGCGAACGCGAGTTTTTTTAACATCTGCTGAAACTATATTACAACGAATTTAAGAATGCTTGTACTGCATTGCGATCAGCCGTAGACAGGGCTTCGTATTTCAAGCGACTATTGGTTGCTTCGCCACCGTGCCACAAGATAGCTTCGTTCAAAGTTGTTGCGCGGCCGTCATGTAAATAGCGCACAAAACTATCGTCGCCGTTGGCGTTACCACTTTGCACGTATTTCAAACTACCCAAGCCCCACAAAGGCGAGGTGCGCCACATATTGCCCGGAACACTCTCTTGCCCCACACCATCAGCAAGGTCTGGCCCCATGTCATGCACTAACAAATCCGTGTAAGGGTGAATGGTTTGATCACGCAATTCCATAAACGGATGTGTGCTGCCAGTTTTGAACGTCGCTTTATGGCAAGCCACACAATTAGCTTGTTCAAACACGGTTTTACCTTGCGCAATTTGCGCAGGATTTACATCGTGCTCTGGCGATACGCGAATACCATCTGGCCATGAACTGCGGTAACTGCGCTGTGCGGGAACACCAATTAATTGCAGATAATTATTCATGCGCGTTAATTCAAGTTCACTCACGTGAGTTGTTACACCTTGTTGATGGCAATTGGTATCGGCTTTTTGGCAGCTACGCAGCGGATAGACTGGCGATGTTACGCCCATGTCTTGCACTAGAGCTTCACCCACTTGTTGACGCACACTCATCTTCGCGGCTTTCCAACCAAAGCGACCCAATTGTGTTGCACCGGTTTCTGGGTTTTTCACCCAGTTTGCTCGGCCACGAACACCATCTCCGTTGGTATCATTTGCATCGATGTTGGCGAGAATCGCGTCTTCCGGAATAGCCTCCAGCAACCCCATACCTATAACCTGTGGTGCTTGACGAACGGAATAATTCGCAGGAATTGGGCCGCTAAAATCGTACACAGGTTTATGCATATCGACGCGAGTACCGTCACCCAATACGCGAGTAGTAACATCGTAACGCGCCAACTTCACCGTATAATTCGGTGCATTAGTGTCGTTAGTTTTTTGCAAAATATTGAAACCATAAACAGGGTCTGGCTGACCTGCAGCGTTGCCAGTTAATACCGACATGGTGTTCAACTGCGCGCCTATAACGGCCGGTTTACTGCGACCATCTGTGTTGTGGCAAGCGGCACAACGTTCGTCATTAAAACGTGGGCCCAATTGACCAACATGCTCTTGGAACACGGGATTTTTATCTTCAAACTCTGTGTGCAAACCGGTTGCAAATGAGGTGTGAAATAGACGACGACCTTTTAAGAAACGATCGGTATTGGTAATACCAATGTTGTTCACCATCTGTTGGAATACATGGAAAGGTTCTTCAGAATAATTGTAAGAAACGCTCGCCTGACCACCCAATAATGCATCATCAGGTACTGGCGATGAATCCAAATTCGGCGCAATGCCATACCAAGGGCGCACACCTTGGCCGACAACATAAAGTTGTTCGAACGAATAATAACGTTCACCACCACCATCAATAACCGGAACCGTTAAACGCGGTGCTGGAGCCAATTCAATACGATCACCCATTTTTAATGGACGATGCGCATCTTTACCGGTATTCCAATAAGAATCCACATCTAAGTAACAATCGATATTGCCACCATCGTGACAGAGCGGTTGGTTACCTTCTTTTAAATTATTAAATCCATAATTCAGTGCCCAACCATATTCATGTACCGTTGGGTCGCTAGAATTGCGGAATAAACTAAAGGTTGTGCCGAAAAAATTTCCTTCGTTAATTAACATGGTGAAACGAATAGTATTTCCGCCGGCTGGGATCGTATCGCGAATTTTCAAACCGAATGAACGATTTTGAAAATAAAATGGCGGATAAGTGAAGTAGCGACCCGATGCTTCATTAGGTGCTTCCCATGCTTCACCACGCTCGCGCGCATGGCGCTCTGTAGCACGCATGCCCATTAAGGTCACCAAGGTTCCGTCTGCTTCTTTGTATTGGATTTGCTCAGTAACTTGCGTGCCTGCCGGAAATAAAGGCACATATGCGCTTGGCGTAGATGAGCTTGAACTCGATGAACTGGAGCTGGATTTTCCATACACTTTCAATTCGAAAATGGAATAGCCCCATGCATTGCCTACACTGCGTTGCGTTGCGTAAATGCGTACATAGCGATATGAGCCAGATACATTAACCGTGTCTGTGCGGTTGCCAAATTTTCCACCCGTTTGCGCTGAAAGTTTTGTCCATGTGTTCTTATCATTCGAGCCCTGAATTTCATAATCAGATGGGTTACCTGCTTCCCAATCTATAACCACTTGCCCCAGCGCTGTAGTCGCTCCTAAATCAACCGCCATCCAACTCGGCGATACACCTTGAGTTGATTCCCAACGCGTTCCGCCATTGCCGTCCACGGCATCTTTTGCGGGGCGCAGTTCACTGCTGGCGAAAGTTGGTTTGTTGAGCGCAAGGTTAGTCGTTTGCGCCCAAGTGGCACTGCACATAAACGCTAAACCAATACACGCCAACCAGCTTTTATAGCAAGTTGTAACATTGGGGAATGAAGCACCCCTTAGAGTCGAACAATTTTTCATGTCGATCACCTTCGTTATTAATTATTGAAACGCCAATACAATTCAGTGCAACACCGACCTGATTGATTTGGCACTGATACGAATAGAACTTAAGAAAGTCCACGAAAAAGAAAAAACAAATGAAACAGATACACACCGGTCTTAGTTATTATTAAAAAACCATGGATATTTTTGCGATATAAGTGGCTGATGTCGTTCGAGCTATAGGAGCGAACTCAAAAAAATTGGTATGTTTAAAAAATTTCAGTCAAACAAACGCAGAAAAAATAGACTTGGCTAGCAAAAAAGCATGTGAATCGTGCGACTTATCACAAATAAAAATGACAGTAAAAATTAATAAACTAAAAACTAAAAAATGTTTTCGTTTTCATACAAATGGTTTTTAAAATCTCGTTCCCAAGCTCCTGCTTGGGAACGAGGAGGAGTACATTAATAACTAATATCGTCGTGCAAATCTATCGGTCTTTATCCGTCGTCATCCTCGCGCAGCGAGGATGACGACTGCACGGATGCAGGAGGTAGAGCAACGCAGGACGCCCCCAAGGATGGGGAAGGTAGAATTTCATCGGGAATGAAATCGAGCAGTTGCCGACGATTCCCTATTACATAAGCACCTCAATAAATATAAATGTCGAACAAAAAAATACCCGCCTATTGGCGGGTATTTTTCACAACTAGGTTTGATAATTTACGATTAATAAACTTCAAAATCCCACAAGGAATAACCGTACCCTGTTGCACGAGTCACGCCCTGCATGCGCACATAACGGCCGCTGGTTGAGAGCGGAATATCATCATAACCGCCATCACTATTGGTAATGGATTGCACGGTTGTCCAGGTTGTTGCGTCGTTAGAAACTTGGATATTGTAGGCCTTACCGTAAGCAGTTTCCCAATGCAGGCTGACGCCGGTAATCGGGCGAACTGCACCGAGGTCTACATAAATCCATTGCGCATCGGTAGCTTGGCTTGCCCAACGAGTAGTGCTGTTACCATCTACTGCGAAGTTTGCGGCCAAACCAGCACCTTCATCTGAAGAGGAAACTGCTGGCTTGTTCAGCGCCTTGTTACCCGCAACTGCTGGCGTGCCGTAAACTTCAAATTCCCACAATGAATAGCCGTAGCCAGTACCGCGCAAAGTGCCGTTCAAACGTACATAGCGACCAGTGCCTGCAACACTCAGGGTTTCAGTTCCGCCAGCGCCGGTAGTGGTGCCGTAAGCTTTGGTCCAATTCACGTTGTCTGCAGACACTTGGATTTCGTAGCTTTTGCCGTAAGCACCTTCCCACTTCAACACAACTTTGTTGAGGTCGTAGGTTGCACCCAAATCCACAGAAATCCATTGTGCATCTGTCCAAGCACTTGCCCAACGAGTACCGGTATTGCCATCGAACGCGAAGCTTGCATCGGTAGTATCGCCTTCTCTACTAGAGGCTGTTGCTGGGCGATTCAACGCCAAGTTTGCGCTCGCTGCCACTGAAGAACTGCTCGCAGAACTTTTTGATGATGAAGTTACAGAGCTGCTTACTACAGACGATGCAACAGATGAAACAACTGAAGATGCTACTGATGATTTTGAGCTCGAGCTTGCAACTGAACTTGCGCTGGAACTAACACCAGCCGCAGGACTCCATACTTCAAAATCCCACAGTGAATAGCCGTAACCTGTGCCACGCGCAATACCAAACATACGCACGTAACGGCCGCTGCCCGATACATTCAGCGTTTCTTTACCGCCTACTGAAGTAGTCGTTGAGTAAACTTTGGTCCAAGTAGTGCCATCGGTTGAGGTTTGAATTTCGTAGCTTTTGCCGTAAGCCGCTTCCCAATTCAACACAACTTTATTGAAGCTGGCTACTGTGCCCAAATCTACAGAAATCCATTGCGCATCCGTTGCCAAACTTGCCCAGCGAGTATTGCTGTTGCCATCTACTGCGTTAGCTGCCGCCCATGCATCACCTTCGTTTGAAGATGCAGTTGTGGGGCGATTCAACGCCATATTGGTGTTCGGCAAATAAGTAATTGCACTGCTACTTGAAGAGCTCTTCACGGATGAAGACGAACTAACAATACTGCTGCTAGACGAACTTTTCACAGACGAAGACGTTACTGCTGTACTAGAAGAAGACTTCACTGAAGACGAAGTACTCGCAACACTACTAGAAGTTTTAACGGAAGAAGAACTCACGCTAACAACCGACGAACTTGAACTTTTCACCGAAGAACTGCTAGACGTTTGCGCCACAGAACTTGAACTTGCTTGAGTGCCGTTGGTGAAATTAATCCAGTTTAAATTAGTAGGCTGATTGAAAACCAAACGCACTTTGTGTGAACCAGCCGTTAAGGCCAAACTGCTATTTACACTCGCCCAGGTTTGCAGACCACCAGTCGCAGGAACATTGATCACAGCTTTTTGAACACCATCAACCAACACATTAATGGTGCCTACGGCAGCGCTCGCAACACGCGCAACCAACGTATAAGTCGTTGCAGTGCTTACTACATTGTAATCAACTGAATCACCCGCTTGGGTACCCGTCAAATCCAAGAAGCCAGATGAATCTTGCGTTGGCTCAACACGAATACCATAGGTGTAAGAAAAATTGTCCCCAGGGTTCGCGCCCGTAGATGTGCGCGGTGCATTTTGCGTTGCGTATTTTTCGGCTTCAATCAAACTTGGCAAGGTGTAAACGTTTGCTGCATCACCATGGGTTGGCATATTCAGGTACATGTTACCCAACTCAGATACAACACCTGATTGACGATAATCCAACAAGCTGTTGTAAGGGTGACCGTTTGAACGACCAATAAACCAAGCGTAACGCTGAACACTTGCATCGTTCTCAAGATAATCTAAAACCGAAGTCATCATTTGCTCTTGGGTTTGCAAAGTTGTTGCAGTTTCCCACGCACAAAATTCAGTCAACCAGATTGGTTTGTTGTATTTTTTGAATTGATTTACATACCATTGGATACCACCAACATCAGGCATATAGGCATGGATTGCAATTGCATCAATACGACAGGTTGGGCAAATTTTAATAAAATCATCCAAATAAACCCAAGGCACATAGTAAGGATTACCTGCAGGATCTTTCACACAATTCCCGCAGTAATTTAGCGCCATACTTACAATTTTCAAACCGTAATCATTGGCAATTTTTTCCAAGGTTGGCCACAAAGCTGCAGCTTGTGTTGGAGTCATATTTGCTTGATCAATAAATTGTGGTTCGTTAAATGCCAGCAAATATTTCACGTCTTTGTGTGAAGAAATATACGCACGCAAAGCGGTTTCATCGAAGGAACCATTCCATGTCATTGGTGCAAATTCAACGCCGTAATTTTGGTAAGTATTTTGGATGGCTAAATCGGGGGCGCCGCTCCAGTTGTACCACCAACTAATTCCTTTAGACATGATGGCCATATCTTCCGCAGAGTGAGTGCCATAACCTACACCGCGTTTGCTACTTTTTGTTTTTCCATAATTATCATCAACAAAAATAATTGTTTTTGCTGTTGAGGTTAATTGGCCATCGCTCACGGTCAACACCACGTTGTAAGAACCATTTTGCGTAAATACGTGAGTGGGTTTGTTGCCAGTACCCGTAGTGCCGTCACCGAAATTCCATGAGTAGGTCAAAGCATCGCCATTCACGTCACTCGATTTGGTTGCATCAAGCACAACACTTAATGGCCCAGCACCACCCATAACAGACGGCTGCAAAACGGCGGTAGGTGCGCGATTTACAACAGCACCGTTGGTGCCAGGATCTTTCGCGAGCAAACCGCCAGAGATATAAACATCATCAATCGCGAGGCTGGTAATTTCGCTGGTACCCAACACTTGCAGCAGTTGGCGCATATCAAAAAGATCGAGATCTTTTGCAAGCACAGACATTGGAATAACAATTTCATGCCATTGACCATCGCGTGCAAAACCGTAAGGGTCCGCACCGTTTTTGAAGTTAATCCACTTCTGGCCAATATCATTTACGTTGCCACTTTTGAAACCGATTTGGAAATCGCCAGTGTCAGTAGTTTTCATAGAGAAGTGCAGCGCAGCATTGGCATTATCAAACGCGGTGAGGTTAAAACCTTCGCGCGCCGTTAAGCCCATGCCATACCAACCTTGGCCGGTCGATTTCAAATTCAACGAAGAATTACCTTCCAGAATTTGACCGGGTTGCAAGGTCAGAGTATTTGCCCACAAGAACAAATCGCCATTTACACCAAAACCAAATTCGCCTGCGGTTTTGTGAGCAGCATTTTCCGTGTAAATACCAAAGTTACCCTGCTCAGGTGCAGCTAACTTAATGCTTTCAGAAAAATAAATATTATCGAACGCAATAGTGGTATCAGCTGCTGGAGCATCCCCAGAAATACTGAAGAACGTTTTAATACTGTTGAAATCAACATTGCCGAATTTGCTTAATGGAATGGCAACGCTGTGCCAATTGCCATCGCGCACGAGCCCGTATTGATCGGCGCCATCGATAAGATCTACATCACCTGAACCACCAGCAGAACTCGCCACATGGATAGTCATTTTCATCGTGGACGGGGTTTTAATATCCACATGCAAATAACCGTGGGTGTAGTTGTGCATATCGTAATCTTTATGCAACAAGCCCATGCCCCACCAGTTGCCCGCTTTCACTTGGTAACCCAAGGCACTGCTACCCTCGGAGGCAACAGTGGCGACTGACGTCATGTTGTTCCAAATATAGAGATTGGTGCGATCGCCCCAGTTGAGCTCGTCCAGCGTTGGCGTGGTTTCGGTCATGATGCCGAAATTGCCGCTATAGACTTTATCAGTTGGCAAATGCAATTCAGTGTTCGCATTTTTATAGAGGCGAACATAATCCACATACATTTTGCCAGGTAAAGGCGCGGTAATTAAATTCGGATCACTGATCCCCACATAACTACCACCAACAGCCAAATTTAAGAGGATAAATGCAGGCTCTCTGAATTCACTTTTGTTTGCACCGCTGATATCCATGGTGAAATACGCGGTGTTATCAACGTAGAGCGTAATCGCAGTAGGCGTCCAATCCAGTTTGTAGAGGTGGTAATCATCGTAGAAGTTGGTCGGCAACTGAGTTACGGCCGCAAAATCAGCCTGCGAACCCGCTCCTGTTTCTTCCCACCAATGCAGAGCACCAGAAATCGTTTTATTTACGGTTCCGGCATTTTGAGCTGCCAGTGAACCAGCTTCAAGAATGTCTATTTCGCCAGATTTAGGCCAGCCATCAATACCTATGCTGGAGCCGAGCATCCAGAACGCTGGCCAGAGGCCATTGCCCGCTTGGGGTAACTTAATGCGTGCTTCCAAACTGCCGTATTTAAACGACATGCGGCCCTGGGTGTTTAAGCGCGCAGACGTAAATTCTTTGCCGCTCATTTTTTCGCGTTTCGCCTGAATCACCAGACTGCCATTTTCCACATAGGCGTTGCTGCTATCTGCAGTGTAATACTGCAGCTCATTGTTTCCGTTGCCGGTTCCACCGGTGTTGTATGTCCATATCGATTTATCAATGCGATCAGCGTTGAACTCTTCAGACCAGATAGGGGTTTGAGCAAGGGCGCTAATCGATGTCAAACTCAAGCCAGCCAAGATGAGCTGTTGGAGTATAGTTTTGCCGGGGTTGGTCATTTTCTCACCTGCAATAAGTTATGTTTATTTGTTTGCATTGCTCGATAAATAGAGTGGAGAACCTCTAATAAGCCCAACCATAATCATAAAACGCAAGAGGAGTGTCGTTCGCTTGATAGGAAAGAACGACTTTTTTTAAGGTATGAGTTATTTTTTTAGGTCTTACGCCTAAACAGGGAGGCTTAAGTGGCCCATAGCTTAAAAATAGCCATATAAAACAAATAGTTAAAACATTAAGAAAATCAGATCTAAGCCGATCAAGGGAAGAAAACTTTAGGTTCTATCAAGGTTTTTGCTACTTTTTTGCCAAATTTTCAGACCACAAAGAATGACTTAAACGACAAAAAAGCCGAAAGCAGTCTCTGGGTATCGACAAATTATGTAGAACTGGGAAATGAATGTGCGAAGCGAATTCAAAACGTCTAGCGGAGGGAATACGATGGGAGAGGAAGCTAAACCGGAGCAGGTGGAACCTGCCCCGGTAACATCAGAATTTAGAAGCGATAGTCGACGGTAGCTCCAATAGACGATAGCTTGGTGCTAATAGAGGCTCTAGTAAATTTATCTATATATTGAGTACCGTCAGCATCAGCCAAAACCTTGTACTCTAAATTTAGATTAAATTGGTCACTAATAACAAACCCCACACCTGCTCCATAAGAGAAGCCATTAAAGTTAAAACTCCCATCCGAATTGCCGGTAAAATCAATGTGCGTGTAACCCGCTATCAAATAAGTCTTCCCTACAGAATTTGAGCTTTCTACTCGGTAATATATAGACTCGAAGTTCGTGATTTTGGAGTCACCTGATATAGTTTGCCCATAACGAAGCTCCCCACCAACGAAAGAGTTAAGCTTATACCCGCCAAAAACCTCTACGGGATTCCACTTAAGATCAGTTTTGTCATTACGCACTTGGGTCCTACCAAGACCCACATAAAAGCCATCATACGCACTAGGGTCTGCATAGGAAGCTGCAGCTGAGAACGCGAGCGCTGCTACGAGGATTTTTTTCATCTGGGAGATCCTTTTAGGAATTTTTTAAAATATTTCGTGTGTTGGAGTTGATTCTACCCGCTTGAATAAGCGTATTTCAACCAAACTGCTCACAAACACAAGAGTTTAATAGCTTGATTTATAGACATTAAACGTCAAGTACACAAACTATTACTGGGTATGAAGCCGGATTTTTTACCAAAGTGCGACAGCACCTTCATAAGTCAGCTTGATACCTGCAAGCAACAAGAATCCATAGCTCACCCAATAAAACACGCGATCAGAAACGCGATTGTGGAGATAAATGCCTAATTGCACGCCCAAAGGCGCAAGCGGCAACAACACTAAGGAGGTTAAAAAAGACTCCGTATTTATCTGCCCCAAATAAGCGTAAGGAATTAATTTAATAAAGTTGATGATCGCAAAAAACAAAATCGTCGTACCGACCAAGGTTGTTTTAGGCAAATGTTGAGGTAAGAGATAAATCGCCACCGGCGGCCCACCCGCATGGGCGATGTAACTCACATAACCCGCAACCGTTCCCCAAAAAGTACCGCGCACTGGGCTCGCTTTTTGTTGCTGCAATGATTCCAGAAAATGTTTGCCCCATAAGTAGTGGCACACAAAATAAATGGAAAGCACACCCACAATTAAACGCACCATATCGGCGTTAGTCATCTTGAATGTCAATGCGCCAGCGATGGTTCCCAGAATTGCGCCGGGCATAAGTACTTTAAGGTTGAACTTGTCCCAAGTGCCTCGAAAGCTCCATAGGCTCACCGCATCCATGCCGCACAAAATAGGTAATAAAATTGCAGCCGCCAACCGCGGATCGATTAACAATGAGAGTAGAGGCACTGCTAATGTGCCCAAACCACCGCCAAAGCCGCCTTTGGACATGCCAACCAAAATAACGACGGGAGCCGCCAGAAAATAAAAGGATATATCAGTAATCACGTTAGAAATAACCGCAAATGTGGCGAAAGGGATTTAGAGATAATACGCGCAACCCTGCCAATCGATAGCGGAATTACATAATTTAATACACACAATCAACCAAAATTTTTATCGGCCACAAATGCATTATGCAAACGCTCTTCACCAAAGGTAGACATAGGCCCATGGCCGGGAATAAATTTTACATCATCGCCGAGCGGCCAAAGTTTGGTGCGAATTGCGTTCACCAAATCATCATAATTGCCGCGGGGAAAATCGGTACGGCCAATCGAGCCTTTAAATAAAACATCGCCCACCAACGCCAACTTGGTTTCAGGATGGAAGAACACAATATGCCCCGGTGTGTGCCCCGGGCAGTGGTGAATGTGCAGATGGATATTGCCAAAGCTCACCTGATCACCATCCTTAAAAAACACATCGGGCTGGAAATTTTGCGGAGTTGCAAAACCCATCATCTGCGCTTGTTGCGGCAACATATTAATCCAAAACATATCGTCGCTATGCGGGCCTTCAATCGGCAGTTGAGCTGACTCAGGTGTAAGTTGCAGAGCCTTTACCAGCGCTGCCGTGCCACCGACATGATCCAGATGGCCATGGGTTAGTAAAATCTTCACCAAGGTTAAATTACGCTCAATTAGCACGCTTAAAATTCGTTCAATATTACCACCGGGATCAACTACCGCAGCCTCATGGGTTTCATCGCACCACAGCAACGTGCAGTTTTGTTGGTAATGGGTTACAGGAATAATTTGATAGTGCAGCACATTAGTCACCAAGGCTAAATTTATATAAGAGCGCCGAGGCGCACTTTTTGATACCATGCGGCATTCTAACATTGCAGCTATTTAAAACCGCCGTTAAAAATAGTTTAAACAGGCCGTATCGCTATGAATGAAAAATTATTTATTAAATTGCAACACTGGGTGCCACAACATGCCCTCTCTCGCTTTATTGGCAAAATTGCTAACAGCCACAACAGCTTAATTAAAAACACCTTTATCGAATGGTTTATTAAGCGTTACAACGTAGATATGTCGCTCGCCGCAGAAGAAAATCCCCGCGCTTACGCAAGCTTCAATGATTTTTTTACCCGCGCACTGAAACCCGGTATTCGCCCTATTTGTAAAGAGCCTGTTGCAATTGTTTGCCCGGCCGATGGTGCAATCAGCCAATTAGGGAAAATCCTTAACGGACGCATTTTCCAAGCAAAAGGGCAAGATTATTCGGTTGAAGAATTGCTCGGCGGCGATGTAGCACTTGCTCAAGAATTTATCGATGGCGATTTCGCCACTGTTTATTTATCACCCAAAGATTATCACCGTGTACACATGCCCTATGGTGGCAAATTGCGCGCAATGGTGTCTATTCCCGGTGAATTATTTTCAGTTAACACCGTCACCGCTGAAAATGTACCGCGTTTATTTTCACGCAATGAGCGCGTAGCTGCGATTTTTGATACTGATATAGGCCCAATGGCTGTAGTACTTGTAGGCGCTATGATTGTGGCGGGTATAGAAACTGTGTGGGATGGTGAGCTTGCACCTATGGGCAGCCGCGAAATTGAAACATCCAATTACCCTTACCAAAATATTGTTTTGGAAAAAGGCGACGAAATGGGTCGCTTTAAATTGGGTTCAACCGCCATCATTTTATTTGCAAAAGATAAGATCAAGTGGGAAACACAATTTGTTGCAGGTGCCGCTACGCGCGTGGGCGTTAAATTGGCCGAAAAAAAATAACAGCAGAAATACTCTCCCACTAAAAAAGGCTTCTTATAGAAGCCTTTTTTATTATTGCCAAGCTTGCGCGAATATTTATTCGCTCGCTTTACCCGCCAATTTTTTTCTCATTCTGATATTAATCATTTCAACCGCCAATGAGAATGCCATTGCGAAGTAGATGTAACCTTTAGGCACATGTACGTCGAAACCTTCCATAATCAGCGTTACACCAACAATTACCAAAAATGCGAGCGCCAGGATTTTTACCGTAGGATGTCTTTCTACAAATTCGCCAATCGTTTTTGCTGCAAACATCATTACGCCAACAGCAATAACAATCGCAATTGCCATTAAGGAAATTTGGCTTACGAGACCTACTGCTGTGATTACAGAATCCAGCGAGAAAACTATATCCAAAATAGCAATCTGCAAAATCACCATAAAAAAGTTTGAGCTGCCAGTTTTTAACTCTGCTTCTTCTTCACCATGCGCCTCAACACTTTGATGAATTTCTATAGTGGCTTTATAAAGCAGGAACAGGCCGCCACCAATCAGAATTAAATCGCGCCCCGAAATATCGTAACCAAACGGACTCATAAAGGGATGGGTTAAACTCATTACCCAGGTCAACGAAAATAACAACGCCAAACGTGTCAGCATCGCAAACGCCAAGCCCAATGTACGACCCAGTGAGCGTTGCTGTTCAGGTAAACGTCCAACCAAAATCGACAGGAAAATAATATTGTCGATGCCCAACACTATTTCCAACGCAGTTAAAGTTGCTAATGCGACCCAGGCTTCCGGGCTTGCGATCCACTCAAACATCGTAAAAATCTCTAGACTATAAATTCAGCAAGCAGCGCCGGATTTAACTGGCAACTACTCACAAACACCCTGTGTTGTCGTCTCTCGACCGCAGGACCAGGCTCAATTGTACCCTTTCAATCGCACTCATGGGCAATCAGTTTTTTGGATTTATGCCGGTAATTGGTGCTCTATTTGACCGAGATACAGGGCGGGTGAATAACGCGATACTGAACTTTAGGCAACAAACCATAAAGTTCAGATTTTAATGAAAGGAGAATCAGTGCTTTTCTGTGCCCAGCTGACTGTTGCTCACAAAAGCAACATAGCGGCCATCAGGAGACCATGAGGGAACGTTGATGGTACCTTGCCCACCATAGAGATAGGCAACTACTTTTGCTTCGCCACCCGCAATCGGCAACATACGCAAATAAACTTTCTGGTAATAAGGATGCAATATAGGCTCTACTTCCGGCAAATATGTAAGGAACAAAATATGTTTGCCATCGGGCGATATATGCGGAAACCAATCATTAAAATTATCGTGGGTAATTTGCTTTGGATTTTTTCCATCTGCATCCATACGCCATAAACGCATAGCACCGCTGCGGCTAGAATTGAAATAAATGTATTTTCCATCTGGCGTATATTCAGAACCATCGTCCATGCTGTCGTTATTCGTCAGCTGTAGCTCTTCACCGCTACCATCGCTATTGGCGCGATAAATTTCAAATTGATCATTGCGACGCGATGTATACAAAATATAGCGACCGTCGGGCGACCACCCGTGCAAATATGATGGTGTTACAAATGTTAAACGCTGCGGCTCACCACCATTAATCGGCAATTTATATATTGACCAATTATCAACAATATCCTTATCCATATGAGTAATTCCGATAAATTTGCTCTTGAAAGATACTATATGATCGTTATTATTTTTAACCTCAAATCCGGTATTAAATAAAGAGACTTTTTTAGTCGGCAAATACAATTTATATACACGGCCTGATGAGTTATAAATAATGGTATCGCCATCTGATGTCCAATTTGGCGCTTCGATACTAGCGGCAGTTTCGTAAATAACCTTTCTATCGCCCGTCACCACATCTAAGATTTCCAAACGGCTACCAAGATAATGGTAGTAGGGAATAAAATTTTTCCATGCGGGAATAACCCAGCGTAAATTTTTTATTTCCAACGGATTTTTATCGTTTGCAGAAAAATCTCTATACACACCCACTTCTAGATTTTGCACTTTAGGCAAGACATAACGCGCAACCACCTTGAGCGGCTTACCATAAACAGCTGCAGAAAAAATTAATGTGTCATCGGCTTGCTCTACTTGAAATACATCGGGATTTTTAACAAACCCCTCACGGTTAAGTTGTATTTTTTTCGATCCATAAAGTTCAACTGCAAGATTAGAATAACTATCAAGCTTGGTTTTAAAGATTAGCGACGAGTCAGGTGCAACCACTTGCAGACCATAATTAAAAAACTGCTCTGTGTTTTTTTGATTTTTAAGCTGCGCCGTCAGCATAAAGTTGCCGTAAATTTTGCGAAACGCAAATCCACTAGCGGCTTGTGTAGAAGCATTAGCTGCACTCTTCCAAAGATGCAGAGTTTGGTTTGGGTCGATTGTTAATTCACCTTGTTCGCCTTTAACACCATCAAAAATTGTTGTATTGCTTTGTTGTGTTTCAAAAGAGCTAGCACGAGCCTGCATCAGCAATGCATAACCTAAGAACAACGCACTTTGAAACACTACGCGCAGAAAACGAACCATGAATTAACCCTAAAGGACACCTATCTAAAACCCGAGAAACAACTAACAGTCTGCTACTCAACAGCATTCAAAAACGAGCTTATTTTAATAACTTTACATTGGTTGTTGCGCCCTGGTGAATGCATAAAAAAGCCGCCATCAGTCAAACTGATAGCGGCTTTTTGGTAAAACAAACAGTGGCTAGCCTTTTAAGCGACTCAGCAGGCCAAGCAATCCCGTCTTTTCCGTTTTCATCAAATATTGATCGCGAATACCTGATATATCCACATCATAACTACCCGGCTCAAGGTCACGCGCAATCTCAATTTTTTCTACTTCGTAACGCGTTTTCTTGCCGGAATCCAACAAAGCCTGCTTACGTTTGTCATCTTCAGCAAGGTCAAGTAGCACAGACTCAGCCATTTCTTGCTTAAGCGCATCTAAAACAACCATGACTTTGGGCTTCAAACGACGTTCAAAATTTTGCTCTACAACAACAGCAACCTCACCCGTGCTTAATTCAACTAAGGTGCCAGTTGGATACAAACCAATAGCACGAATAAATTCGACTACCAATTCTTCTTGAAATTGAATATTGCGCAGTTCATAGAGCTTGGCCACTGCTTTTGAAGGCGCAATAGGATGCTTGGAACCGCGTGGGTTTGTTACGTAGTCATAAAACGTCACAATACCCGCAATCTTGCCCAATAAGGGGATCTTGTCGCCCACGAGATGCTGCGGAAAGCCGCTACCATTTAAGCGCTCACAGTGGGTCTTAACAACACTGATTACACGAGGCTCAACACCTTGGGTTTTTCGCAGAATCTCACATCCCAATTCTACGAAGGTTTCATAAATAGCTTCTTCTTCCGCATTGCGCTCTGCTTTTACCAAGAGTCCTTGGTCGAGCATGACTTTACCCACGTCTTTCAGCAGTACACCTAACGCAAGAACATCGAGGTCGCGTTTGGGTAGACCTATATGACGACCAAACAAAATCGCCCACACCGACGAACGCACTGCGTGACTATAGGTATATTCGTCTTTTTCCTGCACGCGCGATAACCATGTGAAAGCATCGGGGTTGCGCAATACGCTATCCACCATTTCACTGGCAACTTTCTTGGTCTCGCCGAGAGATATGTTTTCGAGCTGCTTGTTTTCAAGCAACTCAATCACTTCCACAACTGCACCATAAACTTTTTGATGGAGCTGTTTAGCTTTTTTGACTTCTTTTTGAAGGGGCTGAATTTCACGGTAAAGATTACGTTGAATCTTTAAAGGGGCAATAGGTTCATTAAGAACGGCATTATCGCGCTCGCGCCCGGTAACTTTGACTTTTCCAAACTTACCGTCCAGCTTTTTCAGATTTGCCGCTATGGGGCCGCGACCGCGCTCAACATCAATATAAACATAGTGACAGAGGCTTTTGAGCTGATTAACTTCTTGCAGATCACGCAGGTAGAAGCCTTGCAAAGGAAATGGGGTCTGCGACCAAGGGCGATCCAAGCCAGACACATACATGCCCAGACTCAGCTCGTTCACATCAACCTTTACTTGCTTGATACCCACAGCTACGCCTCTTTTAATATTTTAAAATCAATTCCGTCTTACAAAAGCTGGCTATATTCAAACACTCGTAAAGATGAGTGTAATGAAGAACAGCCGAACAAACCAGAGCCGCAGCATGTAAAAATTCTCAAGGGGTATTATCTACCCCTGAACGGTTCACTCTTGGTGGTAGCGACTCGATAATTCGTGCACCGCATCAATGAACGCTCCCGCGTGGGCTGGATCTACCTCTGGCGTAATACCATGGCCGAGGTTAAATACATGCCCAGAACCCTTACCGTATCCCTGCAAAATACAGCCCACCTCTTCGCGAATACGCGCAGTTGATGCATACAGAATCGTTGGATCCATGTTGCCTTGCAACGCAACTTTATCGCCAACGCGACTGCGTGCAGAGGATATGTCTGTTGTCCAATCTAAACCTAAAGCAGTTGCGCCCGTAGCTGCCATAGCTTCGAGCCATTGACCACCACCCTTGGTGAACAGGATCACTGGAACCTCGCGACCCTCATGCTCGCGAATCAAGCCGCTCACAATTTTCTGCATGTACTTGAGTGAGAACTCTTGATAGGCCGAATGCGATAAAGCCCCGCCCCAGGTATCAAAAATTTGCACCGCTTGAGCACCGGCTTCAATTTGCGCGTTCAAATAAGCGGTGACCGAATCTGCCAGAACATTGAGCAATTTATGCATAAGTTGTGGTTGGTTGTAGAGCATTTCTTTGGCGCGACGAAAATCGCGGCTTGAGCCGCCTTCGATCATATAGGTCGCCAAAGTCCAAGGGCTGCCGGAGAAACCAATTAGCGGAACGCGGCCATTCAGCTCGCGGCGAATGGTTTTCACCGCGTTAACAACATAAGGCAAATTCTGTTCTGGTTTGATGACAGCAAGGGCATCAATATCTGCTTCAGTGCGTACAGGCTTGCGGAATTTGGGTCCCTCACCAGTTTCGAAATACAAACCCAAGCCCATAGCATCCGGAATGGTGAGAATGTCGGAAAAGAGGATGGCTGCATCGAGACCGGGATAGCGGTCTAAAGGCTGAAGAGTCACTTCACAGGCCATTTCAGGATTGGTGCACAACCCCATAAAATCGCCAGCACGTTCACGGCTAGCTCTATATTCGGGCAGGTAGCGCCCAGCTTGACGCATCATCCATACGGGAGTTACATCGACGGGCTGTTTTAGCAAAGCACGCAAAAAACGATCATTTTTTAACTCAGTCATATTCTCTTCCTCATGGCGAAAAACGCTTCGCCCCAATAGCATTAGCCCCGCAACAGCGGGGCTAATGAGTGTATCGCATTCAGTTAACTAGCTAATTGCGCTAGATTAAACTTCCAAATAATCCAAGATACCTTGGGCAGCCTCACGACCTTCCCAAATGGCGGTAACCACCAAATCTGAACCGCGAACCATATCACCACCTGCAAAAACCTGAGGATTGGTGGTCTGGAACTTAAATTGTTGCTGCTCAGGAGCATGAACACCGCCCCACTCATTCACTTTCACACCGTTGGTTTCGAACCATGGTTGTGGATTTGGACGGAAGCCGAAGGCGATCAGCACTACGTCAGCTGGCAAAATCTCTTCTGAACCTTCAACCACAACTGGGCTGCGACGACCTTTTGCATCTGGTTCACCCAATTGGGTAGTAACCACTTTTACGCCTTCCACTTTGCCGTTACCTACAACCGCAACCGGCTGACGGTTAAACAGGAATTCAACACCCTCTTCACGCGCGTTAGCCACTTCACGCTTAGAACCCGGCATGTTTTCTTCGTCACGACGGTATGCACAAGTAACTGTGTCTGCGCCTTGACGAATCGAGGTACGGTTACAATCCATCGCGGTATCGCCACCGCCGAGAACAACAACTTTCTTACCTTTTACGCTGATGAATTCTGAAGCGTCTTTTTCGAAACCGAGGTTACGATTTACGTTGGCAACCAAGAATGGCAATGCATCGTACACACCTGGCAAATCTTCACCTGGGAAACCGCCTTTCATGTAGGTGTAAGTGCCCATACCCATGAAGACTGCATCGTAATCGCGAAGCAAATCTTCCATGGAAATGTCTTTGCCCACTTCAGTGTTCAGACGGAATTCGATGCCCATCTCAGTGAAAATTTCACGACGACGCGACAATACTGACTTCTCAAGTTTGAACTCAGGAATACCGAAAGTCAGCAAACCGCCAATTTCTGGATACTTATCGAATACCACGGGCTTAACGCCGTTGCGAACCAACACATCTGCACAACCGATACCTGCTGGGCCAGCACCGATGATGGCGACTTTCTTGTTAGTCCACACAACTTTGGACATGTCCGGCTTCCAGCCCATAGCGAAAGCTGTATCAGTAATATATTTCTCTGCATTGCCGATGGTTACCGCGCCGAAACCATCGTTCAGCGTACAGGCACCCTCACACAAGCGGTCTTGCGGACACACACGACCACATACTTCCGGTAAAGAGTTAGTTTGATGACTCAACTCAGCAGCTTCAAAAATATTACCTTCGGAAATTAGCTTCAACCAGTTAGGGATGAAGTTGTGCACTGGGCACTTCCACTCGCAGTAAGGGTTGCCGCACTCAAGGCAGCGGTGCGATTGGCTTTCAACTTCTTCTTTGGCGAAAGGTTGATAGATTTCCACAAACTTGTGTCTGCGGGTTTCTATGTCTTTCTTGGATGGGTCTTGACGACCCACATCGAGAAATTGGAAATCATTGTTTAAACGTGCAGTCATGATATTTCTCCTCTCGCCTTATTCGCCGCGCTTGCGGAAACTGACGAGCAGTCCACCTAAAGCTGCTGCCTTAGGTTTAACCAGCCAGAACTTGCCAATGTAGTCATCGAAATTGTCGAGCAGGTGTTGGCCCCATTCACTTTCGGTCTCTTGTACGAACTCTTCAATGGTCGTACGCAAGTGATGACGGTGTGCTTCCAGAGCTTCAGTGTTGATACGATGAATATCTACCAGCTCATGGTTGTAACGGTCTACGAAATCATTGGCTTCGTCGAGTACGTAAGCGAAACCGCCGGTCATACCCGCACCAAAGTTAACACCGGTTTGACCAAGCACTGTGACAACACCACCAGTCATATATTCACAGCAGTGATCGCCAGCACCTTCGACAACCACGTGAGCACCTGAGTTACGTACACCGCAACGCTCGCCCGCAGTACCCGCAGCAAACAATTTACCGCCAGTTGCGCCGTACAAACAGGTGTTACCCATAATGCTCGATTCGTGCGACTTAAAGGTTGAATTACGTGGTGGACGCAACACAAGCTTGCCACCCGCCATGCCTTTACCGACGTAGTCGTTGGCATCGCCTTCCAAATACATTTCCAAACCACCAGCGTTCCACACGCCGAAGGATTGACCGGCAATACCCGTTAATTTCAACTTAACTGGAGCGTCTTCCATACCCAAGTTGCCATAACGCTTGGCGATTTCACCGCTGATACGAGCGCCGATTGAACGGTCGCAGTTGGTGATATGGAACTCGAACTCACCACCTTTTTTGCCTTCAATCGTCGGCAACAAGGCACGAACCATAGCTTCAGCTGTTTCGCCTTTATCGAAAGGCTCGTTTTTGGCTACAGCACACAATTGTGGCTTGGTCGCCAAATAATCATCGGTATGGATGATTGGTGATAGATCAAGCTGTTGTTGCTTGGCAGTTTCACCCTCAAGGATTTTCAACAAATCCACGCGGCCAACCAGCTCACCCAATGAACGAACGCCTAAACGCGCCATCCACTCACGAGTTTCTTCAGCAACGAACTTGAAGAAGTTCATCGCCATTTCAACGGTGCCAATGTAGTGATCCTGACGCAGTTTGTCTTGTTGAGTAGCAACGCCTGTCGCACAGTTGTTCAAGTGGCAAATACGCAGGTATTTACAACCGAGCGCAACCATCGGGCCAGTACCAAAGCCAAAGCTTTCCGCACCCAACATAGCCGCTTTCACAACGTCTAAACCAGTTTTCAAACCGCCATCGGTTTGCACGCGAACTTTATCGCGCAAATCGTTTGCACGCAGGGTTTGATGAGTTTCGGACAAGCCCAATTCCCACGGAGAACCTGCATATTTAATAGAGGTCAATGGACTTGCCGCAGTACCACCATCGTAACCAGAAATGGTGATCAAATCCGCGTAAGCCTTAGCCACACCCGCCGCGATAGTGCCTACACCTGGACGCGATACCAGTTTCACAGAAACCAGTGCATCTGGGTTAACTTGCTTCAAGTCATAGATCAACTGCGCCAAGTCTTCAATTGAATAAATATCGTGGTGCGGCGGAGGTGAAATCAAGGTAACGCCCGGCACCGAGTGACGCAAACGCGCAATCAACGCGTTCACTTTACCACCAGGTAACTGACCACCTTCACCCGGCTTAGCACCTTGGGCTACTTTAATTTGCAGTACTTCAGCGTTAACCAAATAAGCCGGAGTCACACCAAAACGGCCAGACGCAACTTGTTTAATTTTTGAAGTTTTAATAGTGCCGTAACGCGCTGGGTCTTCACCGCCCTCACCCGAGTTTGAGCGACCGCCCAAGCGGTTCATGGCTTCCGCCAAGGATTCATGCGCTTCCGGCGACAGAGCACCGAGCGACATACCCGCCGAGTCAAAGCGTTTAATAATGCTTTCGATTGGCTCAACTTCTGACAGTGGAACCGGCTTGCAAGCATCCTCGCGGATCGCCAACAAGTCACGCAACATAGACACCGGACGTTTGTTTACCAAGTCTGCGTAGTTGCGCCACATTGCATAGTTACCGCTTTGAACAGCTTTTTGCAGAGTTTGAACTACATCTGGGTTGAAGGCATGGTATTCAGAGTTGTGAACATACTTCAACAAACCACCTTGAACGATTGGCTTACGCTCAATCCACGCGGTTTGCGCAACAATTTTCTGGTCAACTTCCAACTCTTCAAAACGCGCACCACCCACGCGGGATGGCGTGCTGTCGAAGCACATAGAAACCACTTCTTCTGACAGACCAATGGCTTCAAAAAGCTGAGCGCTGCGGTAAGAAGTGATGGTTGAAATACCCATTTTCGACAGGATTTTCAGCAAGCCCTTGTCGATACCTTTGCGGTAATTTTTGTAGGCAGAATCTACATCCACCAACAACTCGCCTTTTTCGATCAAATCGTTAAGTACGTAATAGCTGAGGAACGGATAAACCGCCGTTGCACCGTAAGCAATCAGCGCTGCGATTTGGTGTGGGTCGCGCGCAGTGCCGGTCTCAACAATAATGTTGGAGTCGCAACGCAGACCAACGTTAGTTAAATGCTGGTTAACCGCACCAACTGCCAACAATGCATGAATCGGCAACAGACCTTGTTTAAAGTCATTGTCGCTCAATACCACAAGCACTTTGCCAGCCTTAACAGCCGCGGCAACGTCTTCACACAGCTTGGTCAAAGCAGCTTTCAGGTTGGTTGCCGTTGGATCATAGTGCAACGAAAACTTCGCCACTTCGTAACCCTTGCGGTTCAAGGTCATCAAACCACGGAATTTTGCAGGCGATAAAACGGGCGAGCTCAGAATTACGCGATCGGCGTGCTCTGGAGTTTCATCGTAAACTGGCAACTCGCGGCCAAGGCAAGTTTCCAACGACATCACAATTGCTTCACGCAATGGATCAATTGGTGGGTTAGTTACCTGCGCAAATTGTTGACGGAAATAGTCGTAGAGCGAACGTTGCTGACGCGACAGAACTGCCATTGGGGTGTCGTCGCCCATTGAGCCAACGGCTTCTTGACCACCCTCTGCTAAAGGACGCAACAATTGATCGCGCTCTTCGAAAGACACTTGGTACATTTTCATTGCGGCTTTCAAGGCGATGCCTTGCAAACCGTTTTCTTTTGCATCCGCAGCCAAGGTTGATTCAACACGCAAAGCGCGCTCTTTCAGCCATTGTTTGTAGGGCTGGGTTTCTTTGAGCTGATTGTCTACGTCTTGGGTGCGATGCAACTCACCGGTCAAGGTATCGATAGACATGATCTGGCCTGGGCCAAGACGACCTTTGGCAACTACATCAGCAGGATCGTAGTTGTACACACCCACTTCTGACGCGACAGTAATGATGTCATCGTTGGTAATTACCCAACGTGATGGACGCAAACCGTTACGGTCAAGCGTACATACTGCATAGCGCCCATCGGTAATTACCAAACCGGCAGGACCATCCCACGGCTCGATATGCATCGAGTTGTATTCGTAGAACGCACGCAGATCAGGATCCATGTTTTCAACGTTCTGCCAAGCCGGAGGAACCAGCATACGGATTGCACGGTGCAATTCCATACCGCCCAAGGTCAAGATTTCCAGCATGTTATCGAGGCTGGACGAATCAGAACCGGTACGGTTAACCAAAGGTTTAACTGACATCAAGTCAGGCAGCAAAGGAGTGACAAATTTAGGAGTACGCGCTACCGACCAATTACGGTTGCCCACAACGGTGTTGATCTCGCCATTGTGCGCCAACATACGGAAAGGTTGCGCCAATGGCCACACTGGCATGGTGTTGGTAGAGAAGCGCTGATGGAATACGCAGATAGCCGTTTCCAAACGAGGATCAGCCAAGTCTGCGAAGAAACGTGGCAAGTCCACGGGCATCATCAAGCCTTTATAAGACAAGGTGCCAGTGCTCAAGCTTGCAACATAGAAAGCTTTATCGCCAACCAAACGCAATTCGGTTTTACGACGCGCCATAAACAACTTGGCTTCAACTTGCGCGGCGGTCAGGTCTTTGCTGTTTACGAATAAATGGTTGAATGTTGGCAATGATTTCATTGCGATTGGACCGAGACAGCTTGGATCTACCGGCACTTCGCGCCAACCAGCAAGGATCAAGCCCTGAGCAGCCAATTCCTCTGCAAAAATAGCACGCGCAGCATCAGCTTTATCGGCTTCGCGGCTCAACATAATGGAGCCTACACCATAAACCTCAGACAAATCTGCGTTACAGGCTTCTTTAGCAACTGCACGCAAAAAGCTGTCCGGCTTTTGAATCAAGAGACCGCAACCGTCACCGGTTTTGCCATCGGAGTTAATACCGCCGCGGTGTGTCATGCAGGTCAGTGCTTCAATCGCAGTTGTGAGCAGACGATGGCTGGTTTTGCCCTTTAAGTGGGCAATCAAACCAAAACCGCAGTTATCTTTGAACTCGTCTATCTGGTAGAGGCCAGTGGTCATAGGCTGAATCTCAATAAATCAATCAATATCAAGGAACGTCACAGTTTTTAGCGCGTTAGGCTTTGTTTTTGATACAAAAGACGCGCCATTTCACATCCCAGACAAAAAAGCCCCTGAGGTCTAGGGGCTGTGGACAAATGGGCGCAGGATATTACCCGCTTGACCGAAAATTGGCAAGTAACCTGACCTGTTTGACTTGCAAGTATAAACGTACAAAAAGCCAACAATTTTATCCAAACAAGCCGTGTAAAATGCTCTTAAAAATCTAGAATTGATACTAACAAGTGCAGCTAAGCCTATAAAAATGCTAAAGAATGCACATTTAACGATTCCAGCCGACTTAAGGTACTACTTTTACGACAACAAGGCTTTAACATTGACGAGATATAAGCTAACTTAAGACACTGACCAAGTGGGCTTTACCTCTATAAAACACCAAAAGCCGCACTCTTTGCGTTTTCAGTTTCAATAAGCTGCTTCTAACTCTCGGGAAATTAGGAAGACACCATGCAAACAAAAACAACGTTCAAATTCCTTAGCTCAGCACTAATAAGTTTGTTGCTGGCAGCCTGTGGCGGCGGGAGTGGCTCAGCGCTCGATAATACAATCAACGGAACCACTGGCAATACCGGCTCAACAACCCTCAGAATTGGTAGTGGCACAGGCGCGAACTTTGTTTCAGGGGCCGTAACAAGCACCGCTTCGTCAACCACTCTCTTTGAGGGAGATAAAGCTCAATTAAGCGTGAACGTGGTTGATGGCCAGGGTAACCCCACTACCAACATCATCAAAATAAAATTTGATTCGCCCTGCCTTGCAGCCAACCTATCAACAATCGCCGGCGATAGCACGGTTAATACTGTCAACGGTACAGCTACCATCCAATATCAAGTTGGTAAGTGTGATATCGATGACAAAGTCACAGCTACTATGGCAAGTGGCTCATCGACAGCAGAAGCGTTCGTTATTCTTCCCATAAATACGAGACGTATGGGCGCAGGATTCGGCGCAAATTTTGTTAATGGCTCCTTGGAGGTAGGCATAGGTGATACCGTTCTGTCTGCAGGCGGCAACACATCAGTTACCGCTTACATTGTGAATTCTGCCGGCGAACCCGTGACCGACACAATGAGCATCACCTTTTCATCGCCATGCCTAACTGCCAATAATTCCAGCATTACCGGCGGCAATACAGTGACAACGATCAACGGCAGAGCCGATGCCAACTATGTATCCAAAGGCTGCGCAGGTGTCGGTGGGATTGATGCGATAAAAGCGACTACTACTTTTAGAGGCAACGTTTTAACCGCAACAGCTAACATTCTTGTTAAACCTGATACTGCCCAAACTATTTCGTTTGTTGATGCAACCCCCACGTTGGTGAGCATTAAAGGGACCGGCGGCTTGGAAACATCAACCCTGCGCTTTCAGGTTTTAGGCCAAGCAGGAAGCCCGGTTAAAGGCGTATGCGTAAACTTCGCACCTAGCACTACCGTAGGTGGTTTGGCATTAGTTCCGAGCAAGTGTAATCCATCCGGCCCTGAAACCTACGGTTCTTCTACTGATGCAAATGGCTACGTTTCTACCATAGTCCAAGCAGGAACTGTTGCAACCGCTGTTCGAGTTACTGCAACAACCGCCAACGGCATCAGTACACAATCAAGCGCACTCGCCGTAACCACCGGTATTCCAGATCAAAACAGCGCCAGTCTTTCCCTAAGCGATCTTGAACCAGTTGCTTGGAGACATGACGGCGTTACAAGCAACGCAACCATTAGGCTTGCCGACGCGTTCAACAACCCAGTACCCAATGGCACGGCGGTAACCTTTACCACAAGCGGCGGCGCAATTGACGGCAGCTGCACAACCTTGAATGGCAGCTGTACTGCAGTATGGCGCAGCCAAAACCCGCGCCCAACACCGGCGGCGACTGTATCGTTTTCCAATATAACCGAAACCGGATACACAATGACTTGCTCTGATGGTGCCAGAGAGTGCCGTAAAGGTCGCGTACAAATCCTTGCAACAGCCATAGGCAATGAATCATTTGTCGATGGCAACGGAAATGGTCTTTATGACGACATTGATAAAGACATATTTACCAACAGCAACGGAGTATATTCTTCAACCACCAAAGGGCTGCCATTATCAAACACCACCTTATGCAGCCCTAACGCACCGCATTCGTCTGCTGCCTATGGAGCAACTAACAGCTGTGACGACTTACGCGAAGCATACGTTGATAAAAACTTCAATTTCGATAGAGATGCTATTGAGGAGTTTATCGACTTTAATCAAAACGGCAGCTTTGATTTACTGCCCAACGGCAAATATGATGGCGCTCTCTGTGCCGGTGCCGCAAAAGCCAACGGTGATTGCACCACCAACAAAGTAACCGTTAGACAAGAATCTACACTTGTAATGTCCTGCGAAACTCCATTTGACCTTATAGGACTTCAACCATTTAACCTAGCCGTGGGCGGTAGTATACGCATCCCAATTTTGCTGGCTGACTGCAATGGAAATGGCTTGCCGGCAGGTACCAGCATAACTGCAGCGGGGAGTGATTTGGAAAATGCAACAGCATCTGTAAATATGACGGGCGGCTTAGTAATGTCCACCGAACCTACAGTGGTTGTGCTGATTGTTAAAGCGGGAACTGACCCGACCAAACCACCAAAAGGAACAGCGGGAATTCAAATTGGAAATATTACCTACACCGTGAAAGTAAATTAGTTTTCAGACTATTTAACGGAAATAAAAAAGCCCCAATTATTTGGGGCTTTTTTATTTCCGTTAAATATTTTTCATCGCGAGCAATCAATTATTTTAAATACGCACCAATCACAAATTTAATGGATATTATCTTTGCCTAATTTCTTTTTGAATTACTTTTACTTCTCTAGGCCAAGGCGATGCCTTTTTCTGCGACTCCGGCAAACCCTCAATTATCTGACGCGCTTTTGCTGAGCTTACAAAGTGGCCCGTCACCACCACAAACCAATCTTTCCCTTGACGCAAACTTTTAAATAGCAGCAAATCTTTTTTGTTGGATTGCGCAGCTATAAATTCATGCGCAGCTTTTTCATTACTTAAACCCACGAGCTGCAACGTATATTCAGAGCCATCCCAGCTCAAAATTGCTTTTTCTTGGTCGCTAAATGCCAATGTTGATTTTTGCTCCGGAGCTGCTGTAGTTTCATTCTTTGATTTAACTATAGCTTTAGATGTTTCGCTTGAAACATCTATTTTCGCAACCGCTTTTATTGATGATGCAGCTTTTGATTTTGTTTGCTTTTGCTCACCTACTTGAGCTGGTTGCTCATTCATTTGAGCCAAAGGCACTACACTTTGTTTAACAACCGAAGCTGCTTGCGATTTTTCCGTATTATTTTGTGTTGTAACAGAAGAAATTGCAGACGAATGAACTACCGCAGCACTATTGTATTCACTTGCCACTATGGGGTTTGCAGTCGCAGATGAGCTTGCCTGACCAGAGGAAACCTGCACCACTGAGGGCGAGGCACTGGATTCTGGCTGAATTGGAACCGGAATCGGTTTAGCTACATTTGCAGCAGGCTTTTCTGACGAGCCGCCCATGTAGAGATACCCCAAAAACAAAGTGCCCACCAAGGCTGACGCAGCAATGATGTGTGGGACAGGCAAGCCACGCTTATTGGAACCATATCCACGTGAGCGCGTAGGCTTAGAAACAGACTCTAGTAATTTTTCTTGCGCGTACTCATGGAGCTGCAGCAACTGCCCCTGCGATTGACGCCACCAAGGCTCAACCTTAGATTCAACAAACACTTCCGGCCCGAGATAGTCCGCCATTTCCATACGAAAATTTAAATAGTCTACTGCTTCCGCTAACGAAAATTTCTCAAGTGAAAAATCAGTCAACACAATGTCTGGTGCATTAATATTTTCCAATCGATCTAACAAATAGGGCTCGGAAAATAAAACCAGATGCAAACGTGATTCTGTGTTTTCTTGCATGACCCCAATTAAATCTAGAATCACTTCATCAGTTAGATGATGAGCATTATCAATAATTAAAACAACTAAACCATCCTGTTCGGATTTTTTCTTGCATAACCCAACAAAATCTTCGTGCGCAGCCAACTCAAACTGCTCATAAACCTCTGCAAGCACCGAATTAATATCAGAATTAATTTGCCCCTCTACAAAACAAATATCATCAGCATCATCAAGCGCATCAATTAGTGCCTGAGCCATCCGAGTTTTACCTACGCCATAATCGCCCGCTACCACTAACAGATTGTGGCTGAATTGACAGAGGTGCAACAACTGCTCAAGAATTTGGCGGCGCTGAGCGCCTTGATAGAAAGGGAAATGAGGATCGTCAACAAAAGGATCAGTCGACAAACCATATCTTTGACGATAATCCGACAGAAGCGAGGAGCCTGAGTCAAAATGCGAATTTTCGCTCTCTGTAGAATTATCAGCCAAATGACTATCAGACTCTTCCGAAAAAGAAGGCTCAGTCCTCATATGTATTTCTCTCTCGATAAATTAACGACAAGCAGCAAAAGTTTCCATCAACAGTGCTGAGTCTATGTCACTCGACACTATTGCTTGCCCCAAGGACTTCAATAGCACCAAGCGCAAACGACCATCCAATACCTTTTTATCAACCCCCATCAGCTCAACGAATTGCTCTGGCGTCATATCTACAGGAGCTTTAGTTGGTAATTTTGCTCGCTCAAGTAAAGCAACAATGCGTTGAAGCTCCGTGCGGGAAATATCTCCGCGACGCATCGATAAATCAGCTGCCATTACCATACCGGCAGCAACCGCTTCACCATGCAACCAATTGCCATAACCTTGAGCAGTCTCAATCGCATGACCAAAGGTGTGCCCTAAATTGAGAATTGCACGTATACCGCCTTCATGCTCATCTTGCGCAACAACATCCGCTTTATTCTTACAAGACCGCAAGACCGCATAACTCAACGCAGCCTCATCACCCTGCATCAGCAATTCGATATTTTGTTCAAGCCACACAAAAAATTTAGCATCAGAAATCAAACCGTATTTAATAACTTCAGCCAGACCAGCAGAAACTTCGCGCGCGGGTAAGGTTTTCAACAAGGAAATATCGGCGATAACAGCTTGCGGCTGATAGAAGGCTCCTATCATATTTTTACCCATGGCATGATTCACACCCGTCTTACCACCAACAGAGGAGTCAACCATAGATAATAAAGTGGTAGGAATCTGAATAAAATTTACGCCTCGTTGATAACAAGCCGCTGCAAAACCGGTCATATCACCCACAACACCGCCACCCAACGCAATTAGGGTTGTAGTACGGTTATGTTTTTCCGCTAAAAGCGCGGTAAATATTTCATTTAATGTTGTGAGATTTTTATGAGCCTCACCATCTGCAAGAACCACACTGCTAACTTGCGATACCGCCAAGCTTTCTTTCAGTTTTTCCAAGTAAATAGGAGCAATAGTTTCATTGGTCACAATGCAAACTTGCTTCCCATGGATATGAGGATTAAGCAGATGAGATTGTGCAAGCAAATCGCTACCAATAAATATTGGGTAGCTGCGCTCACCAAGGGCAACGGAAAGTGTTTCCATAACAATACTCTTTCGGAAAATATTGGGCGCTACTTTACCATATAGCACTCAATATTTTTGACGAAATCATAAACAAGCAGCTTCTTTAATTTGCGGAATCTATAAGCGCGGAGATTTCTTGGGCAACAAGCTTGGGGGATCTGCGATCTGTATTGATAACAAAATCAGCAGCTTCTCGATAAAGCGGATCCCGCAAAGCAACCAAATCAATAATTTTTTGGCGAGGATTTTCTACCTGCAATAGCGGACGCTTTTTATCACGCGCCGTGCGCTCAACCAATTGATCGATCGATGCAGTTAGATAGCATACGTAACCTGAAGATTTCATAAGCTCACGATTTTGAGGACGCAAAATAATACCTCCACCGGTAGCGATCACAAAATCCTGACCTTTTGCTAACTCATCCAAAACAGCAGATTCACGGTCGCGAAAACCTTCCTCCCCTTCCATATCGAAAATCCAGGGAATATCGGCACCAGTCCTATCTTCAATTACTTTATCGCTATCACGGAAGCCCAGATGAAGTTCGGCCGCGAGAACGCGGCCTATTGTTGACTTGCCAGCCCCCATGGGGCCGACAAGATAGATGTTACGCTTTAGCATTAGTTGGTCATTTTATCCGCAATAATTTTGGGAGTGATGAATATTAAGAGTTCAGTTTTAGTTTCGCCTCTTACGGTCTTTTTAAACAAACGACCCAAGTATGGAAGATCACCTAAAACGGGAACTTTAACTTCTGACTTGTTGGTATCCAAACCAAATACACCGCCCAAGACTACAGTTTCACCATTGGGCACCAATACCTTGGTATTGATACGGTTAATATCCAAGGTCAAATCATTGGTTTCTGTAATCTCACCGATTGAGTCTTTAGAAATATCCAAATCCATAATCACATTGTTATCAGGCGTGATTTGCGGCGTAACTTCCAGCTTCAAAACTACATCCTTAAATGCAGAGGTTGCTGCACCACTCGCACTCGCCTCTCTGTATGGAATTTGCTTACCCGACTTAATCGTTGCTAACTGCTTATCACTGGTAACAACCTTAGGCTGCGCAACAATTTCTGCATAGCCGGCATTTTCTAACGCTGACAGTTCCATATCCAAGAAAGCGTTATCCGTCATAATTCCCGCAGCAATGCTACCAGCTGGAGCGTTAACACCCAAGTCAACAATATGGTCTTGAGTCATATCAGTAAATTTGTCTTTGACTCCGGTAAGAACCTCATATGGAGACCCAGGGTCCTTACTAATCCCTTGTAATGAGCCCGAAGCCTGTACCAAAGAATTTTTACTGACACCGTAGGTAATTCCACCCCAACGAACACCTAATTCACGACGGAAGTTAGAGTTGGCGATAACAATACGTGCCTCAATCATCACTTGGCGAATTGGGATATCAACTTGGTCAATTAATTTTTTAAATGCTTCAAGACGATCAGCTGTATCCGTTACGATAATTGAATTAGTTCTTGGATCAACAATAGCCTGCCCACGATCAGATAAAACACTTCCCGTAGCCTTACTGCCGCTTGTGCCAGAACCGCCACCACTTTTACCTCTAAACAACTCATACAAATCGTTCGCATTTGCGTAGCGGACGCGCAAATATTCCGTTCTTAAAGGGGCCAATTCTTCCAATTGTTTTTTGGTTGATAATTCTTGGCGCTCACGCTCAGCGATTTCTGCCGCGGGAGCAACCATCATGACGTTACCATCTATGCGCTTATCCAAACCTTTAGTTTTCAGCACCAATGCCAGTGCCTGATCCCAAGGTACATTTTCCAAGCGCAAAGTTATGCGCCCCTGAACAGTATCGCTCGCAACCAAGTTAAAGTTTGAAAAGTCTGCCAAAATTTGAAGAATGGCTCTTACTTCCATGTCCTGGAAGTTGAGTGATATTTTGTCACCAGTAAATTGGAAGTCAGCTTTTTTGTCTTTCTTCTCTTGCTCTGTAAGCGGCTTAATACTCAAAACGTACTCGTTGTCAGTTTGATATGCCATGTAATCAAACTCACCATTAGCTGATACATTTAGAACTGAGCTACCCCCTTCTTGAGACGCATTTACTAAGGTTACTGGTGTCGCAAAATCAACCACATCTAAACGGCGGCGCATCTCTGCAGGCATAGCTACATTGGCAAAAGACAATTTAACGCCAGCACCAGTACCCACCAAATCTGCACTCACATGCGGATCAGATAAGGTAATAATCACTCTACCTTCGCCTGCCTGACCACGGCGGAAATCTATGTTAGAAATAGATGCTTGTCCGGATGAAATAGTTGAAGGAACTGCTTTCTTATTCGGCACTTCAATGGTTTTTGCAACTATATTTTTGCCCGCATTGCCTGCCGCACGATTCGCACCAACCTCCACAACAAACGCATTGCCTTCTTTTCGCGTTGTATAAGAAGTCAATTCATTTAAATTTAAAATCAGACGAGTGCGCCCCTCGGTTGTAAGCAACATGGCGCTTTGACCATTGTCAAAAGCCAGCGGGAAACGACGATCCTTAAGTCCGCTCACCGAATCGGGAAAATCAAGCACAATACGTGCAGGCTTCTCTATGGTATATCCCTTCGGATCAGGCGGAGTCTCACTAAACTGCACCCTAACTTCAAAACGCTCACCAGGAAGCTCCGCTGTGTTGAATGCGCTTATGGTGTTCGCCCAACTAAGAGGCGACAACAAACAAAGCATTAGTAAAATTTTATTGCGCATATTTAACCCCAATAAGAACAGAATACGCATTGCTGATTAATCCTTGGTCACTAACTTAATAATTCTGGGGCGTTCGACCCAGCCATTTGAGCCATCAGCAACAATTTCCATTACTTCCAACTGCAATTTGTCTGCAGAAATAATTTTGCCGAAGTTTTTACCCATGTAATTGCCAATAGTCACCGGTGTAACTTTCCCTTGACCATCATCAACCAAAGCCCAAAGCTTTCCATTTTTAGTCAAAGTACCAACCATATTTAAACTAACGATATTAAAGTTTTCCAAATACTCTTTCTCGCGAGTTAAATCTGGTTCAACACTTCGCCCACCTTTGGTCTCTTTATCTTTCGCTGCAGGACGCTCGAATGGACTACGCAATGTCATAGCGCTGTAGGTAAACGGCTGATAGACCTGAAAGGGCGGCAACGGATCAATTTGCCCTTGGGGACGACGCTTGGCCTCCGCCATAAAATCTTTTAGATCCTGCTGATCCGATGACGAACTACAGGCAGACAAAATTAATGAAGCTGCAAACAACTCAATTATTAACAGGATAGTTTTCATCTTCACTTCTCCTGTGTTTTATATTTATAGGTTTTAGCTGAAATTTGCATATTCAATAACCCAGCATCTTTTTTGCGAGTGATTGTATAGTCATGCAAAGTCACGATACGGGGCATTGCAGCGATACCGCTTACAAAACCACCCATATCATGATACCCGCCATCAACATTTATCTTGAACGGTACTTCAATATAAAACTCAGCAGATTTTTCAGGCTCCATAGTCGTCGCATTAATGGTTAAACCACTTTCTCTACCTCTTGCACCTATGTCATCAAGCAACCCAGGAACTTGAGCATCACTCGGCAATCGACTCAACAACGACTTAAACGTCTTATCCATTTCATCCATTTGGGCGCGATATGCATCCAAGTTGGCAGCTTCAAAACTTTTGGTTTCATAGGTTTTTCGCAAGGTTTGTTCTTTTGCTTTTACAACGTCCAATTCGTCATGCAAATCGCTGATTTTTACGTAGTAGGTCAATGAAAAAATAATAATTACCAATAACACCAAAACAAATATTTTAGCCGGTAACGGCCAAACACCCATTTTGTCAAAATCAACATTATTTGGATCAAAATTTTTAATCTGCTCGAGAGTTTCATTCATCGCCATGATTACTTACCTCCCGCTTTTTTTGCCGATGAAGGCTTAGTATTTTCATTTTTCTGAGACGTATCCGTTTCCGTAGGCGCGGAGGTGCTAACGGTCATCCTAAACGACTGAGCCTGCTCTCCTTCACCAGGCGCAGCTATAACTGATGTTAAATTGGCACCCGCAAACCAATCAGACGAATCCAAATTTCGCATGAAAGTGGCAACACGGTTATAAGATTCAGCAACACCCTCAATGCTGACGGTGGTACCTTGACGAGATACCATAGAGACAAACACCCCCTCAGGTATAGAGCGAGCAAAATCATCAAAATATCTAACAATTAATGGGCGAGTACCCTGTAAATCTTGAATGATTTTAATGCGCGCCAACAAATCATCACGAACTTTTTTAAGATCGGCAATTTCTTTTACTTGCTTCTCCAAATTGGAGATTTCGACCTCAAGCATTTGATTGCGCGCTTGCTGGTTTTCGATGGAAGACTCGACACTCACAATCCATAAATAGGCTATCAACCCTGAAAGTAAAAACACCCCGCCAATAACGGCAAGGAATTGTTCTTTCTTCTCTTTGCGATAGGCTTCACGCCACGGCAATAAGTTAATCTTTGCCATTAGTCGAAACTCCTCATCGCAAGGCCAGTCACAATCATGAGCGATGGCGCATCATTAGCCAGAGATACTGCGTTTACACGAGAGGATACCGACATACGTGCAAATGGATTGGCCACCACAGTCTGAGTACCTAATTTTTCTTCAATCAAATTAACCAGCCCTTCAAGCGAGGCAACGCCACCCGCGAGAATAATGTAATCCACATCGTTATATTGGCTGGCGGAGAAGAAGAACTGCAGTGAACGAGTTACCTGTTGAACTACCGCTTCTTTAAACGGCGCTAAAACTTCTGATTCATAATCATCTGGCAAGCCGCCTTGCTTCTTGGCAAGACCAGCCTCTTCGCGGGACAAACCATAGCGGCGCTGAATCTCTTCAGTCAGTTGCTTGCCGCCGAACAGCTGTTCACGGGTATAAACAGTTTTTCCATCAACCAACACGCTCAGCGTGGTCATGGTTGCACCAATATCAATAACCGCTACAACCTGACCTTCTTGATCTTCAAGCTGCTCAGAGATCAACTCAAAAGCGCGCTCCATGCTGTAGGCTTCGATATCAACCTTTTCCGGAATGAGATCAGAAAGCTGCAAAACATTGACTCGCATTTCTACGTTTTCGCGGCGACATGCCGCCAGCAGCACTTCTACCTGCTCTGCATTGCGCGGAGACACGCCTTGCACTTCAAAGTCGATAGCAACCTCTTCCAAGGGGAAGGGGATGTACTGATCGGCCTCTAACGAAATTTGGGTTTCCATGGCATCGTCACTTAAACCTGCCGGCAGATCGATCATTTTGGTGATCACCGCCGAACCAGCAACAGCTACTGCTGCATGCTTAAGCTTGGTTTTGGACTGTTTGACCATGGACTTAATGACCTCAGCAACAGCCTCTTGGTCATTAATATTCTTTTCCACCACAGCATTGGGTGGCAGGGGCTTTACTGAATAAGTCTCCACACGATAGCGATCACCGTGGCGGCTTAATTCCAATAACTTGACCGATGTTGAGCTGATGTCCAACCCAATTACCGGTTTCGCTTTTTTCTCGAGGAAGCTTAAAATGCCCATTTTTCTATCTATATCCGTAACTTAGACGTTGTTTATGTTATAGCACTTTAACTTAAGCCTGCAACAAACAGATGAATATGTAAACAGGCAAAAAGCTCGTATAATGCCGGCCAAACGGCACAAATTCGCTAACCCATTAATTCCCTTAGAAAAAATGTTAAATAAAAAATCCGTCTTCAGTATTATTTTTTGGCTGTTACTCGCTGGCGTAAGCGTTACCGCGGTTACATTTGCAGGGCTTTACTTATATTTGAGCCCTAAACTGCCGCCTGTCGATAGCCTTCGACAGGTTAAATTACAGACCCCGCTTAGAATTTATTCAAGTGACGGGAAACTTATTGGTGAGTTTGGTGAACAGCGTCGCACCCCATTGAAATACAACCAAATTCCGCCGTTATATCTAAAAGCACTATTGGCGGCAGAAGACGCAGAATTCTTTGAGCATCATGGCGTTTCTCTAAAAGGCATGTTGCGCGCAGCTTCACAAATATTGAAATCCGGCGAGATTCAGTCCGGCGGCAGTACACTTACGCAGCAACTTGCACGCGATTTCTTCCTCACACGAAAGCAGGTTTTTTCTCGTAAATTCAATGAGATCCTACTTTCATTACAAATTGAGCAGGAATTCACAAAAGAAGAAATTCTTGAGCTTTTCAACAATAAGATGTTTTTTGGCAACCGCGCTTATGGCCTTCAAGCCGCAGCCCAAATCTATTACGGCAAAGATGTACAAGAATTAACCATAGCACAGGACGCAATGATCGTAGGCGTCCTCAAAGCTCCCTCAGCCTACAACCCAGTTGCCAACCCAAAACGCTCCATGGCGCGCCGCAACTGGATTATTGGGCGCATGTACGAGCTGCAATTTATCGATAAAGCTGCGTACGATGCCGCCATCCGCGAACCTAATACCGCTTCTATTCACGGCAGCGGACAAGAAACTCAAGCACCTTATATTTCCGAAATGGCCCGCAAAGAAGCCATAGATCGCTTTGGCGAAGCCGCTTATAGCGATGGTTATAAGGTCTACACAACCGTCGATAGCGCTATGCAGGCGACAGCTCAAGTCGCCGTGGTTAACGGCTTAATGAATTACGACGAGCGCCACGGTTACCGTGGCCCAGAACGTCATTTTGAAGCTTCAACCAGCCCAGAACTGGAAGACTGGCAGGATCAATTACAAGCCATGCCAGTTTTAGGCGGCCTTGAAGCCATGGCGATTACAGCTGTGGCAGATAAGAGCATCACTTTGCTACAAGCCAATGGCGAAAAGCTGGATTTGGACTGGCAACATGGCTTGTCTGACAAGCGCCCCTACCTTACTGAAGATAGCCGTGGCGCAGCGCCAAAATCTGCCAAGGACTTCTTGCGCGTAGGCGATGTGGTTCGTGTCGGCAAGGATAAGGATGGCCAACCACGTTTGACTCAAGTACCAGAAGCCCAAAGCGCACTGGTATCACTTGACCCCAATAGCGGCGCCATTCGCGCACTTGTGGGCGGCTTTGACTTCAACCAAAGTCACTTCAACCGCGTGATGCAGGGAACCCGTCAACCAGGCTCCAGCTTTAAGCCTTTAATCTATACCTGTGCGCTTGAGCATGGCTTTACGCCAGCGACCATGATTAACGACGCACCTATTGTAATCCGCAACGAATACACCGGCGAAATCTGGCGCCCGGAAAACGATGAAGGCGAGTTCGATGGCCCTATCAGCTTGCGTAAAGCACTCTATAAATCTAAAAACCTAGTGTCTATCCGCATTCTCAAAAGCCTTGGCGTAGACACGGTTATTGATAGCCTTGAGCGCTTCGGCTTTAACAAGAAAGAATTCCCGCACGAACTCGCCTTAGCCTTGGGGGCTCACGGTTTAACGCCCATCCAGATGGCAACGGCTTACTCAAGTTTTGCCAATGGTGGATTTAAAATCGATCCTTATCTGATTAGCAAAATCGAGAATGGAAAAGGCGAAGTTGTGTATGAAGCGCACCCAAAACGCGTTTGCAAAACCTGCCCCGACAAGAAGCCCGAGGCTACGCCTGAAGCAGCCGATAGCACTAGCGGCGAAACCATTGTCGAAGAGCAGCATGCGCCACGCATTATTGATGCGCGTATTGCGTACATCATGGATTCCATCCTGAAAGACGTTATCGACAAAGGCACTGGCGTTTCCGCCAAAGTCTTAGGGCGCACCGATTTAGCCGGCAAAACCGGCACTACCAACGGCCCTCGAGACACTTGGTTCTCCGGTTACAACCCCAATCTGATGACAACTGTTTGGGTGGGTATCGACAAGAATACACTCTTGGGTAGACGCGAATTCGGCTCAACTGCCGCCCTGCCGATTTGGATTGATTTTATGCGCACCGCCTTGGAAGGCATGCCCAATCAAATTGCTCGCCAGCCTGATGGCATAGTGACGGTGCGAATTAATCCGGAAACCGGTAAGCCTGCCCAACCCGGTGAAACAAATTCCATTTTCGAGATATTCGCGACGGAAATTTCGGCGGCGGGCTCAACCCCAGCAGGATTGACCGAAGAAAAAGCGGCGGATGAAACCTTGCCGGATGGAGTGCTTTAACCCCCTCCTAACCTCCCCGTTCACAAACCACATCCATGTGGTTTGCCTTTCAGGTAGCTTCGCTATGCAAATTGCTCCTGCGATTTGGCGAAAAGGGGGAGGGGCTGACTCCCAAAGTAATTAATATTGTGCGTAGCCCGTAAGGAGTAAAACGTATTACGGGAAATTAATTAATCCCCGTATTGCGCTGCGCTTCATACGGGCTACTTTTGTATGTGTTGGAGTCAATTGACCAACTCCACATTCCCCGCTATCCGCGGCTGTACCATCAAAGACTTATAAGACTTGTTTGCAGCTGATTTAGTCTTTTTCTCAGACTCCTCACTACCACCGCGCTCCGTCACCCAGCCGCGAACCTCAACTTCTTTACCCTTCCATTGCGCCCACTTAATCGCCGGGAAGTTTTTCAAATCCGTTGGTGTAATTTTGATAACCAAGGGCCCATCCAATTCCAGCCAAATTGACTGCGCTTGGCGAACACTTACAACTCGCCCGCGAATCCGCTGAAAGCCAGTATCATCCAGAGTCAGCGATGATGCAGATTTAGCTTGCCACCCAGGATGACTCCACACCCCCAAACCCTTTTTACGCGCTATGGCTTCTTGTCCTTGTAAGCAGTCGTTTAGGCTCAGGTTAGGTGGAATTGCCACATGAAAACCCAAACCATTGCGCAGAAGGTTGGCAGCCAAGCTATTGCCTTGGATGTCGTAAACATGCGCAAGGGTGCGCTCATAGCGATCAACGCGCTGCTCATCGTAAAACAGACGTACCGACTTATTCGCCTTGAAAAAAGCCTCGGTTGCCTTGCGTGATTCTTCACCCAAAGCTTGGCCGGTCTGCTCTTTGCCGTGATCCACTTCAGGGGCATTCACCCCCAAAATGCGCACGTGGCGACCGTCTTTCAGCTTGATGGTATCGCCATCGTAAACACGTTCAACGATTGCTGTTTCGCCAGCACCGGCAGGCATACAATCCGCGCCGAAGCTGTTGACAGAAAAACAATAAAGCCCAAAAAACAAAACGCCGAGGGTTTGCACTCTCGGCGTTTTTGATTTCAGGCTTGGAATAGATACCAAGCTCTTCACCATGTTCTTACTTCTTAGCGCCAATACGGCTGCCGAAGCGCTTGGTGAACTTGTCGATACGACCACCGGTATCAACGATTTTTTGCTTGCCAGTGTAGAAAGGGTGGCATTCGCTGCACACGTCTACGTGGAATTCGCTTTTACCCATGGTAGAAGCAGTTGCGAAGTTGTTGCCACAGCTGCAGCTAACATTCACAGCAACGTAATTTGGATGAATTTCTGGTTTCATGATCTCTTGCCTAAGTAATCTGTGCCGCCACCCGAACGTTAGTCGAGCACCGCACATCGGTTTAAAGGATGGGCTCTTTTAAAGAGGTCGCGATGCTACCAGAATTCAGCATCAAAGCAAGTAAAAATCGAGCTTTGCGAGGCGTTTTGGGCAAATATTCGCCAACAGCAGCCAGAAACTAAAAAGGGAGCCGCAGCTCCCTTTTGTGTAAGACGAAGACGACTTAAGGCTTCTTCGACCAAACCTTACACCAACCAGTCGCGCTCACTTGCTTACCAGGGAAAATATTGCAGCCCAATGCCTTGGGGTCACCCTTAGATTGCGCGCAGTTAGAACAGTTACTGCCCGCAATAGTTGATTGGGTAACGTAACCCAAAGCCTTTGCCTGTGGGTCTTCAGAGGTTAAAGGCGCATCTGCCGCAACAGCCACATTGCACACAGGAATTAAGGCCAAGCCCGCGGCTGCGCCAGAAATCTTCATAAAGTCTCTACGGTTCATATTACTTTCCTCGTAACAGTTATTTTGGGTGAATCAGCTATCCAGTGGCCGAGTCAGTTCAGCGGGATGCTTCACTATCTCAGCGTCCATTCGCCAGGGCTTACCTTCACATGAATGATAATGAGGGCAAGAGCTTGAGCAGCCACGACAGGGCAAAGGATACTCCTGCGGTCTTGGCGATAAATCCGGTATGTTTAAATCAGTCATAACATTTATCCTCGTACATTGTTAACCAAGTTGTACGGGAATAATTTGATTTAAGACCAAATTTACACTTATTTTCTTAAATCATATTCAGCGCAGATTTCAAAATCTCACTTCACTCTAGCAAGAGATAAGCTATTCTGCGCGATTGTTTTGTTTGATTAACGCAAGCCCGATATGCCAAAAACTATTTTAGAAATCGCCCTGCCCACGCCCCTGCGCCGCCGCTTTGATTACTTTGCGCCCGCCGATATGAGCGATACAGATATCAGCCAATTAACCTCTGGCGTTTTAGTGCGCGTGCCTTTTGGTCATCAAGAAATGACCGGCGTTCTTATTCAAACAAAAACATATACTGATCAAAACATCGAAAAGTTGCGCCCCGCTTTGGCGATTATCGACCAAACGCCCGCACTGGATTCTGAGTTACTAGAGTTAATTCTGTGGGCAGCCGATTACTACCAATGCCCAGAGGGCGAAGCGCTCAGCACCGCCCTGCCCGTGCTCTTGCGCCAAGGTGCAGCTGCAGAGGAACGCCGCGAAACTTGCTGGCAGCTCACCGCCGAAGGTAAAGGCCTGCCCACTGGCGCACTTAAACGAGCGCCCAAACAAGCCGCATTGTTAGAAGCCCTGCAAGCTCACAACAAACTCAGCCGCAGCGATATTGCTGCCTTGGAAATTCCCGCCAACATTATTAAAACGCTAACCGACAAAGGCATTATCGAAAAAACCTTTGCCGATGAAACCACCCCAACAGCACCTGCCAGCATTTTCCGCCAAGCGCCCTTGACCTTAAGCGATGAACAACAAACCGCGTTCGAGCAAATCAGCTTTGGCCAATTTCAAGTTAGCTTGTTAGACGGCGCAACCGGCAGCGGTAAAACCGAAATTTATTTGCAAGCTATCGCCAAAGTATTGGAGCAAGGTCAACAAGCTTTAGTGTTAGTCCCCGAGATTGGCCTTACGCCGCAAACCATCGTCCGCTTCCAAAAGCGTTTCGCGGTAGAAGTTGCCGCCTTGCACTCCGGCTTAAATGATCGCGAACGCTTAGACGCATGGTTGCAAGCGCGCTCCGGCAAAGCGCAGATTTTGATTGGCACGCGCTCGGCGATTTTCACGCCCATGCCCAAGCTCGGCATTATTATTATCGACGAAGAGCACGACGGCTCTTTCAAGCAGCAAGATGGCTTTCGCTACTCCGCACGCGATTTGGCGGTGGTGCGCGCTAACCGTTTGCAGATTCCGTTAATCCTCGGCTCGGCTACTGCATCGCTGGAAACACTCAACAACGCGCAGCAAGGTCGCTATCAACATTTACGTTTGCATGCTCGCGCCGGCAATGCCAAACCACCGGAAATTCAGCTGCTGGATATTCGAGGCCAAACGCTGACCGAAGGTTTTGCGCTGGAAACTAAAATTGCGATTGGCAACGAGATTTCTGCAGGCAACCAAGTCTTGGTTTTCCTCAATCGCCGCGGCTACGCGCCCACACTGGAATGCCACGATTGCGGTTGGCTGGCGAATTGTCCGCACTGTGATGTGCGCATGACTGTGCACCAAACGCCGCGCCATTTACATTGCCACCACTGCGGCCATCAACGTGCGCTACCGCGTAATTGCCCGAACTGTAAAAGCAGCAAGTTACAACCCTTGGGACAAGGTACCGAGCGCAGCGAAATCGCTTTGCGCGATTGGTTTCCTGATACACCGATTATCCGCGTTGACCGCGACTCCACGCGCAACAAAAACGCCATGGATAAAATCCTTAACGAAGTTCACCAAGGCGAGCCCTGCATACTTATCGGCACCCAGATGCTCGCTAAAGGCCACCACTTTGCAGACGTGACTTTGGTAGTGATTATCGATGCCGACGCAGGATTATTCAGCACAGATTTCCGCGGCCCAGAACGCATGGGGCAACTCTTGTTGCAAGTATCCGGTCGCGCAGGCCGCGCCGAAAAATCAGGTCGCGTGATTTTGCAAAGCCACCACACCGATCACCCGCTGGTGCAGACGTTATTTTTCCAAGGCTACCAAGCCTTTGCCGATTTAATTTTGCAAGAACGCCAAATTACTCAGCTTCCACCCTATCGCTATTTAGCGCTCTTGCGTGCAGAAACAAAACGACCAGAAATTGCATTGGATTTTTTAAAACTCGCCCGTCACGAAGCCGAAGCAACTTTTCCATCGAGCCCGCAATTAAATTATCTCGGCCCGCTACCCTCAATGATTGAACGCCGCGGCGACCGCTTCCGTTTTCAATTGCAATTCAACAGCGCGCAGCGCAAACCATTACAACATTTATTAGCGCAACTGGTAGAGAAATTAGAAGCAAATGCCTTAAGTAAGCGAGTGCGCTGGGCGGTAGATGTTGATCCGTCAGAAATGGGATGATTATTTGCACAACTTAGCCCGTAAGAAGCGCAGCGTATTACGGGAATTGCGATATATATATTTCCCCGCAATGCGCTTCGCTCCTTGCGGGCTACATTTAAAAAAACAAGGAGATATTTTGTGAGATTAAAAACACCAAACACCATGATGAATATTCTTGGCGTGAGCCTTTTGTTGCTGGCAGGCACAAGCCACGCCGCGAGCTTTGATTGCAGCAAAGCGGCGAGTGCAACAGAGAAATTAATTTGTGGCAATGAAGCTGTGTCTGCGCTAGACGAGCAGCTTGGTTCTGCTTACAAGCAAGCGCTTGCCAATGTGAGTGATAAAGATGCACTTAAGCAGCAACAAGTGGAATGGTTGAAGCAGCAGCGGGCTTGTAAAGATGCGGAGTGTTTGACGCAAACTTATCAAACACGTATTGCGCAATTACAAAAAGGTGAAGTAGTTGCAGTACCTTCCGCGACAAAAACCTCAACTAAAAAAGCAAGTTTTAAAATTACAGAAGGCCAAGGCGAGCCACTATGTGAAGAGTATTTGAAGGTGTTAAATCGCACCGCGTGGGATGATTTGCAGGCTTGTAAGTTGCCGGATTTAAAAGGTTCGCCAATTCAAGCAGTAGAGTTTAAACCTCTTTCAGGCGATGCGCTAAAAGCAATGGATAAACCTGTGTATGAACGTAGTACACATAAAAAAGATTGGGAGGCGGTTTGGCCTACACGTCAACATGAATATGAAATTGGATATAGAAAACTCGGTGAGGCGTTTTGGGATTTGGATGGAGATGGAAAAGATGACAAAATTATTGAGCAACAAGAACCATGGCCACTTTGCGAACCAACGACAAAAGGTGACGCAAGTAAAGAGCGTAGTGCAATTAGTCAACGCTGGGAAACTTTAACTAACCCTGAAAAATTTGAGTTAGGCAGAAAATATGGATTAAGTAAATCTTATTTACTAATAAAGAACACCAATTTTTTTTACATTGACGCTGAAAAGTTCGCCAACTATGAAAATAAAAAATATTCTATTTGGCAATATGGTTTGAACAAAAAAGAATCTACTACAGTATGGGCAGATAAAAATTGGGTTTATATTTCTGGTGTAAAGCCAGATCTTAACATTGAATATTCTGAATATAACCAAACACCCTCTATCTGTAAGTTTTGGTTAAATTAATAAGTAGCCCGTAAGGAGCGTAGCGCATTACGGGGAAATTAATTGCAACCCCTGTAACACGATAATTATGTGCAACTCACCAATCCCCGTATTGCGTTGCACTCCATACGGGCTACGTATTCACGTAAATATATAAGCAAGTAGCCCGTAAGGAGCGAAGCGCATTACGGGGAAATTAATTGCAACTCCTGCATACGGTAATTATGTGCAACGCCTCAATCCCCGTATTGCGTTACACTCCATACGGGCTACGTATTCAAATGAACAAATAGGGAAATAATGAAAAGGATTTTTTATGGTGCAATATCGAAGGAATTATGTGGCGGGTGGTACTTATTTTTTCACGCTCGCGTTACACAACCGACAATCATCGTTACTGACGGATCATATCGACGAACTGCGTTTTGCGTTTAAAGCCACAATGGAAAAAATGCCTTTTGAAATTGATGCCATTGTCATTTTACCGGAACACATGCATGCTATTTTTACCTTACCCGAAGGCGATGTAAATTATTCCTCACGCTGGCGATTAATTAAATCTCTCTTCACTCGTCAATTGATAAAGAAAGGCGTAGCCTTAACGCGCAATCATCGCGGTGAATACAACCTCTGGCAAAAACGTTTTTGGGAACACACCATTCGCGATAAGGACGATATGAATCACCATATGGAATACATCCAAAACAATCCCATTAAACATGGCCTTGTCGCAAACGCGATAGATTGGCCCTATTCAAGCATCCACAAACGTAGCCCGTAAGGAGCGCAGCGTATTACGGGAATGCGATATTCATATTTCCCCGCAATGCGCTTTGCTCCTTGCGGGCTACCTATATTTGCAAATTTTTACTCTGTTACTTCTGCATCTCTCGCTGCACCTCCTCTATGCTGCATCAAAATTAAAATAATCAGGAGCAGAGAGGCCTTGTACATATGCGGCAATTAAAAAAATCATCGACAAAAATTTTCGGTCTGGCGGCTACTGGAATTGGGCTTTTGGCGCTGGTCGCCTGTCAGCATTTACAACATCCAATCGATGCAAAAGTTTGGGAGTCAGGTGCTGATTGGCCGTTCTACCATGGTAATCCTCACGGCACTCATTACTCCACGCTGAAGCAAATCAACACGCAAAACGTTGCCCAACTCAAACTCGCATGGAGCTTTGATTCCGGCGATGCTTTTGGCGAAGGTTCAAATCAATCGGACATGGAAGGCAATCCGCTAATAGTGCGCGGCAAATTATTTTTTGTATCTCCCAAAGGCCGTTTGTTTTGTTTGGATGCAGCGACGGGCAAGCAGCATTGGGTTTTCGACCCCGCCTTCGGTGAGCCCATCAACACCAAGCAGCGCTTGCGTGGTGTTTCTTATTGGAGTGATGGCAAAGACGAGCGAATTTTATTTAGTTTTAAAAACCATTTGCTCGCGGTAAATGCCCAAACCGGCGAGCTAATTACCAGCTTTGGCGATAAAGGCCAAATTGATTTGCGCGAAGGCTTGGGGCGCGACATCAACAGCGTTTTTGTGGCAGAAGTGTCGCCCGGTGTGGTCTATAAAGACTTGATTATTATGGGCAGCACCGGCAACACGCCCGGCCATATTCGCGCTTACGATGTACGCACCGGCAAGCAACAATGGATTTTCCACACTATTCCTTGGCCGGGCGAATTTGGCTATGAAAGCTGGCCGAAAGATGCGTGGAAAACTGCCATGGGCGCCAACGCCTGGTCGGGTTTAACGCTAGATCCTGATAATGGCTTGGTGTTTGTTCCGCTTGCCTCCGCCGGTATGGGCGATAAGGATTTTTACGGCGGCGACCGTGCGGGCGACAATCTCTTCGGTACCTCAGTAGTCGCGCTGGATGCCAGTACCGGTAAACGCGCATGGCACTTCCAACTGGTGAAACACGATGTTTGGGATCGCGACCCACCAACACCGCCGACCTTGATCAATGTGAAGCGCGATGGAAAAACCATTCCTGCTTTGGCGCAAGCGACCAAGGCGGGCGTGGTGTTTATCCTCAATCGCCTCACGGGAGAATCGCTTTATCCCTTGCAGGAAATTCAGGTTCCCGAGTCTGATATTCCGGGCGAAATCAGCTCGCCAACGCAAATTATGCCGCTTGCGCCTGAGCCTTTTGCGCGTCAAAAATTGACGGCAGATATGCTCACCACCAGAACACCAGCCGCGCATGACGCAGTTGCGGCAACCTTCGCCAAGGTGAGCTCACGCGGGCCCTTTGACCCACCATCAGAACGCGGTACGGTGCTGCTGCCGGGCATGGATGGCGGCGCGGAATACGGTGGCAGCGCTTATGATCCGCAAACCGGTTTGCTCTATATCAACGCCAACGAAATGGCGTGGATTATCAAACTCAGAAAGCAGCAGGCCAAGCTTGCTGGTAATAGCGGTGAAGCGCTTTATCAAAACATGTGCTCCGCGTGTCATGGTGTTGACCGCAAAGGCAGCCCGCCGGAATTTCCGAATCTGGAAAGCGTGGGTAAGCGCTTGTCGGTAGGGCAAATCAACAAGCAAATCGCCAGTGGTGCTGGGCGCATGCCGGGTTTTAAGAGCCGGATGACGGAACAAGAAATCGCGAATGTTGCGGGTTATTTGTTGGGCGATGCAGCGCAAAATATCAATGCCAGCAATAAAGCCGCCGTGCCTGCATACCCTGCAACCACCAATGATCCCTACGTATTTGATGGTTACAAAAGATTCCTCGACCCCGATGGCTACCCCGCTATAAGCCCGCCATGGGGAACGCTCAGTGCATTGGATGTAAACACGGGTAAGTATGCGTGGAAGCAGCCTTTAGGCGAATATCCGGAATTGGCAGCACAAGGCTTAAAGAACACCGGCAGCGAAAACTATGGCGGCGCAGTTGTGACTGCGGGCGGTGTGCTGTTTATTGCGGCCACGGTTTACGACAACCAATTCCGCGCCTTCGACAAGGCAACCGGCAAGCTTTTATGGCAAACAACCCTACCCGCCGCCGGTATAGCCACTCCAGCAACTTACAGTGTTAAGGGCAAGCAGTTCGTCGTGATTGGGGCGAGCGGCGGTAAGAATGCCAAAGCAAAACCGGGCGGCGCTATCATGGCTTACACCCTACCTTAATCGTAGCCCGCAAGGAGCGCAGCGCATTGCGGGGAAATGGTATGTCTCAATCCCCGTAATGCGCGTTGCTCCTTACGGGCTACGTATCTCAAGCAAAGTGTTAAGCAGGTTGTGGAAAATCGTGCCGCTAATGCGTAGTCTAAATAACAGCCACAGGCGTATAAAAATCGGCTATCGCTAACCTTTAGACTAACGCAGGTTTTCCATGCACCAACCCATCACCGAAACTGCGTTACCGGCCTACCAACCACCGCCCAGCCTATTGCAGAGATTGTTCCATCGTATGATCAAGTTACTGATTTTGGTGGTCGTACTATGGAGTGCGGCCATCACGTTTATTTGGTTTCAGCAGGAAAAATTACTCTTTCACCCGGAGCCGCTTGCAGCCAATTTTAAATTTAATCTCGCCTACACTTCAGAAGTTTATATAGATGTTCCCGGCGCAAAATTACATGCGCTTTATTTGCATCAACCGCCGGAAAAAACGAAAGGCATAGTGCTATTTTTGCACGGTAACGCGGGCAATTTAGAGACGTGGTTTACCCATGCCGATTTTTGGTTAAGCACAGGTTTTGATGTGCTAATGCCGGATTATCGCGGCTTTGGCAAAAGCACCGGCCACATCGAAAATGAAGCGCAATTGAATGATGATGTGATGCACATGTGGCAGTACGTCGCCGCAAATTACAAAGGGAAAAAAGTGGTATTTTATGGACGCTCGCTCGGCACTGGCTTAGCTGCAAAACTTGCCACCCAAGTACCAGCAGACTTAGTCGTTTTGGTGTCGCCTTACGAAAGTATGGTGCAAATGGGGCGCGAATATTATCCCTGGGTGCCACCGTTTGTGTTGCGTTATCCCTTAAAAACCAATGAGCTTTTACCGCAGATTCACACACCTATTTTGTTGTTGCATGGCACCGAAGATAAGTTGATCTCTATCGAGCACAGCAAACGTTTGTTGAAGCTGAATCCGCAAGCGCGGCTGGTAGAAATTGAAGGTGCCGCGCACAACGATATTCACAATTTCGACCGCTATACCAACACACTCAAACAAGCCCTGCATGATCTCTAATAAAATCGCCAATCGAAATGGTTCGGGATTTAGTGACTCATTCGCCTAATCCCTTTACAATCGCGCAAACTTTTCCGTCAGCCGATTCATTTTTAGACAGCCAATCACGATGAGCAAAGATTTCGCCAGACGTAACGCCGGCCCCAATCGCCGAGCCTCTGCGCCCAAAGGAAAACAAGCCCCGGCTTGGGTATGGTTTATTATTGGTGCTATCTGCGGCGCATTTGCCATGGCCTTGGTGTTTACTTTCCACACACCAAAAGCGCAACCAGAAACACCAATTGAAGAACAAAAGCCCAGCATCAATGAATCAAAAACACCTAAACCGCGTTTTGATTTTTACAAGCTGCTGCAAGAAAGCGAGCAAATCGTGCCTGCAACAGAAACTATTGGCGATGCCGAAAAATCTGCAGCGCGCCCAGAGAGCAATATCGAATATATCCTGCAAGTTGGCTCCTTCCCTAATCAAGCTGAAGCCGATAAATTACGTGCACAATTAATTCTATTGAATTTGGATGCACACATTGAATCGGTAGAAATTCACAAAGGCGAAGTCTGGCACCGCGTTGTTGTCGGCCCCTTCGATTCGCAAGAAAAATTGGCAACTGCTCGTTCATCATTGGTCGCCAATCAATACACTGCTCTGGTATTGAAGCGCGCAAAAAACAGCAAAAAATAATCTCCTCCGCAGGTTCGGCAATATCAAAATGCTTACCGAACCTGCGCCTCGCTTGAAATCTACGCACTTGCCCCCACATCCAGTTACTCAAGTCATCCCCATTTTGTAAGGATTTTTTGTGACTACTATTCTTTGTGTTCGCCGCGACAACCAAGTGGTTATTGGCGGTGACGGCCAGGTTTCACTGGGTAATACCGTAATGAAAGGCAATGCGCGCAAAGTGCGCCGTTTGTACAAAAATCAGGTGATTGCGGGTTTTGCCGGCGGTACTGCCGATGCATTTACCCTTTTCGAGCGTTTTGAAGCCAAGCTTGAGGCTCATAATGGCCAGCTCACGCGTGCGGCGGTTGAGCTGGCAAAAGACTGGCGAACGGATCGCAGTTTGCGACGACTGGAAGCTTTATTAGCCGTTGCGGATAAAGAAGCTTCACTCATTATTACTGGTAATGGCGATGTGATTCAGCCGGAAGATGATTTGATTGCCATAGGTTCCGGTGGGAATTATGCGCAGGCCGCTGCGCGTGCGCTCTTAGAGAATACGCAGTTGGATGCACGCAGTATTGTTGAGAAAGGCTTGAAAATTGCTGGGGATATTTGTGTGTTTACGAATAATAATCACACGATTGAAGTTTTAGATTATTGATGTGAACCGTAGCCCGTATGGAGCTTGCGAAATACGGGAGCACTCAATTAATAACCTCATCCATAATCCAACCCCGCATTGCGCTAGGCTCCATGCGGGCTACTTGTTAAGAGTTTTTTATGTCTTCCATGACTCCGCGCGAAATCGTGCATGAATTAGATAAACATATTGTTGGCCAACAGAATGCAAAGCGCGCTGTGGCGATTGCTTTGCGTAACCGTTGGCGGCGCATGCAAGTTGCAGCTGATATGCGCAACGAAATTACACCGAAAAATATTTTGATGATTGGCCCAACCGGTGTGGGTAAAACTGAAATTGCTCGCCGACTTGCTAAATTAGCCAACGCACCTCTCATTAAAGTAGAAGCGACTAAATTTACTGAAGTGGGTTATGTGGGGCGCGATGTTGAATCCATCATTCGCGACTTGGTTGATGTCGCTATAAAAATGCGCCGCGAACAAGCGATGAAAGGTGTGGAGTTTCGTGCGGCAGAAGCAGCTGAAGAGCGTATTCTAGATGCACTCTTGCCACCAGCGCGCGATTTGTCGGGCGAAGAATCTAAACATGAATCCACCACTCGCCAAATTTTCCGCAAAAAATTGCGCGAAGGCGAATTGGACGATAAAGAAATCGAAATTGATGTGGCCGCTACCAGCGTTGGCGTAGAGATTATGGCTCCACCGGGCATGGAGGACATGACCAATCAATTGCAGAATATGTTTTCATCTTTAGGTCGCGACAAAACCAAAAAAGCAAAGCTCACCGTTAAAAAGGCCTTCAAACAACTGCAAGATGAAGAAGCCGCGAAGCTAGTGAGTGAAGAAGATATTAAGGCTCAAGCAGTGGCAGCCGTTGAACAAAATGGAATTGTGTTTATCGATGAAATTGATAAGGTTGCTCGCCGTGGCAATGTGAGTGGTGCGGATGTATCGCGTGAAGGTGTGCAACGCGATTTACTTCCACTTATCGAAGGCTGCACAGTGTCTACCAAACACGGCATGATAAAAACTGATCACATTTTATTTATCACCTCTGGCGCATTTCACTTAAGCAAGCCTTCAGATTTAATTCCTGAATTACAAGGTCGCTTACCTATTCGTGTTGAGCTGCAGGCGCTAACACCCGATGATTTTGAACGCATCCTTACTGAACCAACAGCATCGCTCACTGAACAGCAAATTGCCTTATTAAAAACTGAAGGCGTAGATATTAAGTTCAGCAAAGATGGTATTCGCCGTATTGCGGAAACAGCTTACGATGTTAACGAACGCACCGAAAACATAGGCGCACGCCGCTTACACACCATATTGGAACGCTTGCTGGAAGACATATCTTTTGATGCCGGCACAGACAAAACCCAAATCGAAATTAACGCGGCTTATGTAGAAGAGCATTTAGGTGAGCTCGCGAAGAATGAAGATTTAAGCCGATATATCCTTTAAGGTTCTCACATGCAAAAAGCACCCACAAAAATTCAGCTGCATAAACAATCGCAACAATTGGAATTGCACTTTGACGCAGAACAATTTTCATTGAGCGCTGAGTTTTTGCGTGTGCACTCACCCAGCGCCGAAGTGATGGGGCATGGCCCCAACCAAGCCGTGCTTCAATTTGGCAAAAAGGATGTAGGCATTAGCAAGATTAAGCGTGCCGGAAACTATGCGATCAAATTATTTTTTGATGATGGCCACGACTCAGGGATTTATACGTGGAGCTATTTGTACGAATTGGGCACCACTCACGACAAATTGTGGCAAGATTATTTAGCGGCTCTGGTACATGCGGGGAAAACGCGAGAGAAGGACACCAGTATTGTTAAATTTGTTTAGCAATACTGGCTGGAACAAATTGCGTGCACTACATTGAAGCCAGATTTAATCAGGCGCGCTATTGTATTTAAAGTAAATAGTCAACTTACCATCTTTTACGTATTTTTAAACCTCATTGGATAAAATAGAAGACGGTTCAGGCTGTCGATTATTTCCTTTAAATAAAGCAACATTTTCGTTCTGCACAAATGCTTCCCAGCTGTGATTCTTTCCATTTATAGACGCTAAATATTTTCCATTAGCCAAATGTTCAAATACATCAGCTAAGCGAGCACTTTTCGAAATACTGAAACTATAAGCATTTGGAGCCTGAGCGTCATCGCCCGCACAAACACTATCTCGCTCAACATAGATTTGAAAGTCGCCCATGGTTTAAGCACCGCTTGGCAACCAAAGCAATAAACCAACACCTAAAATAATTCGATAAATCGCGAATGCAGTAAAGCGATGAGTTTGAATATATTTGAGCAGCCATTTCACTGCCACAAATGCGGTAATTGTTGAAACCACAAATCCAATTCCCAAGTCTGCCCAGTTTTCATGCACACCCAATTCAGCGGCTTTGTAGGCCTCATAGATTTCTTTAGCACTTGCAGCGTACATGGTGGGAATACCAATTAAGAATGCAAACTCGGTTGCTGCAGCACGATTACTTGTGCCAGTTAACATTGCCGCAAAAATAGTAGCACCTGAGCGGGAGGTTCCCGGAAAAATACCCGCAACAATTTGTGCAACACCCACGACAGCAGCAACCGGCCAGGTAATAATTGAGGAGTCTGGCTTTTTGGCTGCTAACCATTCTGCAGCAATAATCCAAACACCACCAATAACCAAAGCCCATGCAATAGGTGTAATTTCTTTAGGTAACTTCAGCCCCATTTTTGAAGCTATAGCCCCCAACGCCACCGTAATGAGAAACGCAACGAATAACTTAAGTGCATAGTCTTTGTTTTCGGGCTTGTTAATATTAATTAGCAACTGCCAAATACGCTGCCAATAAATTACCGTTACCGCCAAAATTGCACCGGCTTGAATGACTATATTGAAAACATCTGAACGCGCACCAAGCCCTAGCTTTTCTGCAATCAGTAGATGCCCTGTGCTGGAGATAGGAAGGAATTCAGTAATACCTTCGATAATTCCAAGCAAAATAACCTGTAAAAAATTTTCCATAAAATTTCCAAAAAATGTCTAAGCCAGCCCCATACTAACGACATATAAGTTAAACGGCAATTATTGTGCGCCAGAGCCAAGGTTTATTGATGCCGATCTCACAATCGATTATTTGCTTTCGCATTTAATAGGATTATGATGACCAAATTAATACGCTGCCAAGCACCCCCCATTTTGGAGAAATTCTATGCTCAAAACTCTTGCGCATAAACTCATGATGTCGATTTTTTTGCTGTCGGTCTGCGCGCTTAGTGGTTGCGCGACATCCAACAAGGTGACTCAAGATTTCAAAACCGGCACAGATTTTACAACCTATAAAACCTTTAGCTGGCATAATTTTTCTTCAGATATTAATGGCAGCAATCAGCTAGCGATTCAACATGCGATTGAACAGCAGCTAAGTTTACAAGGTTTTAAACTTGTCACTGAAATGCCTGATTTGGTATTGGATTTAAACATCATCAAACACGCTGCCACAGCTTCAAGCACCGGAGTTGGAATTTCCATAGGATTACCCATTGGCAGACACGGCGCAATTGGTTTGGGGACTAATAAATTACTCAATAATGATGAAGGCATGGCAGGTTTAATTATTTTGGATATTACCGCCAAAAATACTAACCAAGTTGTGTGGCGCGGCAGTGCAGACGATGTACCTTTGAATTATTTTTCGCTCCGCAATCATGCAGAATTGACGAAAGTATTAAACAATTTGGTGCAGCAATTTCCACCCAAATAGATCAATCCAAAAAATTGCACATAAAAAAGGCCTTGTCGTTCAAACGCAAGGCCTTTTTATTCTCTGAATTGCTAGTTGAATTACTGTTGGCGAATACGATTTACGATAGAGGTTGTTGAGCAATTTTCAAAAAAGCGCAACACTTTAACATTGCCACCGTTAGCTTTTACGATGGTACTACCCACAATCTGATCAGCGCGATAATCACCGCCTTTTACTAATACATCGGGCTTGATACGGCGCAATAAGCGCTCCGGTGTATCATCATCAAAGCTCACCACCCAATCGACAGACTCCAAACCGGCGAGTACCGCCATGCGTCTATCAACGGGATTAATTGGGCGGCCTTGTCCCTTCAAGCGACGCACTGATGAATCACTATTGAGCGCAACAATTAAACGATCTCCCTGTTTGCGGGCCTCATCCAAATAACCCACGTGACCGGCATGGATGATATCGAAGCAACCGTTAGTGAACACAATACGCTCACCATTGGCACGCGCACCTTCAATCGCTTGAAGGAGTTGTTCCTCACTGACCACACCGCGCTCAGAACCATGCTCGCTGTGAATAGCACGACGCAACTCGGGAGCACTTACTGTAGCAGCACCCAATTTACCCACAACAATACCAGCAGCCAAATTCGCGAGTGCCACAGCTTCAGGTAGGGTTTGCCCTGCAGCTAATACCGCTGCAAGTACTGCAATAACCGTGTCGCCAGCACCCGTAACGTCATAAACTTCACGTGCACGTGCCGGCAAATGAATTGCCGCTTGATGAGCACGTAACAATGTCATACCCATCTCACCGCGAGTCACCAACAAGGCGTCAATATTGAGCTTGGCTATAAGTTGTAGCCCTTTTCTGACCACATCCTGCTCGCTCTCGCAGCGCCCCACGACAGCTTCGAATTCAGCGATATTGGGAGTGAGTAAGCTAGCGCCTTGATAGCGCGAAAAATCGCCGCCTTTAGGATCAACCAATACCGGAATGCCTGCCGCTTTGGCACGTTTGATCAGTGCTTGGCAGTCTTGAAGAGTGCCTTTTGCGTAGTCAGACAGTACTAAAATATCAGCATGGGGTAAGACAGGGGAAATCTTGCCATCAAAGGTATCGCTATCTTCAACGCCAAATATTTCTTCGAAATCCATACGTAAGAGCTGTTGATGACGGCTCATTACGCGCAGTTTAGTGATAGTAGGTTTTGCAGTTGATACTTGCAGATCGGAAAAAATACCTGCTGCATCAAGGCGATTTTTAAGCAGGGTTGCAGCAGGATCATTGCCAACAACCCCTACCAAAGAAACTCGCCCACCTAAAGCCGAAATGTTGAGCGCCACGTTGCCTGCTCCGCCAGGGCGCTCTTCCTCAAGTGATACATTTACGATAGGAACCGGGGCTTCGGGAGATACGCGGTGACTTGAACCATGCCAATAGCGGTCTAGCATCACATCGCCAATAATCAGCACGTGAGAGGAATCAAACTGCGGCATGGTTAAACGCATAGCGAAAAATATCCTGTGTTAAAAACTAGCCGAGGAGCCCATCTCACCATGAAATTGGGCTGCATGCAACTTTGCATAAACGCCACTCTGCTCAAGCAATTCTTTGTGTTGCCCCTGTTCTACTATTTTGCCATTTTCCATGACAACAATGCGATCAGCATGTTCAATAGTTGAGAGACGATGCGCAATGACAAAGGTTGTACGCCCCTTCATCACCTGCTCCATGGCAGCCTGAATATAACGCTCAGACTCATTATCCAGCGCAGAAGTTGCCTCATCCAAAATTAAAATGGGGGAATTTTTTAAAATGGCGCGCGCAATGGCTAAACGCTGACGCTGTCCGCCAGATAGGCGAGCGCCGCCTTCACCGATTTGCGTATCAAAACCTTGCGGTAGTTGCTCGATAAACTCAGAGGCGTAGGCCAATTCTGCCGCACGTTTAATGTCAGCGCGCGACACTTTGTCGGCGCGACCATAAGCTATATTGTCGGCAACGCTACCTTCAAACAAAGTGACTTGTTGATTGACGAACGCAATTTGCTCGCGCAGATTCGCCAGCGTGTAATCGACAATCGGTACATCATCAATTTTAATGCTACCGCGCTGTACATCGTAAAAGCGCGGCAATAAATTCACCAATGTAGATTTTCCGCTGCCAGATTTCCCGACAAAGGCGACAACTTCGCCCGGTTGTACAACCAAGTCAAGATTATCAATAGCAACGCCTTCTTGCCCGGGATAGACAAAGCTAACCTTGTCGAAGGTCACTGCCCCCTTTGCACGTGCAACTTCATAGTGTCCTTTATCGGTTTCAGTTGGCTCATCAATTAATTGGAAAATACTATCCGCCGCTGCAACACCTTTTAAAATCAGTGGTGACACATCACCCAATTTGCGAATAGGATTTAAAATTGCACCCACCGCCGTTAAGTAAGCAACAAAAGTGGCAGGATTTTTTAAATCCACATAAGTCAGCGCAGCATAAATTAAGGTTGCCATTGCTATAGCGACCATAACCTGAACTAAAGGTGTGCTCGCCGCAGAGGTCATAATAATTTTCATGTTGTGCAAATAATTTTTTTGACTCACCACATCAAAACGATTTTTTTCGTACTCTTCTCCGCCAAAAGTACGCATCACTCGCACACCGTTAATCATTTCAGTGGTCACTTGCGTAATATCACCCACCGAATCTTGCACCTTGTGTGTGAGGCGACGCATACGCTTAGCGACGTATGCCACAAGCATACCAATCACGGGAGCAATGACCACAAATGCCATGGTCAATTTCCAGTTCAATACTATGAGGGTGTAGGCGAAAAAAATTACCATGGAACCCTGTTGCAATAAAACGCGAAACGCCTCTGTCACCGCGCCCGCAACACCATTAATGTTGTAGGTAATAATAGAAACCAATTGTCCGGAGTTACGCGAATCAAATACCTGTTGAGGTAAAGCAGTGATGTGCCCAAAAACATCTTTTCGTAAACGATGAATAACACCAAGAGAAACTTTTGCCAAATAATAAGTGCCAATAAAAGCACCTATGCTGCGCATAATTGTAAAACCAATGACCTGCAGTGGAATAACAACACTTGCATTGCTCTCATTGGGTGTTACATTTTTGATGAGGGATTCCAACAAATAAATAAACTGCGCCGAATAATAAGCAGACAAGGCATAACCCAAAACACTCAGCACAAAAATGCCAAGGTAAGGTTTCACATAGCCAAGCAAGCGCAAATAAACCCGCGCAGATGATATGGTCAATTTTTTTTTGCTTGCCGACATGCGTTTACTCAATGCAATATTTAAAATTAAGTTTTATTGCGCGTTCGATCCCACAACTCTGCATATTTCGCGAAAGTCGATTGCGACAACAATAGCGCCAATAAAAATCCTTGTTTGCCATCTAAAAACCCTAAACGAAAGACATACATCCGTAAAAAACACGCGAGCGTATGCAAGACTGCACCAACCAGCGACGTCTCCTTGCCCGCCTTAACGCGCTGTAGCGCCCACTCTTCTGCGTAGTGAGCAGCCTTTTGCTGCTGATGACGAATGGAGTCATACACATAATGCAACAAATGACCCGCGAGTTTTTTCTCTGGTAAATGATGACTATTCACCAAGCGTTCGTGTACTCGCGTTGCATCATACATAGCTTGGTTACGCGGATACAAACGCGGCACCCAATCGGGATGCATACCAGAGTGCTTAATAAAACGCCCAAAGCACCAACACAAGCGATTCACAAACCAAATGGCAGGTGTTTGTTGCACAGCCTGTAAAATACTTTCTTGCAACTCTGGAGTAACGCGCTCATCGGCGTCAATCATAAAAATCCAATCGCTGCTGGCAAAACTTGCCGCTCGCTCGCGCTGCACACCAAAACCTTGCCAATCCGCATCAACAAATATTTTGGCTGAAAACTCTTGGGCAATACTTAGGGTTTCATCACTACTACCTGAATCCAGCACAATAATTTCATCAGCCCAAGACAATGACCGGAGACAATCTCGCAATTTGCTGGCTTCATTTTTTACGATTAATACTGCCGAAATACTGGGCATTGCCGCTAACCTCTAGTTGGGGATGAGCCGCGCATATTCCACCCCATGCTGAAAACTTTCTGTAATTTTTTGTTGTAGTTTTAATGCTAAGTCTTAGCTGCCACCGGTGAGCGAACTTGCGCCCAAAGAATCACCAACATAAACACATACATCATCACACCACTAGAATGGCTGAAAAACGATTGGGTTAAACCAAATACAAGCGTAGCCAACACCAACATCAACCCGGCTTGAGCAAAGGGTTTAACGCTACGCGCACAATGCCTTAACTGGCGATAAAATAGTAACCCAGGCAATGCATACAGAGTACACAGTGCCAACCCACCCACCAAACCGCGTTTTGCCAAGGCATCCAAAAAATCATTATGGAAATGATTGAAACGCAGGAACACTGCCGATGAATCACCAGTAGCACTTACATAATTTGCCATACTGCCCCACCCCAATAAAGGATGCTGAGCAAAAAGACTCAAACCGCAGTGCCATAAAGTCAGACGAATCCCCAGTGATGTGTTGGCATTTTGTGTTTGTGTATATTGCTGCATATCAGACATAGCTTCTTGAAAGCGCATTTGCAAAAAGCCCGATTTTTGCAACAGGTAAAAAACCGCAATCAAACACACCAATCCACTCATAAACACTAATGACCGCTTAGTATTTTTATAAAAATCATTAGCGACATAAAAAAAGCCAAAGGCCACAGGCAAGGCCAGCCAGCCGCCACGAGAACCCGATAAAAACGATGCAAAAACACCACCTGTTATTCCCAACAAAAACAACATCATCATTGGTTTTGAAGTTTGTTTAGCCCACGCAAAGCCAACCAACAATAAACACGCAAACAACATAGCAATATCGCCAAATTGAATGGGGTTGTTGTGTCCCCCAGCGCGATCTTCACCGTGCACATAAAAATCCAGAACAGCAATTACTGCTGCACCTATAGCGCCAATTGCAATTCCGCTCCATAAAAAAATCGGCTTTACCGGAAAACGCAATAGCAAAAACAATACAGGAACAGCAAGTAAAAAACGCGAAAAATTATCGTAGGCATTAGATGGCAAATGATGCACAAGATTAGTGACAACGCCCATTGCAAAATACATTAGCAATGCTGTAATTAGTAATTTGTCTTGCGAATTTAAGTGCGGATAAGGCCGTACCGCTAAATAGCCCAACGCAGGAATTAACAGCAACACGGGGCCATAGGTGTAACCACTGGAGACAGTTAACGCCAGCGCACCGAAAAGAAATACGGCAAAAGAATTAAATAAAACTGGAATGCTGTTGAACGCAAAGTTTTTGGAATTCATAGCCCTGTTTCCAAATGGAGTAACGCTCCTTGATTACAGAAATTGGAAAGTAAATACGCCAGCATCACCGACACAAAACACCGCACACTGTAAATGACACCAAAAACAAAAGGAGCCGAAGCTCCTTATTGTGTAACGGATTACTTGGTGACCGGTGCCAACCAACTCGTGTGGTCGGCGAGCTCACCGCGCACGGCTTTGAAATATAAGTCTTGCAAGCGTGTGGTGATCGGACCACGGCGGCCTTCGCCAATCTGACGACCGTCAAGCTCACGAATTGGCAATACTTCTGCTGCAGTACCAGTAAAGAAGCATTCGTCGGCAACGTAAACCTCATCACGAGTGATGCGCTTTTCTTTAATGGTGTAACCGCAATCTGCAGCCAATTGGAAAATAGTGTTGCGGGTAATGCCGTCTAAGCATGAAGTCAATTCTGGGGTGTAGATAATGCCATCACGCACAAGGAAGAAGTTTTCGCCGCTGCCTTCTGCAACGTAGCCTTCGTTATCCAACAACAAAGCTTCTTCACAACCGCAATCCAAAGCCTCTTGCAACGCCAACAATGAATTGATGTAGTGGCCGTTGGCTTTCGCTTTACACATAGAAATATTTACGTGGTGGCGAGTGTAGCTTGAGGTGCGAACTTTAATGCCGATATCACGCGCTTCGGGCGACATATACGAAGGCCAATTCCAAGCAGCAACCATTACGTGAGCTTTCAAATTATCCGCACGCAAACCCATGCCTTCTGAACCGTAAAACGCCATTGGGCGCAAATAGGCTTCAGTCAAACCATTCTCGCGAACGACTTGTTTTTGCGCTTGGTTGATAGTTTCTTTATCGAACGGAAGCTTCATACGCATGATGTGCGCTGAGCGGAACAAACGATCAGTATGTTCTTGCAAACGGAAAATGCTGGTGCCCAGAGTTGAGCTGTTGTAAGCGCGCACGCCTTCAAAGACGCCCATGCCGTAATGCAGGGTGTGGGTTAAAACGTGGACTTTGGCATCGCGCCACGGAATCAATTCACCATCTAACCAAATTACGCCATCACGATCGGCAAAAGACATAGCCAACTCCTAAATCAAAACTGTTATCTGTATGGCTGCCGCGAATCTAGTTCGCAACAGCTCGAAATTTGTGCAACATCTACGTTGCCGGGAATCAATCGCTTTCGATGAGCTGGTGCCAGATATGACTGACCTGTTCCCGCTCCACATCGAAAAGATTTTCGCCCGCCAAAACTGCTTCTTGGTGTTGCAGCGCGTGGCGGTGCCCGGTGGACCGATAGGCTTTGTAAGCAGCGATCAGTTGGGCGACGGAAGTGGCATCGAGTAAGCCGGCCTCTTCCAGTGATCCAAGTATGCGAATGTTATCCGTGTATTGGACGATCTTGGGCGCTTGATATGCCCAAGCCAAGGCCGCGTATTGAACCATAAATTCAATATCCACGATACCACCGGCATCCTGTTTCAAATTAAATAATGCGGTATTTTCACGCTTTGATTTGGCTTCACTGCCCAATTGCTCGCGCATTTTATGGCGCATATCCCGAACCTCCTGGCGCAATTTAGGCAAATCCCTTTGTTGGTGCAAAATCGCCAAACGTACTCGGTCAAATTCCTCACTCAACTCTGGCGACCCCGCCACTACACGCGCACGAACCAGCGCCTGATGCTCCCATGTCCAAGCCTCTTTTTGCTGATAACGCTCAAAGGCCGCCAAGGTTGACACCAACATGCCGGAATTGCCCGATGGTCGCAGGCGCATATCCACCTCATATAGCTTGCCGGAGGCAGTTTGGGTATTGAGGATAAAAATAATGCGCTGCCCCAAGCGCGCATAAAACGTTAGATTATCGATGGAGCCTTTAGCATCAACCAGCCCTTCAGTAGCGCAAGCAGTATCGGCATTGTGGATAAACACCAAATCCAAATCCGAGCCGTGCCCCAGCTCAATACCGCCCAGCTTGCCGTAACCGACAATGACAAAATTTGGCTCCAATTCCACAGTACCACCTGCCCTTAGGGGGCGACCATGTTTGGCAATCATGTGCTGCCATGAAAGTTGCAGCACATGTTCCAAAATTGCCTCGGCAATAAAGGTGAGATAATCGCTCACTTTCATGAGCGGCAAATTGCCTGTCACTTCTGCAGCCGCCACACGCAAACCGTGGGCAGAGCGGAAGTAGCGCAACACTTCCATATGGCCTTCAAGATCATCCCACTCCAAGCGCAAAACTTCGCGACGCAATTCATCCTGCAAATTCGCCTTAATTTTTTGGTGATCATCATCGGCCGTGAAATATAAATTAACGGGTGTAAGCAATTCATCCAACAGCGCAGGATATTTTGCGATCTGCTCGGAAATCATGGGGCTCGCCGCGCAGAGTTTTACTAACTGATGCAGGGCGATAGGATTTTCAATCAACAACACTAAATAAGCGCTACGACGAGCAATAGATTCCACCAGCGGCACAATGCGTTTCACCGTATCCACAAAAGAAACCATCAACTCGCCTTGCTCGGCGTGCTCGCTAATCATTAATAACAAACGCGGAATAAAATCATCCAAACGGCTACGGCTGCTCGCTTGCATGTTGACTACCGAGCGATTCTCGCGCAAATCGTGCAGTAATTTGATTAAGTCTTCGGGATTTTCGAGTTGCTCGCCGTGCAAAAGTGCGCGCGCATCCTCCACACTGATTGAGCCTGACTGAATGCTCGCATCCCACATGCCCTGCCAAATATCCAGCGCAGTTGAATTTACTTCTTCTTTATCCTCTTCACCTTTTTTTGATTTGGGATCGGCAATGACTGATTTAAATTCGTGATTTACTCGATTGCGATAAGTCGTTAAGACTGCAAAAAACGCATCCCAATTTTCAAAACCCATGGCCCATGCTAAACGCAATTGACCTAGTTCATCTGTGGGCAACGCCTGTGTTTGGCGATCTTGATAACCTTGAATGGCGTGTTCGGTATTACGCAAAAATTCGTAAGCTTCGCTTAGCGCCGTACCCGCACCTGCAGGTAAATAATTTTCTTGCTCAAGAATCGGCAACAACACCATGACTTGGCGCTTGCGCAAATGAGCATCGCGCCCGCCGCGAATTAATTGGAAAACTTGCACTACAAATTCAACTTCGCGAATGCCGCCCTCGCCGAGTTTTACATCTAGATTCATGCCCTTGCGTTGCACTTGGCGAGCAATTAACCCCTTCATTTCACGCAAAGATTCAATTGCACTAAAATCAATATATTGGCGATAAGTAAATGGCCGCAACATAGCGCGCAAATATTTGCGCTCTTGTTTTATGTAATCGTCGATTTGCACACTACCCACAGCTGCCGCCACTGTGCGCGCTTTAATCATGGCATAACGTTCCCAATCGCGCCCTTGAGTTTGGTAGTAATCTTCCATGCCGGCAAAATTCAATACCAGTGCGCCGCTCTGCCCGTGTGGGCGCAAGCGCATATCTACACGAAATACAAATCCATCTGCCGTCACTTTATCCAAACTATTAATTAATTTTTGGCCAAGCTTGGTAAAAAATTCCTGATTGCTTAAAACACGGGACTCATGATTCGTTGAGCCGGATTCGGGATAAGTAAAAATCAAATCAATATCAGAAGATACATTTAATTCACGCGCACCCAGCTTACCCATACCCAGTACCAATAAAGGCTGCGCAACACCCGATTCATTGCCAATCGGTGTACCGTACATTTTCTCCAATTGGCGATAGTGATAATTCGCAGTGAATTGAATGGCGGCATCTGCGAAGCGCGATAATTCAGCAGTGATAGCTTGCATATTTGCGCTGCGATTTAAATCGCGCCAAATAATTCGAATCATGGTTTTGTTGCGGAATTGGCGTAGGGTTTTATCTAATTCAATATCGTTATTGCAGGCATTAATTGCAGATTCAAATAGCGCGAGCGCATCATCAGCCATAGGCTCAAAGAGAACGCCGGACTGCACAAGCTCAATTAAAAATGCGGGATTGATCGCGCAGGTTTTGCCGATAAATTCACTGGCTGCAAAGGCGCGGGCTAGCTGTGTATTAAATGCAGCGGAATCAATTCGCCCTGCTAACAAACTAACTAGTTCAGGTAAATTTTGCTTGAGTCGATTTTGTTCAAATTCTTCCCAATGACGGTTGGCCATGAGATGTAGCGCTTCGGGAACTTGCGAGAGATCGAACATAAATTATGCACCTTGTACGACTAGGTCGATGTAAGAATGCATAATAGTGTAGCTGGTGTGATGGATATTTGGTGAGGAGAATCTTGGCGGGAACGGGATTTATATGGGAGTCGTCATCTTCGCGCAGCGGAACTAAAGCGCGTAGTGCTTTGAACAACCGTAGGTTGGCCCGAAGGGCAAGCGAAGCGAGTAATCCAGCCGTTAAAAATCTAAGATCTAAAGCTGGATCCCCGCTGCGCGAGGATGACGCCTCCCTACTAAATAAAAAATGCAGCTCAAATCTAACGCACAAACACCGCCACCGTAAACGCAGGCACTGTAAAACCTTTGCCGCTTACTTTACTGGTTTTGACCACTGTATCAGCACCTTTAACTTGTACAGGATGCAACTTAAACTGCTTCGCATCCTTATAGGAAAAAGTCTGTTGTGTAGCTCCGTTATTAAACACCACCACAATTTGTTTGATGGTGGAATCAATGGTCAAATCGCTATTATCAATTTTCATTACCACCAAACCGGCTTGATGATTCTCACCAGCATTGGGAAAGCTTACACGCTTAATAATTTCATCCGCCGTGCGCAATCTAAACAGCGATGAACTGCTGCGGATTTTTATGAAATCCAGAAACATTGCATTACTTAATGAAATTTGTGCTGGTGTTACATGATCGCGCCCTGCGGATTTTTGCAGTACATCGGTAATCAAGGGCCAATTGTCTTTATCTTTTTCAGCTGGAGGCAAACCCACATCATAATTATTTGATTGCTTGGAAAAATCTACCGCATTAAACCAATCGCCATAATCGTAGCTATCGCGCAAGAATGATTTTGAGCGTAAAAATTCGCAACCCATGTGCAAGAAAGGAACGCCTTGCGCCAATAAAGGATAGGCCAGCGACAGCGCTTGCATACGCACACGGTCTGCAGCGGAAACACTGTAAGCAATGCGATATTGATTGTTGTCCCACAGGGTTTGGTTATCGTGTTTGGATACATAATTAATCGTATCCGCCGGATCTTTTGCGTACCCAGCGGGGCTGCCGTTGTAATCGACTCCGCTGCCAATCACATCTTTACCGCTGGTATTTTTTAAGGGAAATTGCGCTAAATTTCCAGCAAGGCCAACTTGTATTTGATCGATGTAATTTAAATATTTTGCTTTGTTATTATCGGCGGGCTGTACGTCATTGGGCACCACAAATAAGCCATTGCCTATGCCTTGGTTGATACGCAAATTTTTTCCGCTATCCATACTCGAACCACCACGCACAGCATCGCGCAATCTATCCGTATAGGTGCCAATTTCGGTTCCGCCCAATTCCAATTGCGTGGATTGCACAAAGCGTTTGTTGTTGGCGACTTCACCAAAATTCCAACCCTCACCGTAAAAATAAGTGTCGGGATCAATTTTACGCACTGCATCGCGCGCCTTTAACATAACGGCTTTGGGTTGATGCCCCATTAAATCAAAACGGAATCCGTTGATATGATAATCGCGCGCCCACACCACTAAAGAATCCGTCATAAGTTTTGCCATCATAGCGTGTTCAGTTGCGGTGTTATCACAGCACGTCGATTGCTCAATTGCACCAGTAACAGGATTTAAACGGTGATAATAATTAGGTACGATTTTATCAAGTACGGATTTTTCTTTTAAACCTGCCGCGTAGGTGTGGTTGTAAACCACATCCATAATCACTTTAAAGCCCATATTGTGTAACTGCGCAACCATTGCACGGAATTCAATAATGCGTGCTGCGCCTTCAGGATTTATAGCATAAGACGATTGCGGAACTGTGTAGTGAAACGGGTCGTAACCCCAGTTGTAATCATCTTGCGTGCGTAGGGCTTCGATAATGGCTTGTGCCTCGCCGCTGTGTGGATTCAATCTCGCTAGCAAGCTGCGCAGCGTTTGTTCGGAATTAAGGTTTTTGGCGCATGCTGGATTTTTTGAATCTAATCGACAAATTTTTTCCAACTTATCATCGAGCGAAATTGCTTTTTCTGAATCAGGATTTACGGTACCGAAGTCAAAGGTTGGCATTAAGTGAATCACATTTAACCCTGCAGCACGCAACTCGGCTAAATGTTTTACCCCATCACTATCCTTTTCCAAAAACGCTGAGTATTTTCCGCGTGCATCAGGGTTTTTAATCGTCTTATCGCTCGCACTGAAATCGCGAATGTGCAATTCGTAAAGAATATTATCTTCGGGCGCATCTACACGCGGGTGAGCTTGACGACTCCAGGCTTCAGGCTGGGTTTTCACATCATTTAGATCTATAACTTGCGAGTAAAAACCATCGGCTGACAAACTGTGTGAGTAGGGGTCACTCACCCGCAAAACTTCAATTTTTTTGCTGGCGGGATGATAAACGGTGACTTCAAATTGATAATAAACTGCAGCCAAATTTTTATCGCCACGCGCAACCCACGCCCCCGTAGCAGGATCCTCCAGCATTGTTAACCTAGCGGGGTTCAGCGGCTTCTTGTTGGCGTCGAACACTAAAACACTCACACTTTTTGCAGTGGGTGCCCAGACTTTAAATTGCACAGCATCAGCCAAAACGCTTGCACCATAGTCGGTTATTTCATCGGCATCATTTGCGCCTGAAGTGTAAAGCTCATCAATCACACCGGCCGTTTGTACTTCAGATACCGCCAAAAGCACGCCTTTTTTATCGTACTGCTTCAGTACCAGCTCGCCTTTGAGCAAATTCTTAATTGAATCAGCAGGTAAGTTTATAGCCGCTGCCGGAAAATCCTTGAGATGGGGAAAAGCGTCACTCGTAAAGCTAGCCTTAAGGATTAACGGCACTGGCTTTTTGGATTTGTCTGCAAGGTTATCCTCTAACTCAAAGCGCACGGCAGCATTCTGCTTTGCAAACAACAACGCATTTTGAGCAACCCAATGAGCTGCAGCGTCATGTATGGGTGCAACATCTGGCTTCGAAGCAGCCACTGCCAGCAAGCTAACCGAGGTTAGCGCAAACGCCAAAAGTATATTTTTCATACAGAGTCACCAATTAGGCCTATTTTTATATAGCCTCACCTTACCCCTTCAACTCACCAAACTGAACTCGTAAGACAATGAATTCGATTGCAATAGATTAAATGATTAGGGTGAGTTTTATGTATTCCCTTTACTCGGCCACCCACCGCTAACTGCGCCCTTTTTGGTTATCGTTACCACTTTGCAACTATTTGAATTTAAAG
>JAGKXD010000164.1 GCA_021151525.1 Cellvibrionaceae bacterium | reverse complement strand
TTTTTATATAGATAAACTAAAAAAGTTTTCGTTTTTTGTAGGTTTGTTTTTTAGTCTAGTTTTTTACCTTGGTACATTTATTTTTTTAGTGGAGATTGATGCGGCAGGATTTATGGTTGTGTTTATGTACCCTTTATTGTTTCTTATGCTTAACAATAGCTGGCGCAAGTGGCGCGATGTCTCTCGGTTAAGTATGGCAGGATTTTTCCCCTTCTTTCTCATAAATAGCATTCTTCGTATGAGCCCATTATTAACTGCTTCAGTAACATGGGAGGTAATGGCTTTATTCATAGCTATTGTAGCCATAGTGGCTATCATTGCAGATTCATATAAAAGTTGGATGAATAAGCCAAGAAATTTCCATCCAGTGAATGATGGCTATGCAGTAACTCAACACTACTACCAAAAAAGGAAGTAACTGCATATGTTAACGACTACAAGAGATTTATGGTTTGAAAGAGCGGCTTGGCAATATTGGCAGCTTACACGAGTTCTATTTTTTAACTTTAAAGTTGTTGGTTATGTGTCCGTCTTTTTTTTGCTGGTTGCAGCTATATCTTATGTTGCGGGTTTGCTTTTTCCGCTATTTGGTTTGATAAGTTCACCTTTGGTATTTTTAGCCTTATGTATATTGCTCTTTGTTGGCGTAATTATGTTGCCAATGGGTATTCTGAGCCTGCTCACCAATCGTCATGCCTACACCTTACCTAATCTGCGTAGCAGGTTGTTTGTGATCCTATGTTGCTTTTGCGCATTCTTTTCATTGGTGATGCCTGTTTTTATTCATCGGATGGATGGAGTAGCTTACCCAATAAACTCTGCACTTACATTTTTTTTGTTGGGGGCGCTCTATTTTTGGTTGGCGACTTATCTTGCTCGCCAAAATCTATTTTTATTTGGTTTGGCACCTGTAATTCTTGGCGTTATAGGTAAGCTTGGTAACGCGCACTTTTCTGCGATACCTCCTCTGAGCTTGTTATTGATGTGTCTAACCTCCTGGGGATTGTTTTACCTCTGGTGGAGCAGATTTCGTCTTGTGAAAACAAACGCGAAATCGATACTCATTGAGACTGATCCAAAAATATTGCGTGAGCTTCCTATTGAAAAATTGATTCATTTTTCCTCTTCTAATCACGTTAAGACTCCCATAGGAACCTTATTGCTGGGTTATGGCGATGGTTTTTCGACGCTATTAAAAAAGCAGCTAGTGATATATGCAACATCCTTGTTGTTCGCATTGTTTGTTTGTGGGGCATTTAAAAGTGGGGAGTTTTCTTCTGCGGGTTTTAATGCGGTCTTAATCAGTTTAGCTTATTCGTTTCTCATTTCAGGTATAGATTTTTTTAGTCAGCGAATGCTGGTCAATATGCGGCGCTGTTGGCCGCTTTTTACGGGTAACAGAACTGATTTATTTTTATATATCGAGCGCTATTTCTTGTGCGGGCTAAGGTTTTTGGTTTTGCTTAATGCCAGTGTTCTTTGTGTATTTTTATTGCTTACTCATAGTGCTGAATATTTTTGGTATTGCATGGGTGGCTTGATATTGCTTGCAATCGTGTTGGTAGGTAATTTTTATTCAAATATTTATTTCTATAAGCGAGATACATTCGTCTATGGAAATCTCAATTTTTATAAACTACTCACTAATGCAATTTATTTTATACCTACAGTCGTGTACTTGGTTTCCAAATATGGGAAGCCAGATGTTTTCGAACTGGTGGATGGATTTGCAATAGGATTTGCACTTTTGCTGATTGCATCTTTCAAAATAATAAGAGCTAAGGCTATTAGGCAATGGCTGCGGGCAGAGTTTTAAAGGATAAGGTGAATATGAAGCATTTTATTTTTCGGTGCATTGCTCTGAACAAGGTGTTGTGGTTTGGCATTCCTTGGTTGCGAGGTGTTTTTGTTGCTCTAGCTTGTTTGTGGTGTTTGGTTGCACTTGTAGCATCCGTAACTGCATCGATACCTGCGGTTGCAATTGCCATGGCTGTGCCTTATATGCTGCAAATTATACTGGTTATGAGTATTAGTATGAGGTCTGGCCAGTTGTTGGTGAATTCACAGTTGCATTTAATGGGTATTCGAAAAGAGCTGTTCGTTAATAGTTTGGTGTTGTGTTTGCTGACCATGTTGTTTGTTTTTGATCCCAAAAGTTCAGATAACGTGGTAAATGCAAAATTGATTACATTTGCATTTTCAAGTGTTGGCTTTTTTTGGATGTTTTGGTTGTATTGTTTGCAGCTTTTATCCATGGCTATAGTGGCATTAATAACGGTCGTTTCCGTAGGGCTTATTTTTGTTATAGGTGTAAAGCCAGCCTTGCTTATTTTTAGTGTGGCTTCATGGGCCTACTTTGCATTTTGGCTTTCTCGTAGCTCAATTCAACGGCAGTTTAAATTTGAAAGTTTTGCGGGAATAGTTGAGTACTGTGTTGAACGCCTGAGTCTGGCTGGCATTAAAAGAGCTTTAATAAAAGTAAATTGCAGAGAGCATGTTGTTTTGATTGGAGAGGGGGATGGCTATTTAAATCGAATTATTTTGGCTCCCTTTTTTACATTGATTTTTACTGGCTTTTATGTGCTTGCGTTGAAATCTGCACGTGAACTTTGTTTGTGGATGATTCTCATGATTTTGGGAGGCACCAAAGCAAAGATGAAGGTTGTTCAGTCGCAAGCGAAATTATGGTTGCTTCATGATAGTAATAGAGTGGGTCAATTCAGTATTACTGAGCATATTCTAATACGGCTTGCGTTCTATTCTTTTTTTCCCGCGTCTGTATTGTTAGCGGCTTGGTGTTATATAAACCCAGAACTTGTTGTGTATGGTTTAGGAGCTTTATGCTTAGGTTTCCTGCTTGTTGTGCTGTTTGATTATTATGCTGGTTTTATTTATCAATCTGCCAAGGTTCCTGCGGTTGCTTTGGTGTTTGTAAAAATGGCATTACTGTTTGTGCTGGCACAGGTTCACCTGAGTGTTGGGTGGTACTTAGTTATTGCTGCTGTTCTTCTTGGGCTAATAATCATTGCCCGAAGTCGTGCAAAAAATAATTTTCTGGTGGGTAATTTGTCGGTGAGAGTTTAATAGTGTTTATTTTAAATCCACAATCTGGAATTCCCATTTACCGCCAATTGATTGATCAGGTGCGGCGCATGATTGCGGGTGGACAATTGCAGGCGGGTGATGATTTACCTTCGGTGCGTGAGTTGGCCATTGAGCACGCTGTAAATCCTATGACAATTTCCAAGGCCTATTCCATGCTGGAAACTGAGGGGCTGTTAGTTCGTCAGCGTGGCAAACCTATGCAGGTTGCCGCAGAAAATCCATCAACTAAAACAAAAGAGTCGCGATTGGCTCATTTGCGCCCCCAGTTGGATCATTTGGTGGTGGCGGCAAGGCAATTAGAAATTTCTGACGACCTGCTTATTAAAGAATTGAAAAAGATACTGAATGAGCAGTAAAAAATGGGCAATAAAAAATCGCGCTTAAAGAAATAATGAATGATATGGAGATTTTTATATGCGCACCTCTATCGCAATTCTAGGTTGCTTATCCTTTTCAGTTTTTTTCACAGGGTGTGATCGTGCGCACCAGCTTGATCATCAAAAGCGTGTTGCTTGGTTAAATCTATGCCCAGATTTTTCGCAAACCGGAAAAGCGGCAGTCGAGCAAAATGCACAATGCGGTAGCTTTTCTGTCAAAGAAAATCCGCAAGATGCAAATAGCTCTGCTATTTCACTGAATGTTTTATTGTTGCCTGCGGTGAATCCAGTTCCAGAAAAAGATCCGTTGTTTGTTATTGCGGGCGGCCCCGGCCAATCTGCGGTTGTGGTGGCGGAATCTGTTCATGGCTTATTTAATGATGTACGCAAAAATCGCGATATTGTTTTTGTCGATCAGCGCGGTACAGGTAAATCCAATCCTCTGGATTGTGAATTTGAAACTGAAGCTAGCCAACAATTGCCAGAAAAAGAGCAGGAGACTTTTGCCAAACAAGCGCTCGTGAGTTGTATAAATAAAATTAAAGATCACGCGGCTTTCTACACAACTAATTATGCAGTAGCAGATTTGGATGCGGTGCGTGAAGCTCTCGGCTATGAAAAAATAAATTTGTGGGGCGGCTCTTATGGTTCGCGTGTAGTGTTGGAATATTTGCGCCGTTACCCAACGCATACTCGTACCAGCACAGTGGATGGTGTTGCACCTGTTGCCATAGCGCTGCCTTGGTCTATGGAGGCAGACGGTCTTGCAGCTCTGCAGGCTATCAATCGGCAATGTACAGATATGCCTGCTTGCAAAAGTGCCTATGGCGATATAGTGAGTAAGGCTCAGTCTGTTTCCAACAGACTGTTGGCAAAACCTGAATCCATACGTATTCCTCATCCGCGCACGCAGGAAAAAATCAACGTTAATTTGAGTGCAGAAGATTTTTCCGGTGTGATTCGTTTGGCGCTTTACAGCCGCGATTTATCCTCGTTAATTCCGCGTGTTATTAGCGAAGCTGAAGCCGGTAATTATGAGCTTTTTGCATCGCTAATTTATTTAGCTAAATCCAAAAGTGATATGGCGGGTATTAGTTACGGCATGCATTATTCAGTGGTGTGCAATGAGGACTATCCGCTTTATAAAGATAAAGGCCCAGCAGAATCCAATGTATTTTTAAATGCGAAGTCGGTGCAGAAATATTCAGATGTTTGTGTGCAGTGGCCGCACGCCCAATTGCCTGCTGATTATTGGGGCCCGATAAAAAGCGATTTGCCGGTGTTGATGTTATCTGGTGCGGTTGATCCAGTAACGCCGCCGCGTTGGGCAGAGTTGGTAAAAAAAGATTTACCCAATGCAATGCATATAGTGGTACCCGGTGGGCATCATATAGTGTCGCAGGAGGGTTGTGTTGCGCAATTAATAACAGGTTTTATTGCCAAGGGCGATGCTAAAAATCTGGACGCCAGCTGCGTAGAAAATATTCAACCTTTGGCGATTCACCTTCCTGTATCCGCTATAGTTGCGCAAGCAGAAGTACAAGAAAAGGCCGCTGCGAACGCAGATCAACCTGTCTTTGATAGAAAGGACTAAAGTCATGATTCGTATCGATCAAATCAGCAAAACGTTTGGCAATAAAAAATCCGGTCAGATACAGGCATTAAAAAATATCTCTTTCACTTTACGCGATGGTGAAATAACCGGTCTGTTAGGTGTTAACGGCGCAGGGAAATCTACTTTGTTGCGGCTAATTTATGGTTTACAAACACCGACTAACGGCAGTATTACCATTGATGGATTGGATGTGCAGAAAAATCCGGAAGCAGCTCGCCAGCGTTTGGGTGTTTTACCGGATGACACGGGGTTGTATAAGCGTTTAACGGCACGTGAAAATATTCACTATTTTGGTGAGCTACAAGGTTTGGCATCCGCTGAATTAAATGAAAGTACGCAAGAGCTAATTGCACTGTTAAAAATGGAAAATATAGCGGAGCGCCGCGCAGATGGTTTTTCATTAGGTGAGCGAATGAAAACAACTTTGGCGCGCGCTATTGTTCATCGCCCCCAGCATATTTTATTGGACGAGCCCACCAATGGTTTGGACGTAATTACCACGCGCGCTGTACGCAACATGTTGTTGAAGCTGCGCGATCAAGGGCGTTGCATTTTGTTTTCAAGTCATTTAATGCATGAGGTAGGTGGCTTGTGTGATCGTGTGTTAATTATTGCTGGCGGTGAAATTGTTGCGGATGGCAGCGTTGCAGATATTATCTCTTTATCAGGCACCAAAACCTTGGAAGATGCATTTATTAACCTTTCGCAGCTTGTGGAAGGAGGATCACATGTTTAATAAAAATACCTTGAGGTCTGCCTTGGCAGTTTATCGCAAAGAATTGCGCGATGCTTTGCGCGATAAGCGCGCCCTGCGTATGGCATTTTTACCGCCTTTATATTTTGTTGTTATTTTTGTTGGCCTGGTTTATTTCGCTATAAATA
>JAGKXD010000163.1 GCA_021151525.1 Cellvibrionaceae bacterium | reverse complement strand
GCCAATCCCAACGCGCAGAAAAACCTTAAGCCATTAATTGGTTTTTCGTAATCGAAAACAGAAATGTGATTTGCGATTACAAATGTTGCGGCTCGCAAACTCACCACAACGTACGGGCTAGACGCGATTCTACGCAAGCAACACCACCCTGTCACATTCGCAAGGTCAAGACCGGGCGCATGGTGGACTATCACCGCAAGACACAGTACCCGCCACAGGCAACCGTGCCCTGGTTGCAATTCAAGGGGCATTGGTTGGAACAGGCGGGATTCACCATTAACACGCCGGTGACGATCCGCGCAATGCAAGGGTGTTTGGTGTTGACGGCGGAGTGACGAACAAACTCGAACGCTTAAAAAAACAAAGCCCCGGACAGCGAGCTGACCGGGGTTCGGTTATTTCTAAAATCGCATTTTTTAAATTCTTAGTTTTTTTCTGGCATATTTATTTTTGCGGCCTCAATGATTATTTGATCTCCAGATTGCATTTCTATCTTTAGTAATTCAAATCCATTTTCCTGAATTGGCCCTCTAATTTTATTTACGCAAACACTTTCACCCCACGCTTCTTGCCTAGGGACAGTCAATTTACGCACACCGATACAGGTAATAAATTTTTCTGACGATATGGCATCTTTAAATTTTAAATTACAACTTCCATCGTGCCACAGAAAATGAAGCTCTAAAAAAACCCAATCATGCATTTTACTTCTCCATCGTAATTATTTGCCTAATGGCAAATGGGCTTCGGGTGACTCAGGCGGAACTTTATTACCTTCCTCATCAAGTCTATTTCCCTCTGAGTCGTTCACATGGCAATGAGGCCCGCAATCTGCATCGGGATGTATAAGGATTCTTTGCTTGCCTATAACAGGATCTGTATAAGAGCCTTGACCAGCCTGAGGATTTGGCCCCTTGGGAATTAAACCTTTATCTTTAGCAATTTCATCAATTTTTTCAGGAGTTTGACCAGCAACTTCGCCAGGCTTTATTTCAGGAGATTTGGGAGTTTCTGCCGATTCATTTTTTACTGCAATTGCGGTTGCAGCTATCGCTGTACCTGCTACAACACCTACAGCTACTTCCGTAGCTGTAAAGGAAACTGCAGCAGTTGTAACGGTTGCCGTCGTTGCTGTAGCTGAGGCTCCACCACTAAATAGTGGAATCAAGAAAGCAAGGAATCCCACTTTACCGGTAGGATCGACCATATTAACCGGATCATTTCCCACATAAGCATAAAGATTCATCTGATCTTCATACCCAATCGGATCCGTTTGTAAAAAGCGGCCTAGCTTCGGTGAATATAATCTCGCTTTGTAATGGAACAACCCTAACTCACCCAACCAAATCTGGCCGGTGTAACCAAAGCGTCCAGTATTGGTTGCGGCAGGAATACCGAAACTGTCGTAGGTGAGTTTTGTCAGGTAATTACCAGAGCCATCGGTGCGGGCGATGATGCTACCCTTGTCCATATCGTAGGTGTAAGTGAGATAAAATCACTGTGCCTGCCTTCCTTGAATGCAAACTTTCTCTTTCATTACCAAAGGCACTTTGGATATAACCCACGCCAACGTGAGTATCGTGAAAGGGCGGGTCGAGTGTAGTTTGTCTGTAAGTTAATTATTTCCTCAGATAAAAATCCCAATCAGTTTTGCTGATCAGGATTTTTATCTGAGGAGAAAACTGATCACATCTCCGCCTTGCAATACGTTTGCACAAACTCTTCATGGTGCGGCAGCTTCTCAACCTGTTGATTAATTACCGAACGCATTTTGGTGAAGAATTGCTGCAATTCTTCTTTCGACATTAAGTGTGCAATGTGGTGGTATTGCTCTGGCATTATGCGCTGGCCAAGCATGACTTGCGTCCAGGAATCAATACGGAATAATTCGCCCGGATCCTGGTAGGCATGGCCAGTTTTTTTGAACAATTCCATGCGTTGCGCCAATGAATCAGGTATTTCCATATTTTTGCAGTAGCGCCAGAAAGGTGTGTCATCGCGCTCAGTGGCTTTGTAGTGCAAAATAATAAAATCGCGAATACTTTGAATTTCTTCCAAAGCTTCGCGGTTAAATTCATTTATCAAAGATTGTTCTACACCATTAAACGGGAATAAGCGCATGATGCGGGTGATACCCATCATAAACAAATGGATACTCGTTGATTCGAGCGGCTCAATAAAACCACTAGCGAGCCCCAATGCGACGCAGTTTTTATTCCAGCTTTTTAAACGGCGGCCAGTGCGGTATTTAATCACGCGTGGCTCTATTAGAGTTTTACCTTCAACCTTGCTGAGCAAGGTAGTGCGCGCTTCATCATCGCTCATAAAATTGCTGCAATAGACCAAACCATTGCCGACGCGATGTTGCAATGGAATTCGCCAGCGCCAACCGGCGTGATGTGCGATTGAACGAGTGTAGGGCACAGCGGGGCCAACCGATTCTGTTTGAACAGCTTGCGCCGTATCGCAGGGCAACCATTGCGACCAATCTTCATAACCGGTACGCAGGGTTTGCTCGATTAGCAAGCCGCGAAAGCCTGAGCAATCAATAAAGAAATCACCTTCAATCAACGCCCCGGAATTTAACACCAGTGCCGTAATAAATCCGGAATCATAATCTTGTTTTACTTCAATAATTTTTCCTTCAACACGCTTTGCACCATTTTTTTCGCTCATGGCGCGCAAAAATTTTGCGTAGCGCGAGGCATCCAGATGATAGGCGTAATTGATATCCAGGTTTGGGCCCAAGGCAAATTTATTAGCGAGGCAAGCCTTTAACTCCAGACAAAAATCGCCGAACTCAAATTCGGTTAACCCCAATTTTTGGGCGTACAGCCAAAAATGATGAAAATCTCCCAACCAGGTTTCTTTACCGGTTTTACCGAAGGAGTGAATATACCTATCGCCGTCTCGACCCCAGTTTTCAAACGAAATACCCAGTTTGAACGTCGCGCTGGTTGCGCGCATAAATTCCTGCTCGTCGATGCCAAGTAGCTTGTGAAATACTCGCATAGGAGGAATGGTAGCTTCACCAACACCTACAGTTCCAATTTCTTCGGATTCAACAATGGTTATATCCAGCAGCTCGCCAAATTTTTTGGAGAAGGCAGCAGCGGCCATCCAGCCAGCGGTACCACCTCCGGCGATCACCAATTTTTTTACCGGTTTTGCTTGCACGAGGAACTCCAGAGCCAATTTATTAATACGCGATTAATACAGATAGTATGGGCAGTGATTGTGTAACGTCCCGGAGAACGCTGTATTTCAGACATCATTTATATTTTTTGTAGAGGCAAAAGCGGATGAAATTATCCGCGACTTCCTTTTAACTTAATCAAATGCTGAATATTTCCAAGAGACTCCACCGCTAAAAATGCACAGCGCAAAAAGCCGGAACGATTGAGCCGCTCAAGATCAGCCCCGTTCAAATTAGCAAGTTTTTCACGATGGATAGTGTAGTTACCGCTCAAGCGATAGGTTTCGCGATCATTCAAGGCAATTTCCAGATTCACCGGCTCAATCAAATCCAACTCGGTAAAGGCGGCAAACATGGCATCGCTCACTTGCATACCTTCATAAATACGATTCAACAATTGCGAAATTTTATCCAAATAGGGACTCAAGCCACCGTGATCCAAAAACACTGCTTTACCGTCGGAATTACTGATGCGAGGACTTTCTACATCCACATGTACAACGGGTGCACGCTCGCTCCCACCATCGCGGCTTTGATCCTGGAAACCAATCAAAAATGGGCCGCGCTCAACCACAGCAGGCACATAATTGGCTTTCCAGCCACCAGCGCCATCCAGAAACAGGTTTTCATCACTTTTCAGCCCCAGCAAAACTATCGACTGGAACTTGCCGGTATTTTCATTTTTCTGAAACAGGATGGGGTATTCGCGATGCACATCGGCATATTCAGTAGGAAAGGTCAGGGTACTGCCCACATCATCACCGTAAGCTGCCGCATAATCAGTGATAACTTTGAGGTCTTTATGCGTAATATTATTAAGAAGAACGTGTTTGGCCATAGTATTGAACCGCTATTGTTATAAAAAAGAGCTTTAGTGTCGTAGGGTTCAGCATATTACTCGGGGCGCCCTATAGCTAACAAGTGCCGGCGCCACACCTGAATTTGGTGAAACTTCCCACAGTGAAACAAATAGGGGAATATCAGCGCAGTGAAGCTGCCGCCTTGGCAGACACAAGAGGGAGTATTTAGTCTCGTTTGCAAAAAATAAAGGAATTCAGCGTTAACCGGCCAGTCTCCGGATTGGGATCAAACTGAAAATCCGGGGCGATATTACCTGAGTGCAAAATATTGGAAGGGTAAACGACCATACGATTAAACATTGCATCAACTGATGCAATTTGTTCGAAATAACAATTTGATCCATTCATGTAAGTTTTTTTTTGAAGTGCAAAAGCGCCCTCTTCCACCACTGACCGTCGGTAGCTATCGACATTGGCGGACGTTAATTTCTCATAACCCGTTTTTTTGTGTCGATAGAACGACGTCCCACCTTTATCACTACCACACAAATAGTGAACACAGGCCAAGTCCCCCGCCAAATAGGAATCCACATGCGGAAGGCATTGCGCAATCTCTAAAAGCTCAGGGGGTGTTAACACCAGGGAATACAACGCTTTTCCACCTGCGATATTTTCTTGCGGCAATTCAAAAATATTTTTTAGCAGCTCCGCCAGGAAATTATTAATTGCATGAATATACAGCTTGGGTGCAACCATACGATGCCCTGGATAGAAGTTGTCAACCGCACTCAAATCATTATTACGCTTACAAAACTCGACCAACCAATGCGCGTCACGCAAAAAATTATCAATAATCAGTACCGGCGTATTTTCATGACCAACCAAGCTGTATTTATAAGTTAGTTCAGAATGTAATTCCGGCACCCAGGCTTCAGACATGGCTACATCACTCATTCATCATGATTTTTTGGGTGCAATATTTATTCACAAAGTCATGATGGTGGGGCATCATAGCAATATTTTTATCAACATCTGCGGCAATTGTTGTCAAGAAGTGTTGTAATTCTTGCCTCGACATCAACCTAACTATTGGATGATAGGAAGTTGGAGTAATTCCTTGACCAAGCATGACTTGAGTCCAGGAATCCAGGCGAAATAATTCACCTTCAACCTGGAATGACTTTGCATGCTCTTTAAATAGTCTCATTCTGTGCGCCAGTTCTTCGGGCACTTCCATATCCCTGCAGTAGCGCCAAAAGGAACTGTCATCGCGCTCGGTTGCTTTGTAGTGCAGTATGATGAAGTCTCTTATACGAGTAACCTCACTTTCGGCTTGCGCATTGTACTCATCAATTAGTGTCTGCTTGATTTCGCCTTGGGGAAACAATTGCAAAAGGCGCGTAACAGCGGTCATGATCATGTGAATACTGGTGGATTCCAAAGGTTCCAAAAAGCCGGCCGAAAGACCGACCGCGATACAGTTTTTATTCCATCCCTTTTTGCGTCGACCTGTTCGGAATTTAATGATGTTCGGCTCAGTAAGCACTTTTCCGTCAACACTTGAGAGCAGTAGCTGTTTCGCTTCTTCCTCAGACATATGCTCAGCGGAATAAACCACGCCATTTCCAACTCTGTGCTGCAAAGGGATTTTCCAACGCCAGCCTGCATGATGCGCTACTGATCTCGTATAGGGCAATGCAGGCCCAGTCGATTCGGTTTGAATAGCAATCGCGCGGTTGCAGGGTAACCATTTATCCCAGTCTTCGTAGCCTGTGTGTAGCGCTTGCTCGATTAATAGCGCCCTCATACCAGTACAATCGATAAATAAATCACCTTCAATCTTCTGACCCGATTCCAAGTCCAGTGATGCAATAAACCCGGAGTCGGAATTCAGGTTTACCTTGGCAATTTTACCTTCTACTCGTTTTACGCCACGAGATTCAGAACGTGCGCGCAAGAAGCTTGCATAACGGCCAGCATCAAGATGAAAGGCATAATTCATTCGTGCTTCAGCATTGCTCGAAAACCGCTCCATCAACGCCGCCTTAAATTCCAGGCAATAATCACCAAATTCCTTGGCAATTCCCAACTCCCGGCCACGCAACCAAAAATGAATAAAAT
>JAGKXD010000162.1 GCA_021151525.1 Cellvibrionaceae bacterium | reverse complement strand
CATTAAGCGCGAGTTACTTAGTTCTGGCCTTGGTTATGATAGCCCCTTGTCCGTTTGCTTGGTCATTACGGGCGATGTAGGCTCTCTGGAAAATATAAGAGGCATGTTTTAATGCGGCTCAACAATTACACGGTTCCCAATAAGGAATTTAAAATTTCAGTGGATATGGAGTTTGATGCATCCAGCTTGGGTGCGCAGACTAGCTCTACTGAATCTGCACACAAAGGCATTAAGCCTAAGGCTGTATCGGTAAACCTTTTAATTCCACACGTTAATGCGAGCGATTTAACGGCGCTCACTTCAATTGCAGAATCAACAGGTACAGATGGTTCCTTAACGACTTACACAGTTACAGACCCACTTTGCAATGCGATGAATATTCGCAAAGTGACTTTTGCGAAAAACTTTACCGTTGCGGATGATATGAGTTTGAAAGCGTGGCGCGTAAGTTTTTCGCTAGTGGAATACAACAGTGTGCCTGAAAAGGCAGAGCAACGAACCACCACAAAAACAACACAAATTCAATCTGCGGATGGTGTTGATGTTGGTGACTCATCTAAAGAGCTAACCGGCTTTGAAAAAATCCTTTTATTTGGCGATAACCTTTTTAAGCCTTCTGTATGAAACTCACAAAATTACTGACCGTTAATGATAAGCAGTATTTGATTAATACTGATGATGTGCAGCTAAGCCTTAAAAGCCCCGGCAGAGCTGCATTTAGTATTTTATCAAATGAGAAAGTGAGCGGCCTCGTTAAATATTCTGCTGGATACGACCCAAGCAATTTGCATTTGTTTTTTACCGGCATTGTTGAAACCTGTTTTAAGGTTGACGAAAAACAACAAAATATATTTTGTCGGGAATTAACGAGTGTTTTAAATCAGATTTTACCGTTGAGTTTACGAAACGTAACACTAAAACAGGTGTTATCTGCAATTACCGACAAAACAGGTTTGCAGTTTGTTGTGCCAGACCAGCCTTATGCTGATAAGAAAGCGCCAGCCTTTATGTCTGTAGCCGGTGGCTACCACGCAATGGATTCACTCGCTCGGGTTTTCAGAATTCCAAATATGATTTGGCAGCAGCAAGGCGATGGAAAAATATTTGTCGGCAGCTGGGAGCATAGTTATTGGGCGAATGCAGTACTTGATTTGCCGATTAAGTTTCAAGAAAAAAGCGGTGTTGCAGATACCGCCGAAATTCCCGCTGAACCGTCTATGCGCCCCGGCATTAAATTAACAAGCGGAAATATAATCACCAGCTTACAGTTGAGTGATGTGAAAATGAAAATTGGTTGGCAGGCTAGCCCGTGGGGGAATGAGTGGACAAACAAATCGACGATATAATCATGCGCCACAACACGGAGTTGCCGGGTAATTTGCATTTACCTATGTTGGCGCGTGTTGAAGCGATTAGCGATCCGCTACACACGGTTGAGGTCTGCGAACAATTTCGCCCACGTTACGCCGTAGACGTGTGCGTGCTGGACGAAGACGACAAACCCGATACACGATTCCCCATTTTTCGCGCCGTACCGCTACCGGCTTCCTGTGCGGGTTTAGAACGTGGCATGTTTGGGTTCCCTTCACCTGGTTCAATAGTGGAACTCGCGTTTGCCTATGGCCTGCCTAATAAGCCGTTTATTCGCACGGTGCTGGCCGATGGATTAAGTGTTCCCCCATTATTGGCTGGTGAGCTTTTGATGCAGGCTGCGCCGGGCGTTAGCCAGCGCGCCGATATTCACGGCAATTGGAGCCGCGAAACCTTCGCCACCATTTCAGATAGTGCATTGCTGCATGAAATTAAAAGCTATGTGGCCGCTGTTGAAACGCAATTGCAGCACACCAAAGTTTCACAACACAGCACCGAGGAAGTTGGCGGCATTAAAATTATTGAAGCGCTTGGTGCGTTGAAATTATTAAGCGGCGGTGCTTTGCATTTGAGTGCGGTTGGTGATTTGAAAATTGTTGCAGCGCACGATCAAAAAAATAAGGTGGCCCATGATTTAGTTCAGCGAGTCGGCAATATTGCTGATTCATTCGCACAAGTTAAACAGCTGATTAAAGTGAAAAACGGCGGCAAGGTTTGGCTTGGCAGTGAAGGAGAAAACGTTTTAAAAATTCTCAGCGAGTTAATACAGGTTGTTTCTGATATTGCCAACACCGCGAAAGACCACACGCACGAGTACACGGATAATGGTTCGCCATTAAAAACAAAAAAGCCGGATCAATCCGGCGATTTTGGTGGCGAGAAGGGTAGTGCGGATTCGCTTAAACAGCGGCTTGATCCGATTGTGGAGTGATGAATTAAAATTCTAGCATTGTTGCAGCGCAAAGTTCCCGCGAAACTCCGTTCCTATCTTGGTTTGCCAGTTTCCACCGCTCAACCATATCCGAATAATTTATCGGATTGCGCTGCAAAAAAGTTGCTTTTAGGTAAATTGCTTCGATCATAGCGGCTCACTTAACAAGTTATTATCCCATAAATGCAAACACTGTAAAAATCTCTTGCGGTGCTCTGCCTGTCATAACTAAAAACTTTCTCCACACTTCATAGGGAATAGTTCTGTCACCGCTTTTGTATTCCCTCACTCTACGATTACTGCTTAACCCAAGCAACACCGATAATTTATTGTCGGTGTTGTAGTCTTCAAAATGCGCTTGAAAATGACGAAAGTAAGCAGCAATTATATTGGGGTGCGGTGGCTCCCAGCCTTCACACTCGCGTAAGAGATGCGTGCGCGGGTATTCAGATTCATCTACTTCTGTTTGACCTGGTATTACTGGCGCAGTCAGGTTTTTTTGCAATTGCTCGATGGATTCTTTCGTACTAATTTCAAAAATGTAGCGCTGTTGGTCAACAATTTTTGGAATAGATATTTTCATAATTTGCCCTCTTGATTGAAAAGCTTGGGGGCTTTCGCCCCTTCGCTTACACCGGTGACAGTTCAATGTTTCGAACGTCAGAAACTCGGATATTGACCAAACTCAGAGTACCTGTTGCTAACCTTTTCCAGTGGCCTGTGTTGTGGATACTCACAAACACGTAGAAAAGGTAGTCAGGTAAAAGAATGTCAGTTCTCTCAACTCGCACCCCGATATGCTCAGGATTAAAAACTCGGGTTGGTTCACCACATCTTTCTTCTGAACCCCGCCTAACTAGCCAGAAATTTGCCTCGGGAAAGTTAGTGCGGATGGTCGCAAGGTCGCAAAGTTTCATCTCAGTTCCTAAACGGTGGCAACGACTTAGCCCCCTCGGAGTGAGTGGCTCTCTGCGTGCCACCGTGAGAACATATTAGGCGCATTGCGCCTAGTATGCAATAGGTATCTAATTTATTTTTATTATTTTTTTAATTCACAAAAAAATTGGTGCAACTTTATTGCGAGCATTATTAATTTGATTGCTAATTGCCCGTGATGTGAGTGTTAAGGAGTGCCCGTTAAATTCATCGATTAACGATTTTGCATCTTCATCTGGATTAAGCCACCGTTTTATTTGTTCGCCTTTCAAACTTAGTGGCATGCGTGAATGAATTTTTGAAAAATCATCATTTGCTGGCTGCGTTATGATAGAACAGCTTAGTAAATGCTCTTGCCATATATCCCAAATGGCTGCGATAGCTAGCGGCTCATTAACTGATTCAATAAAAAACGGTTGTTTATCTTTACCTTCTGTTTTCCATTCAACAAAAGCATGTGCTGGGATAATTCCGCGTTGACGTTTTACTGCGCCGCGAAAGGTTGGGGTTGTTAATACGGTTTCAATTCTTGCATTAAAAGAAGCGTATTTTTGATTGGGTTCGTCTTTGCTCCAACTTGGGTGCAACCACCAACGCATGCCTGCAATATGATATTCATTGCCTGCTTGGTAAATAACCGGGATATGCTCGGTAGGGGCAATGTTGTAGAGTTCTGGAATACTATTTGAAATATTAAATTGTTTAAGCAATTCATGAATGGCTGGTGTTTCTTTTACGTATAAACGCCCACACATAATGACCTCACAAAAATATTTTAAGCCAGTTTTTTTTCGGATTGGATTTGCTTTTTGCTTTTATCTAAAAACAAAAGTTTTGCGCTTTGTGGCCCTTGTGGTGGTGTATAGGATTTATCAACCATAACAATTGGGCAACCTTTATCATTAACAAGACCGTAAACGCCCCACCTAACTTCCTTGCCTGTTGCGAACAACACACGCCAACAAAGAACATATTGGTTCTTTTCAACGTCAATCCATTTTGTGTCATTGCGGTTTGGATCACCATTGCTTACTTGGAGCGCCAACATTTTTGCATAGGCACCTTCGGGCATGCTCTGAGTTGCTGCAGTGCATACGAAACCTAGCCACGGCATGCGAGCTTCTTTGCCACCGTGTAGACGAATAGTAACCCACCCATGGCTTCCCTTAGATGTAAGGGTAACCACCTCCGCGCACCCGTTGAATTGATATCTGATTGCAGTCATATCGCCCTCGCACTGTATGTGCAACCAGTATATTCCTGAGGCAATCGACAATACAAGTCGGGGGCAGGGTGCTGCTGACCAAAAAACATTCAAACAGGTGCGCACAGGGGGCAAAAATCACTCATCCCCGACCTGCGGCTTCTGTGCAAAATTTGCGTGCAGTGAAGCGCCCAAGTGAACCAAGGGCGCACGATGTATGGTTATCGCTGTTTTTAGGTGTTTTACGGTTTGAAAGGCTTTGCAGGGGTTTGAATCTTTAGGGCTGCTGCAAAATCACGCCAAAGCGAGAGCTGGCGGGCTTTTCAGATTGGTGCCCACTTGGTGCCCACTAAACGGTGTGATTTAAACAAAGAATTAAAATAGCGATCGCAAAGTGATTGCTAGAGTCATGATTTACAAGGGATTTTTTAAGAGGAAATTGGGGTGGCTGACGGGGATCGAACCCGCGACAACAGGAATCACAATCCTGGGCTCTACCAACTGAGCTACAGCCACCATAAAAGAGGAGTTTTCCGAGTACAAATTAGATGGCGCACCCGGCAGGATTCGAACCTGCGACCATCCGCTTAGAAGGCGGATGCTCTATCCAGCTGAGCTACGGGCACTTGCTGGAGTCTGAATCTAGGTTGATTCAAAAAGTGGTCGGAGTGGAGGGATTCGAACCCCCGACATTCTGCTCCCAAAGCAGACGCGCTACCGGACTGCGCTACACTCCGAAGACTTAATATGCAGTGCATTTCAAGTGGTGCGCATATTATCGATGCCCCCCAAGTTCGTCAACGAAAAAATTAAAAAAATTCAATTTATTCTTGGGTTTAGATATTTTCTAGGCAAGTTGTCCGCTTAGTAACCTCATAGTTTACTTTTAAAGGTTTCTTACTTGTATCGCGGGAAGTCTCTGTCAGAATAAGGAGTTAATAAGAACGAGGAACTGTTATGCATGATAAGTCTGTAAGCGAAGCAATGAAGCTGGGGATGCGTCGATTAGCCTCAGGGGTCTGCGTAATTGCAGCACCTATAGGCAATGAAAAATTTGCGATGACCGCTTCCTCAGTAACCTCTGTTTCTGATAGTCCTGCGTCTTTGTTGGTCTGCATCAATAAACTAGTTTCCCAACAAGAATATTTTTCCACTCAAGGTAGCAAGTTTTCGGTAAATATCCTTGGGGCTGAGCATGAAGATATCTCCAATCTATGTGCTGGACGTGAGCGCGGAAAGGATCGGTTTAGTTTGGGGGATTGGCGACAAGACAAATCGTCTCTTTATCTGGCAGATGCTCAGGCTGTGTTTTTCTGTGAAACAGATATGTTCATTAGCTACGGCACCCATCAAATCGTTATTGCACATATTCAGCAAGTACGCCTTGGCGATGTTGAATTTGCACCCTTGCTCTATGCTGACGGTGGCTATGGCCAATTTGTTCGCAAATAAAGTGTAAAATCCAGCATTCAGAGCTTCAAAATCGACTTTTTTACGCGATATAAAAATTTGTTGAATATTGCTTGCATTGTGAAAATTTTGCTTCTACCGAGGATTCACGGTTAATGACCACTAACTTTTTTATGCACATCTGACGTGCGCTGATCACGAGATGAACGAAATAGCTAAACAAGCAACAAAAGTGTTTAAAAAAAGCTTATAAAATACTGTAACATAT